>NC_013235.1:5745223-6060298 GCF_000024365.1 Nakamurella multipartita DSM 44233
AGGTCGTCGGTGACGTAGGTGAAGACGGCGCCGGCACCTTCACAGGCCTGCTCCAGCCGGTCCATCTCCGACCGGGCGGTGCCGGGGCCGGCGTCGGACTGGCCGATCAGGATCGCCGCCGGCGTCGGGCCCTCGCCCAGGATGCTCGATCCGGTGTAGGCCTCGACGGCCTCGATACAGGTGGCGTCCATGATCTCCATCAGCGAGGGCACCAGGCCGGCGCGGATGGCGGCCGACACCGCGGCCCCGGCGCTCTCGGTGTCGGCGAAGGCGGCGACCATCGTGCACGGCGCCGCCGGCTTGGGCCGCAGGGCCAGCGTGGCCTCGGTGATGATGCCCAGGGTGCCCTCGGAGCCCACGATCAGCTTGGTCAGGTCGTACCCGGCGACGCCCTTGACCGTCCGCCGGCCGGTGCGCAGCACCTCGCCGGAGGCCAGCACCACCTCCAGCCCGAGCACCGCGTCGGTGGTGACCCCGTACTTCACGCAGCACAGACCGCCGGCGTTGGTGTTCAGGTTCCCGCCGATCGTGCACCAGTCGTAGGACGAGGGGTCCGGCGCGTAGAACAGCCCGCGGGATTCGACCTCGGTGCGAAAGTCCAGGTTGACCACGCCCGGTTGGACAACCGCGAGCCGGTTGCCCTCGTCGATCTCCAGGATCCGGTTCATCCTGGTCATCACGACGCTGACCGCGCCGTCGACCGCGTTCGCCGCACCGGTCAGCCCGGACCCGGCGCCGCGCGGCACGATCGGCACGCCGGCCGCCGCACACGCGCGCACGATCGCGCTGACCTGCGCGGTGTCGGACGGGAACACGACGGCCAGCGGAATGCCGGACGGGGCCAGCGGCATCATGTCGCGGCTGTAGGCCGCCGTGATGTCCGGATCGGTCTTGAGCTGGTCGGGGCCGACGATCGCGTGCAGGGTCTGGATCAGCGCCGCGTGGTCGCCGGAGTGTCCGACCGCCGCCGGCGCCGCGGACGTCGCAGGTGCGTTCATCCCCCGACGGTAATCCTTGGTCGGCCGGCCGTCACCGGCTGTCGCCGGCCGGGAGCAACCACCGGGGTGCGCCGGGCGTCTGTCCGAGGATCGACCGGATCGGATGTATCCGGTGCACCGGCCGCCGCCGGCCGGGCCTGACGCGTTCGCGCGCTCAGATTTCACACAGGAATTCGATCCGACGGCCCGTACCCTGGAGAATTGTGACGACCACCTACCTCGCGCTCCTGCCCGGTTGGCTCAGTCCGGAAAACCTGATCACCAATATGGGTGCCTGGGCCGTGCTCGGCATCATGCTGATCATCTTCGCCGAATGCGGCATCCTGCTCGGCTTCTTCCTCCCCGGTGACACGCTGCTGTTCGTCTCCGGCCTGTTCATCGCCAGCGGCGCGATCAACATCAACCTCGGCCTGTTCATCGCCCTGGTCTCGCTGGCCGCCTTCGTCGGCAACATGGTCGGGTACTGGATCGGGTACAAGATCGGCCCGCCGGTGTTCAACCGGCCGAACGCCAAGCTGCTCAAACGCGAGTACATCGAGAAGTCGGCCGCCTTCTTCGAGAAGTACGGCAAGATCACCATCGTGCTGGCCCGGTTCGTGCCGGTCGTGCGGACGGTCGCCACCGTCATGGCCGGTGCGTCCAAGATGAACGCCAAGATCTACACGCTGTACTCCGCGATCGGCGGCGTCCTGTGGATCGCCAGCGTGACCATCGCCGGGTACTTCCTCGGTCAGATCGGCTTCATCCGGGAGAACCTGGACCTGATCGTGATCGCCGCCGTGGTCATCGTGATCTGCGCCAGCGCATTCCCGGCGGTCGCGCACTGGGTCGTCCGGCGGCGGGAGAAGCGGGCCGCGGCCGAGGGCGGCGCCCCGGTGCCGCCGGTAGTCGAGCAGCCCGCCACCGACTGAACCGCTCGGCCGATTCGGGCCGAGCGCAGCGGCCGAGTCAGTCCGTCGTGCACCAGTCGGCCGGCAACGCCACGTCCACACCCAGGAACGTCACCGACTGGCCGCAGGCATCGTCCTTCACCCCGTTGGCGAAGTCGATGACGTGCTGGCGCTGCTGGTAGCCCACGAAGATGAGCACGGCGGCCAGCACCAGCACGATGATCTTGCCGACGATCTTCTTGATGACGATGGCCAGCACGACCGCGACGACGGCGATGCCGATGAGCACCCAGGGCGTGGTGCTCTGAATCGTGCTCAACTCGACCTCCATCTGACGAACCTATATGCGCGGTGGACGCGTCAGGGTCACCAGGCGTTGCTCAGGTCGGCGTGCCGACGGATCCACGCGTGCATGGCGATCCCGGCCGCGACCCCCACGTTGATCGACCGGGTCGAACCGAATTGCGCGATCGACACGGTCGCCGCGGCACCCGCACGGGCTTGCTCGCTGAGCCCGGCCGATTCGCCGCCGAACAGCAACAGGCAGTCCCGTGGCAGCTCCGCGGTCTCTACCGGCACCGAGCCGGGCAGGTTGTCCACCGCGACCACGGTCAGCCCGGCGGCGCCGGCGAAGGCGAGCAGCGAGGCCACGTCGGGATGATGATTCAGGTGCTGGTAGCGGTCGGTGACCATGGCCCCGCGCCGATTCCACCGGCGCCGGCCCACGATGTGCACGGCGCGCGCCGCGAACGCGTTGGCCGTGCGGACCACGGTGCCGATGTTGGCGTCGTGGGCGAAGTTCTCGATCGCCACGTGCAGCGGATGCCGCCGCCGGTCCAGGTCGGCGACGATGGCCTCCCGGCGCCAGTACCGGTAGTGGTCGACCACGTTGCGGGTGTCACCCTGGGCCAGCAGTTCGGGGTCGAACCGGGGATCGGCCGGCCAGGGCTCCGGATGCGGGCCCACCCCGACCTGGGCAGTGGCCCATTCGGTCGGGCCCGGTTCGTCGCCGGGCGTCGCCCCGGTCACCTCGGCCGTCACATCGGTGGCAGGCCGAGATCGTCCAACCCGAGCAGGTACCGGTACGGCAGGCCGGCCCGGGCGAACACCTCGTCGGCGCCGGTCTGCCGGTCGACGATGGTGGCCACGCCGACGACCTCGGCGCCCACCTCGCGCAGCGCCTCGACGGCGGTCATCGGCGAGTTGCCGGTGGTGGTGGTGTCCTCGACGACCAGGACGCGGCGGCCACGGACATCCGGTCCTTCGACCTGCCGTTGCATGCCGTGGGCCTTGGCCGCCTTGCGCACGACGAACGCGTCGATGGGTCGCCCGGGGGCGTGCAGGACGGCGGTGGCCACCGGGTCGGCGCCCAGGGTGAGGCCGCCCACGGCGTCGAACGACCAGTCCGCGGTCAGTTCGCGCAACAGCCCCCCGATCAACGGGGACGCCTCGTGATGCAAGGTGGCCCGGCGCAGATCCACGTAGTACTCGGCCTCGCGTCCGGAGGACAGCGTCACCTTGCCGTGCACCACGGCCAGCCGGCCGACCAGTTCGGCCAGCCGAGCCTTGCGGGCGGGATCGGGCACGGGAGCGGAATCGGCAGGTGCGTCGGTCACCGGATCAGCCTGTCACAGCCGATCCCGGTGACGTCCGCACCCTGGGAACGGGCTCAGGTGAAGATGCTCACCCCGCCGGGGCCGACCAGCAGGCCGACCACGATCAGCACGATGCCCCACAGGATCTGCTTGCGGAACAGGGCGAAGATCCCGCTGACCACCAGGATCACCGCCAGAATCCAGAGCACCAAGGCCATGACGTCGACTCCCAATCCCGGGGTTCGGGCGAACCCCTGTCGCCAGGCGCGGTACCCGGTGCCACCGGAAGGCAAACCGCGGTTCACCAGAAAACCTCGCAAAGCTAACTGTTTAGGCGATACCGCTGGCGGGTATCAGCGCAGTGCGCTTCCGATCAACGGGGCGCCGTCGACCGGACGGGATCGGGCAACTGGAGGTTGGGCAACCATGAGCATGGGTGACAAGATCAAGCACGGGGCCGAAGAAGCCGTCGGCAAGGTCAAGGAAGCCACCGGCAAGCTGACCGGCAACGAGTCGCTGGAAGCCAAGGGCCAGGCCGAGCAGGCCGAGGCGAACGTCAAGCAGGCCGGCGACCACACCAAGGACGCGGCCAAGGACGTCTTCGGTTCCTGATCGCTGCGCACGCTGACGGGCGGCGTCCTCCCTGACCATCCGGGAGGAGCGCCGCCCGTAGCGTCTGCGGAAGAATTCGGTGCCCCGGGACTCAGGTGCGACCGCGTGAGTTGACCCGCGACGCCGCCACCCGCACCAGCGACCGAGGCAACACCTTGGTCAGCCCGTAGACCGCCTTGTACAGCGGCCCGGGGATGCTCAGCACCCGGTTGTGCCGCAGGTCGGCCAACGAGGTCCGCACCAGCGTGTCGATGTCGACGTAGGCCCAGCCCGGCGTCCGCGACATGTCGATCCGGGCCCGCTCGTGGAACTCGGTCCGCACGAACCCCGGGCACAGCGCCTGCACCCGCACCCCGGTGCCCTTGACGGCCATGGCCATCGCCTCGCTCAACGACACCAAGAACGCCTTCGACGCCCCGTAGGTCGATCCGCGGCCCGGCACCAGCCCGGCCGTCGAGGCGACATTGATGATGCCGCCGTGACCGCGCGCGATCATCCCGGGCAGGGCCGCGTGCATCAGCAGCATCACCGCGACCGAGTTCAGTTCCACCTGGCGCTGCAGGTCGGCCGGCTCGGCCTGCAGGAATTCCACCCCCAGCGTGCTCCCCGCGTTGTTGATCAGCAGGTCCACCGGGTCGATCGCGGCGGTCAGCCGGGCGGTGACCAGCGCCCGCTGATCGGGGTCGGTCAGGTCGGCGGTGATCGTGTCCACCGCGGGCGCGCCCGCCCGTTCCAGCTCGGCCTTGCGCTGGGCGAGCCGGGTGCCGTCGCGGGCGACCAGCACGAGCGCGTAGCCCTGCGCGGCCAGGTGGCGGGCGAAGGCGGAGCCGATTCCCGACGTGGCGCCGGTGACCAGAGCAAGGGGCATACCCCCGACCCTACGGCCGCGCCCGGGGCCACCCAGTGCGTACTACGGCGCGGATGATGCCGGATCCGGCCCCGGTGCCCGATCCTGGATCGTGGTGGAAGCTGGCCGACCCCAGCGTGCGCGGGACCCGGGAGATCGCATGGCCGCAGTCGATGACCTGACCGAACTGGTCGAACGGGCCGCCGCGGCCGAGCGCGCAGCCCTGGCCGCCAAATGGAAGGACCGCGCGGACGTCGAGGCGACGATCCGGCGGGTCCGCAAGGCGGCCGAGGAGCAGCGCGCGGCCGTGCGCCTGGATCAGAATCCGGACCGGCTCTCGCCCCGCTGGGCCCAGCTCCGGCAGAACTACCTGGATTTGGGCGCCCAGCCGCCGGTCACCGGCGAGGACGACACGACTGTGACCCACGCGGCGGCCGCGCGGGCCGAGGCCGACGCGGTCGCCGCCGTCGGCGTGGCCCGGATCGCGCTGACCGACGCCGCCCTGGCGGTGCTGCAGGCCCGGCTGGCCCGTATCGAGGCGGGTGAGGACGCGGCCGACGCCGCGGCGATCGACGGCCATGTCCCGCTGGCCGGGCGCAACCCGGTCAGCCGGCACGGCCCGGCACTGGCCGGCGGCCTGGCCGGCGAGATCCGCTACATCATCGCGCGCAAGCCCCGGTCGACGATGAAGAGCCTGGGCATCGCCCTGGCGCTGGGATTGCTCTACCTGGGCTGGATCCGGCTGTTCGACTGGGACCAGGACCGGCAGTGGTTGCCGTTCCTGGGCCTGTTCGTGCTCTCGGTGGTGATGGGCGGGTCCGTCTGCATCAACGCGCTCTCGTTCGACGCCATGCGGGTGCGGGCCGCGCTGGACACCGGCCAGCGGCTGTGGCACCTGCTGGTGATCAAGAACCTGGCCCTGCTCTGCCTGGTGGCGCCGATCGGGTTCGTGATCAGCCTGCTCATCGCCATCGGCGCCGGGGACTGGAACCGGTTCGTCAACGCCCTGGTGCTCACGGTCTGCTTCATCCTGCTGTGGCTGGGCGTGGGCAACATCGTCTCCATCGCAGTGCCCAGCCGGGACGAGCCGCTGCTCAAACGCAAGCAGTCCGGCAGCCTCAAGCAGTTCCTGATCGCCTTCGCCGTCTCCTACCTGGTCGGCTACCTGGTCAACATCATGCTGATCTGGCGGGCCTTCGCGGCCCGCGACCTGGCCGCCAAGCTGGGCGAGCAGTGGCTGCCCCTGGTGCTGCTGGTCTTCTCCTGCGTCACGATGTGGATCCTGCTGACCGTGTTCGCGGTCGCGTTGTCCCAGCAACCCAAGGTCCGCCGCCTGCTCCAGCGGGAGATCGCCGACTACACCAACAACGCCGAGGCCCAGGCGCTCGCCAAGGAGCAGCCGGAGCCGGCGGCGGCCGGAATCAGCCCATCGTCTTCTGACCGTCAATCGACTCCCGGATGATGTCGGCGTGCCCGCAGTGCTGGGCCGTCTCGGCGACGATGTGCATGAGCACCCGGCGCACCGAGCGGGTCGCCCCGGGCGCGAACCAGGGCGCCGGCGGCAACGGGTAGGCCACGTCCAGGTCGGCGGTGGCGGCCAGCTCGTCGGTCCGGGCGGCGATCTGCTCGTACCGGTCGAGCAGATCGGCCAGGGTCTCCTGCGGGCCCATGACGAAGGCCTGCATCCACTCCTGCGGGTCACCGGCCATGGCCTCCGGGGTGCCGGTCGCGAACGCGTACCAGCTCTGCTCGGTCAGGCTGACGTGCTTGATCAGCCCACCCAGGGACAGCGCGCTGACCGTCGGGGTCAGCCGGGCCTGCTCGTCGGTCAGGTTGGCCACCGTCACCGTGAGGAAGTGACGCTGGGTCTGCAGCGACTCCAGCAGGTCCTGGCGCTCCTGGCTCAATGGCGCGGGAGTGGGCGCGGGGGTGGGCTCGGGGCCGGTCATCTCGGTGCCTTCCGACGTCGGGACTTGACCTGACCCACGCTAGGCCCGGTAGCGGACAGCTTCCGTCCGCTACCGGGCTCGACCTGAATCAGTGCGCCAGCGCCGTCGAGAGTTGATCCAACAGGTCGAGCGCGGCCTCGGCGATGACCGTGCCGGGGCCGAACACCGCCGCCGCGCCCATCTCCCGCAACGTGGGCACGTCGGCCGGGGGGATGACGCCGCCCACCACGATCATGATGTCGGGCCGGCCCAGCTCGGCCAGCGCGTCCCGCAGGGCCGGGACCAGGGTCAGGTGGCCGGCGGCCAGCGAGTTGACCCCGACCACGTGCACGTCGTTGTCGACAGCCTGCTGCGCGACCTCGGCCGGCGTGGAGAACAGCGGGCCGACGTCGACGTCGAACCCCAGGTCGGAGAAGGCCGAGACGATCACCTTCTGCCCGCGGTCGTGGCCGTCCTGCCCCATCTTGGCGACCAGGATGCGCGGCCGCCGCCCCTCGGCCTGCGCGAATCGCTCGGTCGCCGCGAGCACCTGCGCGACCAAGGGTGAGTCACCCGCCTCGGCCCGGTACACGCCGGTGATCGTACGGATGTGGGCGGTGTGCCGGCCCCAGACCTGCTCCAGCGCCGCGGAGATCTCCCCGACGGTGGCCTTGGCCCGGGCCGCGTCGACGGCCAGCGCGAGCAGGTTGTGGGCCAGGTCGCCGCGCACCGGTTCGGCCCCGGCGGCGTTGGTCAGCGCCGCCAGCGCTGCGGTCACGGCCGGCTCGTCCCGCTCGGCCCGCAACCGGCGCAGTTGCTCGATCTGGGCGGCGCGGACGGCGGTGTTGTCCACCCTGAGCACGTCCAGTGGCGGCTGGTCGTCCACCCGGTAGCGGTTGACGCCGATGACCGCCTGGTGACCCGAGTCGATCCGGGCCTGGGTGCGGGCGGCGGCCTCCTCGATCCGCAGCTTGGGGATGCCGGCCTCGATCGCCTTGGCCATGCCGCCGGCGTCCTCGACCTCGCGGATGTGCTGCCAGGCCCGGTCGGCCAGGTCGTGGGTCAGCTTCTCCACGTAGTACGAGCCGCCCCACGGATCGATCGTGGCGGTGGTGCCGGATTCCTGCTGCAGCAGCAGCTGGGTGTTGCGGGCGATCCGGGCGGAGAAGTCGGTGGGCAGCGCGATCGCCTCGTCCAGCGCGTTGGTGTGCAGCGACTGGGTGTGGCCCTGGGTCGCGGCCATCGCCTCGATGCAGGTGCGGGCCACGTTGTTGAACGGGTCCTGGGCGGTCAGCGACCAGCCGGAGGTCTGCGAATGGGTGCGCAGGGGCAGCGATTTCGGGTTCTTCGCGCCGAGCCCGGCGACCAGTTGGCACCAGATCGCCCGAGCCGCCCGCATCTTGGCGATCTCCATGAAGAAGTTCATGCCGATCGCCCAGAAGAAGCTCAGCCGCGGGGCGAAGCGGTCCACGTCCAACCCGGCGGCCACCCCGGTCCGCAGGTACTCCAGGCCGTCGGCCAGCGTGTAGGCCAGCTCCAGGTCGGCCGTCGCGCCGGCCTCCTGCATGTGGTAGCCGGAGATCGAGATCGAGTTGAACTTGGGCATCTTCGCCGCGGTGTAGGTGAAGATGTCGGAGATGATCCGCATCGACGCGGCCGGCGGGTAGATGTAGGTGTTGCGGACCATGAACTCCTTGAGGATGTCGTTCTGGATGGTCCCGGCCAGTTGCTCCGGCGGCACCCCCTGTTCCTCGGCGGCCACGATGTACAGCGCCAGCACCGGCAGCACCGCGCCGTTCATCGTCATGGACACGCTGATCGAACCCAGCGGGATGTGATCGAACAGCTGCCGCATGTCGTAGATCGAATCGATGGCCACGCCGGCCATCCCGACGTCACCGGCGACCCGGGGATGGTCCGAGTCGTAGCCGCGGTGGGTGGCCAGGTCGAACGCGACCGACAGGCCCTTCTGCCCGGCGGCCAGGTTGCGCCGGTAGAACGCGTTGGACTCGGCGGCGGTGGAAAAGCCCGCGTACTGGCGGATGGTCCACGGCTGGGTGGTGTACATCGTCGGGTACGGGCCGCGCAGGAACGGGGGCAGCCCCGGGTAGGTGTCCAGCGCGTCCAGGCCAGCCAGATCCGCGGCGGTGTACCGGGTCTTGATCGCGATGCCCTCGGGAGACAGCCAGGATCCGGCTGCCTCGGCCGGGGCCGGCCCAGAGACCGGGGCCGGGGCCGACGGGTCCCGCAGCGGCAGGTCGGCGAAACTGTCCGGCACGCTCATCGGGCCACCACCTCGGTCGGGAGCGCGGCGCGCAGCCGCCGCAGGAAGTCGATCGCGTCCTGGCCGGCGGCGACGTGGTCGTCGACCAGGGAAGCCAGTTCGGCCGGCGGGGCGCCGGCCAGGATGACGGTGCGCGCCCCGGCCGCCCGCAGCGCGGCGACCGCGTCGGCCCCCCAGACCGCGTAGGTCGGGTCGGCGCCGGCCACCACGACCACCGGCTCACCCTGCCAGGCGGCGGCCAGGTCGGCCGGGCCCTGCGTGCGGCCGGCCGACCGGACCGGCACCCCGCCGGCGGCCAGCAGGTTGGTGACGAACCCGGCCCGGGCGGCGTGCTCGGCTACCGGGCCCAGGGTGGCCAGGAACACCGGGGTGTGCGCGGGGGCGTCCCGCAGCTGCTCGAAATCGGCCGCCCAGGCTTGCGTCTCGGGCGGCGCCGGCCACGGCGGGCGGACCGGCAGCGCCTCGCCGGGGTTCGGGAACTCGCTCACCCCGGTGATCGGCAGCCGGCGGCGGGCGATCCGCTCCCGGCGCCGGGCCGCGGTCTGCGCCCAGCCTCCGGTCAGCGACCCGTCGGTCAGGGCGCCGAGTACCCCGCCGGCCCGCTCGATCGCCTGGAACCGGGCCCAGGAGGCGTCGGCCAGGTCGGCGGTCAGCGCCTCCACCGCATAGGCGCCGGCCGCCGGATCGGTCACGGCGGCCACGTGCGACTCCTCGATCAGGAGCGCGCCGATGTTGCGGGCCAGCCGCCGGCCGAACGCGTCCGGCACGCCCAGCCGCAGGTCGAACGGCAGCGCGGTGATCGCGTCCGCTCCCCCGACCCCGGCGGCGAAGGCGGCCACCGTGGTGCGCAGCAGGTTGACCCACGGGTCGTATCGGGTAGTCATCGGGCGCGAGGTCACGGCGTGGATCCGCATGCCCGCGGGGGCGCCGACCAGCTGGGCGACCCGGGCCCACAGCACCCGGGCGGCCCGCAGCTTGGCGATCGAGGCGAACTGGTCGTCGGTGACGGCCAGCCGGAATTCCAGCAGGCGCAGCGCGGCCGCCAGATCGAGTCCGTGCGCGGTCAACGCCCGCAGGAGGTGTACGCCGGCGGCCATCGCGTAGCCCAGTTCGGCCGCCTCGCCCGCCCCGTGATCGTGGGCGACGGTGCCGTCCACGACGAACCCGAGCACCTCCAGGTCGGTGGCCAGACCGGCGATCTCGGCGATGACGGCAGCGATCTCGTCGGGTTCGCCGCCCTCACCACTCGCCCGCACGGCCCGGCCGACCGGGTCGGCACCCAGGTTGGTGCCGACGGCCGCTGGCCCGGCGGCCGCCCGCAGCGCCGCGGCCAGGGCGTGGGCGCCGGCCCGCTCGCTGACTCCCGGGCCGGCGCCGACGACGACCGGCGCCCAGTCCAACCGCACCGGGGCCAGTGCGGCCGGCAGGGCGTCGGGGGTCAGGCCCGATTCGCTCAGGGTGAGCCAGAGCGAGGTGGCGCCGTTCTCCAGTTCGTCCAGGGCGGCGCCGGCGGCGGCCGCCGGGTCGGCGTCGAACACCGCGGCTCGCACGTCCCAGGCGCCGTCGCGGACGGGCAACTCGACCGGCAGCACGCGCCCGGCCGACCGCTGGGCGGTCCCCAGGGCCGGGATTGGTACGCCCTCGATCGTCGATCGGGACAGGGCCGGCCACACGTCGGCCGGGCGTTCGGGGGCGCGCTTGAGCCGGGTCAGCACGGCCGCGGCGGCCTGTTCCCAGTCGTGGGCATCCACGTCACCGGCGGCCAGCCGCAGCGGGCTCTGGTCGTTGAGCTCGCTCATGGCCGGATCATAGGGCGGCCACCGCCGCCGTGGACCGAGTCGCGGCTTACATCACACTCAGTCTCATTCACTGGCACTCAGTCCCACCCTGCGTCAACACAGGGTTGACGCTCGTGCGTCGTCAACCTAGGGTTGACGCATGACGGATTCCGCCTTTACCCCCGCGCAGCCGCGACTGGACGACCTCATCAACGCCATCACCGCGGTCCACACCGACCCGCTGGAGCAGCTCACCGACGCCGTCCTCGCCGCCGATCACCTGGGCTCCCTGGCCGACCACCTCATCGGCCATTTCGTCGATCAGGCCCGCCGGTCCGGGGCCTCGTGGACCCAGATCGGGGCGAGCATGGGGGTGACCAAACAGGCCGCGCAGAAGCGGTTCGTCCCCCGCGCCCCGTCCCTGGACCCGCAGCAGGGGTTCGAGGCCTTCACCCCGCGGGCCCGCAACACGATCGTGGCCGCGCAGAGCGAGTCACGGGAGCGGGGCGACGATCAGGTCCGGCCCGAGCATCTGCTGCTCGGACTGCTGTCCGAGCCGGCCGGCCTGGCCATGAAGGCACTGGCCGAGCAGGGCCTGTCCGCCGATCGGATCCGCGCGGCCACGGTCGCCGTCCTGCCCGCGGGGCCGGGCCCGTCGCCCGACCCCATCCCCTACGACGCCACTGCCCAGAAGGTGCTGCAGCTGACCTTCCGCGAGGCGTTGCGGCTGGGCCACAACTACATCGGCACCGAACACGTCCTGCTGGCCCTGCTCGAGTTCGAGGGCGGGTCCGGGGTACTCGCCGGGCTCGGCGTGGACCGCGAGCGGGTCGAGGCCAGCCTGCTCGCCGCCCTGGGCGGCCTGTCCGGGTAAGGCGCCTACGCCCCCCATTTCTTGTTGATCATGGCAATCTCTGCTCGACACGCCGACGACACGCCGGCGGTGCAGCAGAGAACGCCATGATCAACACCGGAGCGGGGGGGCGGGGCCGGGGGCGGCGGGGCGGCGTCGGCCGACCCGCCAACTGGCGGGGGACGCCCGCCGCCTGGCTGGATCCGCCGGCCCGACGCACCGGCCACGATGGGGCGCAGGCCACACCGGGGTGGCCCTGACGTCGGGAGAGCCCATGACCGCAACGATCGAGTCGGCATCCACCTCGCAGGATCGGGTCGGGCCGCCGCCCCCGTTCGATCCGGAACTGGCCGCCGCGTTGACGCTGGTGGCCGACATGCTGCCGTCGGCGATCCTGCCGGAGATGATCCCGGCGATGCGCGAGGGGTTGGCCGTCCTGGACGTGCCGCTGAGCGAGCTCACCCGGGACGGTGCCGTCACGATCGAGGAGCGCCAGGTCCCCGGTCCGGTGGGCGAGCCGGACATCTCACTGCTCATCTGCCGGCCGGCGAACGCCGGAACCGGCCGGCCGGCGATCTACCACACGCACGGCGGCGGGATGATCCTCGGCAACAGCCGGACCGGGCTGGAGGATCTGCTCGACTGGGCGTTGGAACTGGGCCTGGTCGTCGTCTCCGTCGAGTACCGGCTGGCCCCCGAGCATCCGGACCCGGCTCCGATCGAGGACTGCTACGCGGGGCTGGTGTGGACCGCCGAGCACGCCGACGAGCTGGGCATCGACCCCGATCAGATCATCGTCGCCGGCACCAGCGCCGGCGGCGGGCTGGCCGCGGGGCTGGCCCTGCTGGCCCGGGATCGGCGCGGCCCGGCGCTGGCCGCGCAGGTGCTGATGTGCCCGATGCTCGACGACCGCAACGACACCCCCTCCAGCCGGCAGATGGCCGGCCGGGGCGTCTGGGACAGCACCGCCAACACCACCGGGTGGACGGCGTTGCTGGGCGACGCCTGCGGCGGGCCCGACGTCTCCCCCTACGCCGCCCCGGCCCGCGCCGTCGACCTGTCCGGGCTGCCGCCGGCCTTCGTCGACGTCGGCAGCGCCGAGACGTTCCGGGACGAGGACGTCGCCTACGCCACCCGGATCTGGCAGGCCGGTGGGGTGGCCGAACTGCACGTCTGGCCGGGCGGGTTCCACGGCTTCGACACCCTGGCCCCGCAGGCGGCCATCTCCCAGGAGGCCAAGGCGGCCCGGGTGCGCTGGCTGCGCCGGCAGCTCGGCCTCTGATCCGGTCACCGGTGCGGGGTCGGGGCGCGCCGGGCACGATGAGATGGTGAAGGAACTGGCCGGACGGCTCGCCGCGCTCGACCCCGACGCGGGCGCGGCCGTCCAGGTCATCGCCTATTTCGATCGGCTGGTCGACGGTCGCGCCGGCCTGGAGGCCATCGTCCGCGGCGCCGCGGTGTTGGCCGGCTGCCCGGCCCGGCTGATCGATGACGAGCGGCGGGTCCGCATCCGGATGACCGCCAGCGGCGTCCGGCAGGACGATTCGTCCGCCCCGGACCCGCAGTGGTTGCACCGGCCGCTGTCCGCCGATGGCCCGTCCGCGCTCTGGTTGGAGCGGCCCGGGCCGGCCGGCCCGGTCGATCTGATGGTGCTGGAACGGGCCGGGAATGCGGCCCGCGGTGCGCTGGAGCGGACCCGGGGCCGAGCCGCCGCCAGCAGTCCGGACCCGGCCTTGGTCGAAACCGTGGTCGACGCCGCCGCTCCGGTGGACGCGCGGCGGCACGCGGCCCGCCGGTTGGGACTGCCCGTGGACGGCCGCGCGCGGGCGCTCGCGCGGCCCGGGGGCCCGGCCACGGTGCACGCGGTTCCGCCCGCCGGGGCGTCGGCGGCCGTGACGGGCCGGGCCGGGCTGGGGCCGGCCGTGGCCGTCCTGGACCTGCCGTCGTCCTGGGCCGACGCGCGCACGGCCCTGCGTTTCACCGCGGACGGGACCGAGCAGGACCCGGGACCGCGCATCGTCGATTTCGCCGACCTCGGCGGTCTGGCCCTGCTGGCCGCCACCGTGGGCGTGGGCACCGAGCCGGTGCCCGACGTGCGCCGGGTGGAGCGCGCCGCCGCGGCGGCGCCGTGGGTGCTGGCGACGCTGGATGCGATCGCGACCACGGCCAGCCTGCGGGCGGCCGCCACCGCCTTGACCGTGCACCATTCGACGGTGCAGGAGCGGTTGACCCACGCCGAGCACCTGCTGGGCTGGTCGGTGCACGACCCGCAGGGCCGGCTGCGCCTGCAGCTGGCGTTGGTGCTGCGCCGGCTGCATCGATCGGCGCGCTGATCGGTCACCCGATTCGGGCGCCCGAACGCGCCGGTTTCAACCCTGCTCGAGCGCCCTCGGTATGTGATCATCCGAGGGTGGACGCCGATGACATTCGCCGGATCTACCTGGACTTCATGGTCGAACGGGGGCACGTCGTCATCCCGCGGGCGCCGCTGATCCCCCGCGACGACCCGACGACCCTGTTCACCGGCAGCGGCATGCAGCCGCTGCTGCCCTACCTGCTGGGGGCCGACCATCCCGCCGGCACCCGGCTGACCGACAGCCAGACCTGCTTGCGCGCGCAGGACATCGACGAGGTCGGCGACAACCGGCACACCACGTTCTTCGAGATGCTCGGCAACTGGAGCCTGGGCGACTACTTCAAGGCCGAGCAGCTGCCGCAGGTCTGGGAGTTCCTCACCGACCGGGTCGGCCTGGATCCGAACCGCATCTACGTCAGCTGCTTCTCCGGCGACCCCGAGCACGGCATCGCCAAGGACACCGAATCGGCGGCGATCTGGACCCGGCTGTTCACCGCCGCCGGGGTGTCCGCCGACCAGGTCGACCTGGACACCGAGGAGCACGGCGGCGAGGTCGGCAACCAGGGCGCCCGGATCGCCTTCTACGGGTCCAAGAACTGGTGGTGCCGGGGCGGCCACGCGCAGGACATGCCGGTCGGCGAGCCGGGCGGACCCGACTCGGAGATGTTCTACCTGTTCCCGCAGATCGAGCACGACCCGGCCTACGGGGCGCACTGCCACCAGAACTGCGATTGCGGCCGGTACCTGGAGATCGGCAACTCGGTGTTCATGGAGTACGTGCGCACCGAGACCGGGTTCGCCCCGCTGCCCCGACGCAACGTCGACTTCGGCGGCGGGCTGGCCCGGATCGCGGCCGCCTCCATCGACAGCCCGGACGTGTTCCGGATCAACTTGCTCTGGCCGATCGTGGCCAAGCTGGAGGAGCTCTCGGGTCGCTCCTACGACACCGACACCGTGGCCATGCGGGTGATCGCCGACCACCTGCGCGGCGCGACGTTCCTGGCCGTGGACGGGGTCCGGCCCAGCAACAAGGAGCAGGGGTACGTGATGCGCCGGCTGATCCGCCGGGCCATCCGGTACGCGTTCGACCTGGGCCTGCAGCAGAACTTCTTCGCCGAGATCATCCCCACCGTCTCCGGCATGTACACGCAGGACTACCCCGAGGTGGCGCAGCGCGCCGAGTCGGTGGTGGGCGTGCTGGTCAAGGAGGAGAAGGCGTTCCGCCGGACCCTGAACAAAGGCATCAAGCAGCTGCGCGGGTACAAGGACGGCATCGGCGGCGCCGAGCTGTTCGTCCTCTACGACACCTTCGGCTTCCCGGTCGAGCTGTCCACCGAGGAGGCGCGGGCCAAGGGGATCGCCCTGGCGGAGAACTGGCGCGCCGATTTCGACGAGAAGATGGCCGAGCAGCGGGCCCGGTCGCAGGCGGCCACCCGGATGAAGATCGGCTGACCGACCCGGCCGCGCATCCGGCGCCCCGATCGGCGACACTGTCGCCGCACCGCTGACCGGCCGGACCTCGACCGGACGGAGCACGATGGACTCCCTAAGGGAAGGACGGGTCCGCGATGCTGGACGACTCGCTCGACGCCGCGGTCGACGACTCGCTCGATGCGCCATCCGCCGGACCGGGACACGACCCGGACGAGGAACTGGCGACGCCAAGGATCCCGAGCCTGGACGACGACCGGATCCTGGCCCTGGAACTGGTCCGGGCGACCGAGGCGGCGGCCATCGCCTGTGCCCGCTTCCTGGGTCGCGGCGACGACGACGAGGTGGACGGCGCCGCCACCGACGCCATGCGACCGGTGCTGGGCACCATCCCGATGCGCGGGGTCGTGGTCATCGGCGAGGGCGAGAAGGACGAGTCCCCGATGATCTACGCCGGTGAGCGGATCGGCTCGGGCCAGGGCCCGCTCGTCGACGTCGCCATCGACCCGATCGACGGCGCCGGGCTGACCGCCAAGGGCCTGCCGAATGCGATCTCGGTGATCGCGCTGGCCGACCGGGGGGCCATGTTTGACCCCGGCCCGTGCGTCTACATGGACAAGGTGGTGGTCGGCCCCGAACTGGCCGACGTCCTGGACATCGCCGCCCCGGTCGAGGACACGGTGCGGGCGATCGCCCGTACCCGCGGCGTCGACGTGCGGGACGTCACCGTCGCCCTGTTGGACCGACCGCGGCACGCGGACCTGGCCCGCCGCATCCGCAGTACCGGCGCCCGGATCATGTTCCTGCTCGACGGCGACCTGGTCGGCGCCCTGCTGGCGTTGACCGACGAGTCGGAGATCGACCTGGCCGTCGGCATCGGCGGCGCCCCGGAGGGCGTCATCGCCGCCTGTGCGGTCAAGTGCCTGGGCGGGGCCATCTACGGCAAGCTGGCCCCCCGCACCACCGGCGAGGCCCGGCAGGCCCGCGACCTGGGGCTGCACCCGGACGCCATCCTGACCACCGACGATCTGGTCAAGGGCAACAACGCCTACCTGGTGGCCACCGGGGTGACCAGCGGCGAGCTGCTGCGCGGCGTGCGATTCGCCCGGGACACCGCGATCACCCAGACCCTGTCGATGCGCTCGAGCAGCGGCGCCATCCGCACCATCGAGACCAAGCACCGGCTGTCCACCTCGATGCTGCTGCCGAGCACGAGCCCGAACTCGACCCCGGCATGACCGCCAGCGCGACCGGCAGTCACCCGCGGGTGGGCCAGCCGCCGAGCAAGCTGCGAGCCTGGCTGCTCGAGGGGCTGATCGACAAGCGGGGCAGCCACCTGGGCCCCGGCCAGGTCCCGCAGGCCGAGCACAAGCGGCACTCCTGGTGGAAGGTCATGTGCCTGACCGGCGTGGACTACTTCTCCACCCTGGGCTACCAGCCGGGCATCGCCGCGCTGGCCGCCGGCCTGCTCTCCCCGCTGGCCACCATCGTGCTGGTGCTGCTCACCCTGTTCGGTGCGCTGCCGGTCTACCGGCGGGTGGCCCGGGAGAGCCCGCACGGCGAGGGCTCCATCGCGATGCTGGAAAAGCACCTGCCCAAGTGGGCCGGCAAGGTGTTCGTGCTGGTGCTGCTCGGGTTCGCGGCCACCGACTTCCTGATCACCATGACGCTCTCGGCCGCCGACGCCACCGCGCACCTGGTGGAGAACCCGTTCATCCCTGAGTCGTGGTCGGGGCACACCATGCTGATCACGCTGATCCTGCTGGCCCTGCTCGCCGCGGTCTTCCTGCGCGGATTCACCGAGGCGATCGGCATCGCGGTGATCCTGGTCGGGCTGTATCTGGCCCTGAATTTCGTGGTCGTCGTCGTCGGGCTCGAGCACATCATCACCGCCCCGCAGGTGATCCCGGACTGGACGAACGCGCTGACCACCAGCTATTCCAGCCCCTGGATGATGGTCGGCATCGCCCTGTTGGTCTTCCCCAAACTCGCGCTCGGCCTGTCCGGCTTCGAGACCGGGGTGGCCGTGATGCCGCAGGTCAAGGGCGACCCGCAGGAGACCGAGGACAAGCCCGAAGGCCGGATCCGGGGCACCCGCCGGCTGCTGCTGACCGCCGCCGTGATCATGAGCTGCTTCCTGATCACCTCCAGCATCATCACCACCCTGCTGATCCCGCAGTCCGAGTTCGCCCCCGGCGGGCAGGCCAACGGCCGGGCCCTGGCCTACCTGGCCCACGAGTACCTGGGCAACGGCTTCGGCACCGTCTACGACGCGTCGACCATCTTCATCCTCTGGTTCGCCGGGGCGTCGGCGATGGCCGGCCTGCTCAACCTGGTCCCCCGGTACCTGCCCCGGTACGGGATGGCGCCGGAGTGGGCCCGGGCCGTCCGCCCGTTGGTGCTGGTCTTCGGCGCCATCGCGTTCCTGGTGACCTGGGTGTTCGACGCCAACGTGGACAAGCAGTCCGGCGCGTACGCCACCGGCGTGCTGGTGCTGATGACCTCGGCGTCGGTCGCGGTCACCCTGTCCGCGGCCCAACGCGGGCACCGGCCGCAGGCCGTCGGCTTCGGCGTCATCGCCGCCGTGTTCGTCTACACGACCATCGACAACATCATCGAACGGCCGGACGGGGTGCGCATCGCCTCGCTGTTCATCCTGGCCATCGTGGTGGTGTCCATGCTGTCCCGGGTCAGCCGGGCGTTCGAGCTGCGGGCCAGCAGCATCGTGCTCGACGCCAAGGCGGCCAGTTTCTTCGCCGACTACGCCGGCCGCGACGTCCAGCTGGTCGCGCACGATCCGGAGCCCGAGGGCCAACACTCGCTGGCGTTCAAGGAGCGCCAGCAGCGGATCACCAACCACATCCCGGCCGAGGACCCGATCATCTTCCTGGAGGTGACCGTCACCGACGCCTCGGAGTTCAGCAGCCGGCTGCAGGTGCACGGCACCATCCGCAACGGGCGCCGGGTGCTGGAGATGCACAGCCCGGTGGTCGCCAACTCGATCGCCGCGCTGCTGTTGCACCTGCGTGACGAGTACGGCGTGCGCCCCAACGTCTACTTCGGCTGGACCGAGGGCAACCCGGTGTCGAACCTGGTGCGGTTCCTGTTCCTGGGTGACGGAGAGATCGCCCCGACCACCCGTGAGGTGCTGCGGCGGGCCGAGCCCGACAAGAACGTGCGACCCCGGGTGCACGTCGGCTGACCATGGGTGACTTCGACCCCCTGCCCGCGACGTTCGGTACCGGGTTTGTGACGATCGTCTGATGTTGCACGCCCTGGGTCGCGCAGTCGCCCGGCATCCGGGTTGGATCGTGCTGGCCTGGGTGCTCATCACCTTCGCTTCGTTCGCCGCGGCCACCGGTGCCGTCGGCGATGGCTTGTTCGCGCGGTTGAACACCGGGCAGCTCACAGTGCCCGGCGAGTCGGATGACGGCCAGAAGATCCTGACCGACAACAGCTCGACCGGGCAGTCGATGAGCCTGCTGATGCATGGCCTGGACCCGGCCGACCCGGGGTTGGTCGAACCGGTGGGCCAGGCCCACGCCGACCTGGCCGCCATCCCCGGCGTGGCCTCGGTGGCCGAGCCGATCACCGTCCCCGGCGGGGTCGACAACCCGCAGGCCGCCCAGCTGGTGGCCAAGGACGGCAACGGGTTCCTGGTCTCGGTCACCCTGGAACCGGATCTGGCCAAGGCACCGGAGAACCAGGCCCTGGACGACGTGCAGGCCCGGCTCACCGCTCTGGGCACCGAACTGACCGCGCAGTACCCCGGGTCCACCGCCCAGGTGGGTGGCGGGTCGCTGCTGCTCGACGCGGTCACCGGGCAGGTGGAGAAGGACCTGGTCAAGGGCGAGCTGATCGCCCTGCCGATCAGCCTGCTGGTGATGGTGCTGGTCTTCGGCGGCTTCGTCGCCGCCGGCATGCCCATCCTCGGCGCGATCGCCTCCATCGGCGGTGCGCTGGTCACCCTGCTGGCCTTCTCCTACTTCATCGACCTGGACGCCAGCGTGGTCAACGTGGTGACCGTGATGGGGCTGGGGCTGTGCATCGACTACGGGCTGCTGATCGTCTCCCGGTACCGCGAGGAGCTGCGCAAACGGTTCGCCACCCTGACCACGCGATCCACCCGGGACGCCCGCACCGACGCCCTGGTCACCACCATGGGCACGGCCGGGCGGACCGTGCTGTTCTCGGCGATCACCGTGGCCATCAGCCTGTCCGGGCTGATGCTGTTCCAGGCGAGCATCTTCCGGGCCATCGGGGCGGCCGGGGTCAGCGTGGTGGTGGTCGCCCTGCTCGTCGCGCTCACCCTGGTGCCGGCGCTGCTGGCGCTGGCCGGCGCCCGGATGCTGCGGCCGGGGGCCCTGACCAAGGTGCCGGTGCTCAAGCGGCTGGCCAACAAGCTCGGCGACGTCGCCCCCGAGGAGGGCGTCTTCTCCCGGTTGGCCCGCTGGACCCAGCGCCGGCCGTGGCTGGTGATGATCGGGGTGCTGGCGATCCTCGGGCTGCTGGCCGCGCCCGCGCTGCGGCTGGAGATGCGCAGCTCCGGGGAACAGCTGCTGCCACCGTCGGCCCCCGACCGGATCTTCTTCGACACCCTGGCCGAGCAGTACCCGTCGTTCGGGCTGCCCGCCGTCGTGGTGGTCGGGCAGACCGAACCGGCGAACATGGCCGAGCTGGCCGCCGACATCTCCGAGCTGCCCGGGGTCGAACTGGTCTCGCCACCGCGCCCGGTCGGCGACGCGCACGCGGCCATCAGCGTCTTCATGACCGACCCGGACCCCGGCAGCGCCGACGCCCGGAACGTGGTCACCCACGTGCGCGAGCTCCGGCTGCCCTACCGGACCTGGGTCACCGGCCAGACCGCGCACCTGATGGATTTCACTCACGCCATCGCCACGCAGGCCCCGGCGGCGATCGCCGTCGTCATCGTGGCCACGTTCGTGCTGCTGTTCCTGCTCACCGGCTCGATCCTGGTGCCGATCAAGGCGCTGCTGATCAACGTCGTCTCGCTCGGTGCCTCGCTCGGAGTGCTGGTGCTGGTCTTCCAGGACGGCCGGTTCGAGTCGCTGCTGAACTTCTCCTCGGTCGGCGGGATCGAGGCGATCATCCCGATCCTGGTCGTCGCCCTGGGCTTCGGTCTGGCCATGGACTACGAGATGTTCCTGCTGTCCCGGATCAAGGAGTACCGGGACCAGGGGATGAGCAACAACGAGGCCGTGGTGATGGGCCTGCAGCGCTCGGGCCGGATCATCACTTCGGCGGCACTGATCGTGGTCCTGGTCTTCGGCGGCTTCGCCCTGGGCGACCTGCTGGTGATCAAGGAGACCGGCATCGCGCTGGCCGTCGCCGTCGCCATCGACGCCACCCTGGTGCGCTGCCTGCTGGTGCCGGCGACCATGACGTTGCTCGGCGAATGGAACTGGTGGGCGCCCGCGCCGTTGCGCCGGCTGCACGACCGGCTCGGGCTCCGGCACTAGGACGGGATGAAGGCGGGCGACGTGATGTGCGTCTCGTCAGCCGCCCGGCCACCTGCGCCGATCGACCGCCGGATCCGCTGACGGGTCGGAAGGCGCCGCCGGGTCCGGTAGCGTGCCGGCCACTGCTGCGCAATCGGGAGCCATCGGGGGGCACCGGCGCGGCCGTCGTGCGTCTGAGCACGGGCCGGACGAATCGTGGGAATCCCGGATTCGGCCGTGCCACCATGGATCAACGCTTGGGGGCGCCGATGCGGACCACACGAACCACCGTCACCGCGGCGAAGGCCGCGTCCGTCGCCGTCCTGCTGGCGGTGCTGACCGCCTGCAGCTCGGGCGGCGGGCTGCCGACCACCTCCAGCAGTGCCCCCACCTCGGCCAGCTCGGTCAGCTCGTCGGGGGTGGCCGACGTGTCCACCTCGGTCGCCCCGGTCGCGGCGGCCGTCCAGGTCGCCGTCTCGGTGGCCGACGGGGCCGTGCACGCCCAGGTCAGTGCCGCCGACGGGACCGCGGTCGCCGGAGCGGTGGCCTTCACCGTCGACGGGGCAGCTGCCGGCTCGGCGTCGGTGGCATCCGGGAGCGCCTCCGTGCCGCTGCCGGCCGGCCTCGCGGTCGGCGACCATGCGGTGGCCGCCGCGTTCACCCCGGCCGCCGGGGCGCTGCTGCAACCGGCCCAGGGCACCGCCGGCTACACGGTGGCCAAGGCGGCGTCCACCGTCACCGCCGGCGTCGGCAAGGACAGCATCCGGTACGGCGACAGCGAGTCGTTCCAGATCACCGTGGCCGCGCCGGGCGTCGCCGACCTCACCGGGCACGTGGCCGTCTTGGACGGTGCGACCGTGGTCGCCGAGGGCGACGTCGACGCCGCCGGCCAGGTGCGGCTCGACGTCTACAACACCGCCGATCCCGGCCCGAAGACCTACACCGCCCGCTACGACGGCAACGCCGCGGCCGAGGCGTCCACCGGCCAGTTCACCGTGACGACCACGCAGACCAACGTCGACATCGTCATTTCCTTCACCGACAACCCCGCCCCCGGCGCGGACGTCGTGGTCACCGCGGACGTGGTCGGCACCCCGCAGAGCCCGAGCGGCCAGGCCACCATCTCCGTGGACGGCACGCAGATCGCGGCCGGCGCGGTAAACGAGAAGGGCATCATCACCGGCACCGCGTCGGCGGTGGCCGCCGGTGACCACACGGTCAGCGTGACCTACGCCGGCGACGTGCGGTTCGAGCCGAACACCGCGTCGGCGACGCTGACCGTCAAGGCCCCGGTGGCCAACCCCAATGCCGCCGGCGCGGCGGCCGCCCAGGCCAGCAACCCCTGCCCGGCCAGCGCATCGGCCTGCGTCGACTTGGCCAACACCCAGGCCTGGCTGCAGTCCGGCGGGCAGATCACCTACGGCCCGGTCTCGATCACCTCCGGCGCCGCCGGCTCGCGCACCCGGACCGGCACCTTCTCGGTGTTCTGGAAGGACAAGAACCACAAATCGTCGCTGTTCAACAACGCGCCGATGCCGAATTCGGTGTTCTTCGACGGCGACATCGCCTTCCACCAGGGCAGCCTGTACGACCAGTCCAACGGCTGCATCCACCTGTCCTGGGACGCCTCGGCGACGTTCTTCAGCACCCTGTCGGTCGGCGACCAGGTCTACGTCTGGGGCGCGCCGCCGTACTGATCGGACCCGCCGCCCTGCGCTGTCCCCCTGCCCCGCCGTCCCCCGGCCCGCTTGTCGCGCCGACCCCCGGCCCGCTCGTCGCGCCGACTTGCCCCACACGCACCGCTGACGTCCGCGCAGCGGTGCGCGTGGGGCAAGTCGGCGGATGGGGGCGTGCGTGGGCGTGGGGTAGGTGCGGCTCAGGGCAGGACGTAGCCGTAGGGCAGCTCGAGCCGGTGCGCGGCCAGCAGCTCGGCGTCGCCCAGGATCTGCTCGGTGGGCCCGTCGGCGACGATCCGGCCGCCGTCCATGATCACCGAGCGCGGGCACAGCTGCAGCGCGTAGAGCAGGTCGTGGGTGACGATCAGCGTGGTCAGCCCGAGCGAGAGCACGATGTCGGCGAACTCGCGGCGGGCCACCGGATCCAGGTTGGACGAGGGCTCGTCGAGCACCAGGATCGACGGGTCCATCGAGAGCACCGTGCTGGCCGCCACCCGGCGTCGCTGGCCGAAGCTCAGATGGTGCGGCGCCCGGTCGGCCGCGCCGCTCATGCCGGTCAGGGCGAGCGCCCGGTCGACCCGAGCGGCCAGCTCGGCGTCCCGGTAGCCCAGGTTGATCGGGCCGAAGGCCACGTCGTCGCGCACGGTGGGCATGAACAGCTGGTCGTCGGGGTCCTGGAAGACGATGCCGACCCGGCGCCGGATTTCCCGCAGCGTCGGCTTGCCGACGCTCAGGCCGTCCACGGTCACCGAGCCGGCCCCCGCGGTCAGCGTGCCGTTCAGGTGCAGCACCAGGGTCGTCTTGCCGGCCCCATTGGGCCCGAGGATGGCCACCCGCTCCCCCGCGGCGACGTCCAGGTTGACCCCGAACAGCGCCTGCCGGCCGTCCGGATAGGCGAAGGCCAGCTCCCGGACCTGCAGCGTCCCGGCCGGCCCGCTCATCCGACCGTCAGCGCGGCGGCGCAGACCACGGCCGCGGCCGCCGGCACGGACAGGGCTCGGGCCCAGGACCGCCGCGGCGCCTGCTGACCCGCGCGGGCGACCGGCCCGAAGCCGTACCCGCGGGCCAGCATGGCCACGTACACCCGCTCGCCCCGCTCGTAGGACCGGACGAACAACGCACCGGCGGTCTGGGCCAGCCCGCGGACCTGCCAGAGCCAGCGGGGATCGTCACCCCGGGAGACCCGGGCGATGCGCATCCGGGCCAGGTCGGCGGCGAGCACCTCGCCGTAGCGGATCATGAACGTCGCGATGGCCACCAACGCCGCCGGCACCCGCAGCCGCTCCAGCGCCCGCAGCAGGTCCGGAACCGTGGTGGTGGCGGTCAGCAGGGCCGACGCGGCGACGCCGAGCGTGCCCTTGACCGCGATGTTCCACGCCCCCCACAGTCCCGGCTCGGACAGCAGCAGCGGACCGACCTGCACGTAGGGGGCGGTGCCGACGAACGGCAGGAAGACCGCGAACAGCAGGAACGGCACCTCGACCAGGCAGCGGCGGGCCCACCGGCGCAGCGACACCCGGGCGGCCAGGGCCACGATCAGCAGGATCACCGCGTCCACCGCGAACGCCCAGAACGCCTCCCGCGGGGTCGCCACCACCGCGAACACGAACAGCACGGTCGCGACGACCTTGCACTGCGGAGCCAGCCGGTGCACCCCGGAGTCGTGGTGCACGAACAGCACGTGGGTGTGGCCGTGCCCGCCGCCCATGCCGGTCAGTCCCGCGCGGCGGACGTGCGTGCGACCGAGCGGCGGCGCGACCAGCGGATCGCGACCAGCAGCCCCGCCCCGAGGGCGAAGCACAGCAGCACCCCGATGACCCCGGACAGGCCGGTGGACAGCGCGCCGTGGTCGACGCCGCTCACCGAGTAGTCGGCCAGCGGGCTGCCCCCGGTCGCATGTTCGGTGGCGTTCTCGGCGAAGCCCTGGTCCAGCGCGACCCGCTCCAAGCCGTCCGGCTCGGAGCTGGCCCAGGGGCTGACCGCGAACGCCAGCAGCAACGCCAGCGCGAGGCCGCCGGCGATGAACAGGCCGATCGACCGGCGGCTCATGACGGCTGCCCGGCCGGATCGCCGGTGACCAGGGCGGCGCGCAGGTCCTGCGCGCCGTAGACCAGGTCGGGCCGGGTGGCCATCACCGCACCGACGGTCAGGCCGGTGATCACCGCCTCGCCGATGCCGATCAGCATGTGCACTCCGATCATGGCCACCGCGACGGTGCCGGTCGACGCGCCGCCCGTCCCGCCGATCGCGTAATACCCGACGAAGACGATCGATGCGGCGACCACCCCGCACCAGCCGGCCCCGCCGGCGGCCAGGGTGACGCCCGTCCTGGAGCGGGGCAGCACCAGGCGCAGCAGCCGGAAGATGCCGTAGCCGACGAAGCAGGTGGTGTAGCCCATCAGGATGATGTTCAGGCCCAGCGCGGTCAGGCCGCCGTCGGCGAAGACCAGCGCCTGCACGATGAACACCACCGACATGGCCAGGCTGCCGACCCACGGACCGACCAGCACGGCGGCCAGACAGCCGCCGAGCAGATGCCCGCTGGTGCCGCCGGCAACCGGAAAGTTGAGCATCTGCAGGGCGAAGATGAAGGCCGCGACCAGGCCGGCCAGCGGCAGCTGCCGGTCGTCCAGCGCGTCGCCCGCCTTCTTGATCGACACCGCGATCAGACCGGCCGCCAGCACCCCGCCGACGATGGACGTCGGCGCGTTGATGAACCCGTCGGGGATGTGCATCCCGCCTCCTCGGCGCTGCTGGGCCGGACGAACCAGCCGATCATAGACCCACGTCTGATCATCGGCTCAGACGTTCCGATTTCGCTGACGACCTCCGATCGAGGGGCCACTTGCGGACCTTTGCCCGGCCCAAGGAACGACCGAATGTGGCCCCTCGATCCGGGCCGGGCTGACAGACTGGAGCGGTGGACACACCGACCGCGGACCCCGGCCACACCCTCGGGGCGGCCGATCCCGGAGTGATCGACGACTGGGCCGAGCTGTTCCAGGCCCTGTCGGACACGAACCGGCTGCGCATCCTGCTGGCCGTGCACCACGCCCCGGGGATGAACGTCACCGACCTGGCCGACACCGTCGGGATGACCGCCAACGCGACCTCGCACGCGCTGGCCGCGCTGCGGGTGCGGGGCATCGTGCGGGCCGAGCGGTCGGGTCGCGAGCGCCGGTGGAGCATCGCCAGCGACGAGATCCACACGCTGCTGCACCAGGTCGGCGCCACCCACTCGCCGCTGCACCCCGAACACTGACCGCGATGGTCGAGGCCGGAATTCGGCGTCCGATCGGGCCCATCCGGGGGTCCGGCGGCTCCGAACAACCCCCGGGCGGAGCTGGTTCCCGACCGCGGTCAGAGGGGTTCGCCGGTCGGGAACCGGTTGCCGGCCGACCGGCGGAGCACCCCGAGCTCTCGATGGCCCCAGCAGGAAAGGCGGATCGGTGATGAATGGCTTCCTGATCGTCACCGCGGCCGCGTTGGCGACCGCCGCGGCGGTGATGGCGGTGTCCTTCCTGGCCGGGCGGGTGACCGGCAAGTACTCGGTGATCGACGCGGCCTGGGGGCCGGGGTTCGCGGCGATCGCGCTGGTGACTTTCGTCGTTTCGGGCCTGGTCGCGGGCTCGTCCGCCGGCCAGAGCCCGGGCGATGGCACGCTGCGCCTGCTGGTGCTGGGCATGGTGGTGGTGTGGGGGCTGCGGCTGGGGACTTACATCCTGATCCGCAACCACGGCAAGCCCGAGGATCCGCGGTACGCCGAGATGCTGGCCGATGCCGGTGGACCCGGCGTGATCGTGCGCAAGGTGCAACTGCCCCAGGGCGTGACCATGTGGTTCGTCTCGCTGCCGGTGCAGGTGGCGATGGTGCTGCCGGGGCCGGCCGGACCGATCATCTGGGTCGGGTTGGCCGTGTACCTGGTCGGCCTGGTCTTCGAGACCGTCGGGGACGCCCAGCTGGCCGCCTTCACCCGCGACCCGGCCAACAAGGGCAAGCTGATGGACCGCGGCCTGTGGCGCTACACCCGGCACCCGAACTACTTCGGCGACGCCTGCGTCTGGGTCGGCATCTTCCTGACCGTGACCTGGTCCTGGTGGGGTTGGCTGACGGTGCTCTCACCCGCGCTGATGATCTGGCTGCTGGTGGCCAAGACCGGCAAGGCGCTCACCGAGCGGCGGATGAGCCAGTCCCGCCCCGGCTACGCCGACTACGTCGCCCGCACCTCGGGGTTCGTGCCCTGGCCGCCGCGGCGGTCCTCGTCCGGCCCGTCCGGAGGCCCGTCCGGCTCGTCCGGCGGTTCGGCGGGCAGCACGGTGGCCAACCAGTCGTAGACGACCTGGTCCCAGACCCGCTGGCCGAGCCCGCCGCAATGGCCACCGGCGCCCTGCGCGGCGGTCAGCTCGACCAGGGTGGTGGGTGCGTGGGTCATCGCCGCGATCAGGGCCGGTCCCCCGCCCCCGACGAAATCGCCCTCGCATTCGACGACCAGCGTGGGGCAGGCGATCCGATCGGCCACGTCGAGCAGGGTGTAGCGGCGCAGCTCGGTGAAGTAGGCGGAGACCTTGGTCAGCCCGTGCACGGCCAGCCGGGCCCCGAAGAACTCCCGCCGGTCGACGCTGACCCGCATCTGGGCGGCCACGATCAGCGGGGCGATCACCCCGGCCGGCCCCTGCGGGACCCGGGCGCCCAGGTCCGGCTGGGCCGGGTCGCACACCAGGGCCGCGATGCGGTGCTCGAACGCGGCCGCGCGCGGGGCCAGGTACCCGCCGAAGGAGCGGCCGATCAGCACCAGCCGATCGGCCCGCACGTCCGGCCGGGCGGCCACCAGGTCGACCACCGGGGTGAGCACGACCTCGAAGTCCGGCCGCATCCACAGCCGGTCCCGGTACAGCGCGGCGCCCTGACCCGGGCCCTCGAAGACCACCGCGTTGTAGCCGCGTTCCAGGGCTCCGGTGACGAAGACCAGACCCTCCTCGGCGGTGGAGTCGTATCCGCAGGGGGCCAGCACCGTCGGCCGGGGCGCGCCGCTGCCGTCCGGGGCGAAGAAGTAGGCCTTGAGCGTCGTCCCCTGATAGGGCACGGCCAGCGTCTCGACGGGCGTGTCGAACAGCTCGACGGCGGCGGTGAACGCGCCGACCTGGGCGGCGTAGGCCCGGCGCAGGCTCGGATCGTCCAGGTCCCGGCGCAGGAAGAAGTACGCCTGGCGGTAGTACTCGGCCGCCCGCAGGAACGCGCCGCGGGCCGACGCCCGGTCCTGCGCGGCGGCCGCGGCCTCCGCGCTCGCGCGGACCGCCTCGGCCCGACCGAACCAGGCGTTGTACCAGCGCTCGGGGTCCGGTTTGCCGATCTCCCGGGCCGTCGCGAACGCCTCGCCCAGGTCGGCCATGCCGGCGTAGGACGCCGACAGGGTGCGCTGGAACTGCCCGTCGTAGGTCTCCTGGCCGAACGCGACCGTCCCGGCCTTGCCCGATCGAGCCATGATCAGTCCCGCTCCCAGGCCCGGCGGGTCGGCGGCATCCCGGACCGGCCCGGGGTGGCGCCGCCCTCGTCGGGCCGGCAGGCCAGGATCTGGTCGACGCCCATCCGGTTCTGCTCGAAGGCCAGCCCGCCGCCGATCAGGTACAGCCGCCAGACGCGGGCGTTGACCTCACCGGTCATCGCCACCACCTCCGCCCAGCGGTCCTCCAGGATCCGGAGCCAGGCCAGGGCCGTCCAGCCGTAGTGCTCGCGCAGCGCGTGCACGTCGCGGACCTCCAGCCCGGCCTCGCCGAGCATCGACACCGTGCTGCCGACCGGCTTCATGTGCATGTCCGGGGCGATGTAGGTCTCGATGAACGGGCCGCCACCGGCCTGGGTGCGACCGCGGGACATCTGCTGCACCAGCGCCCGGCCGCCGGGCCGCAGCACGTCGTGCAGGATCCGGGCGAACACCGGGTACTCGTCGTCGCCGACGTGCTCGCCCATCTCGATGCTGGTCACGGCGTCGAAAGCGGCCCGGTCGGTGCCGCTGCCGATCAGCTCGCGGTAGTCGGCCAGCCGGACGGTGACCAGGTCGCTCAGGCCGGCCGC
Organism: Nakamurella multipartita DSM 44233; assembly: GCF_000024365.1. Taxonomy (NCBI): domain Bacteria; kingdom Bacillati; phylum Actinomycetota; class Actinomycetes; order Nakamurellales; family Nakamurellaceae; genus Nakamurella; species Nakamurella multipartita. The sequence goes on from NC_013235.1 coordinate 5,774,003, forward strand.
GGCGACCCGCTTGGCGACGAAGTCGTACTGCGCACGGGACAGGGTGACCCCGACCGAGCGGGTGCCGTAGTGCTCGGCGGCGTGGCAGATCAGCGAGCCCCAGCCGCAGCCGATGTCCAGGTGCCGCTGGCCGGGGCCGAGCCCCAGCTTGCGGCAGATCAAGTCCAGCTTGGCCCGTTGCGCGTCGTCCAGGTCCTGGTCCGGGCCCTGGGTGAAGTAGGCGCAGGAGTAGGCCATGGTCGGGCCGAGCAGAAGTTCGTAGAACTCGTTCGACAGGTCGTAGTGGTGGGCGATGGCGGCCCGATCCCGGTCCCGGGAGTGCTTGTCCCCGGACAGCAGCGCGTGGGCGCCGGGGCGGGGCGGGCGACGCCCGAGCGCCCCCAACCGGGCGGCGGCCACCGCGAGCCGCGGGTAGTCCGTCAGCCGCAACCGCGGCCGGGCCAGGTCCCCCTGGCGGGTGGCCGCCCACACCGCGGACAACCCCGCCGCCAGATCACCCTCGACCTCCAAATCGCCGGCCAGGTACCCCTCGGCCAGGCCCAGTTCCCCGGGCGAATACACCAGCCGGCGCAACGCCCGCCGGCTGACCACCAGCGTCGGCGCCTCCGGCGGTCCGGTCTCGCTGCCGTCCCACGCCCGGATCCGGATGGGCAGCGGGCCGCCGAGCACATGCTCGGCGACCCCGGCGATGCGTTGCGCGGACGTGATCGGCACGCGGACCTCCCCAGGACATCGGGGCGGCGCACCGGACGACGGGCCACCGCCGGCGTCGAGTGGATCATGCCGGGACGACGGCGGGACCCTTGGGGTCCGTCGAGCGGCGTCGACGACCGCCACCATGGGGCCGAACCGGCCCGCACGGGCGTCGGGAACAGCCGGCGACGCCGCTGTCCCCGGCGCGGCCGGCGCATCCGTCGGGGTAGATGCGCCGACCGCGCCGAGCTCATGGGCGCTCGGTGACCGCGCCGCGGACCACGACGACCGGCCAGGGGCTGTGGCCGATCAGAGCGTGGCTGGTGGAGCCCAGCAGCAGGCCGGAGAAGCCGCCCCGGCCGCGGCTGCCGACGACGATCAACTCGGGCGCCGGGCCCTGCGGGTCCGCGCGGAGCAGCTCCGGCACGGTCCGGCCGTGACGTACCTGCGGCGTGACGACGACGTCCGGGTACTTCTCGGCCCAGCCGGCGAGCTGTTCGGCCAGCACGGCGTGTTCCTCGTCGGCGGCCGCGTCCGGCGCGACCGCCCACCCGGAGCCGCGCGGGGCGACGTCGTCGACGACCAGCACGGCGTGCAGGGCGGCGCGGCGCCGGTCGGCCTCGTCGAAGGCGAACTCGACGGCGGCCTCACTGGTCCGCGACCCGTCGACGCCCAGCACCACCGGCCCGGCCGGAGCACCGTCATCCCGCATCGTGCCGGCCGGGATGACGGCGACCGGGGACCGGCCGTGGGCGGTCAGGTGCTGGGTGACCGAGCCGAGGATCGCCTCGGGGATCCGCCCGCCGCCTCGGGTGCCGACCACCGTCAGCACGGCCCGCTCGGACCACTGGACCAGCACCGGGCGCGGGTCGGCCCGCACCTGGCGGCCGGTGATCTCCAGCTCGGGGTCCTGCGCCCGCAACTGATGGGCGACGTCGGCGAGCAACTGCTCCCCGGCACGGTAGAGCTCCTCGGTCAAGTCCGTCGGGATCGCGTAGCCCCACCCGGCGAACACCGGGATGTCGAAGGCGTGCACCAACTGCACGGCCACATGCCGCAACCCGGCCTCGCGGGCGGCCCAACGGGCGGCGGTCAGGGATTCCGGCGATCCGTCCAGTCCGACGAGGATCTGCTGCCGGACGCCAGTCATGATCGAACTCCTTGTCCGGCCGTCCACCCGATCCGAACCCGAACCCGTCGGACGACCTGATCCCAGCCTGCGTCCGGGGCCCGACAACAACCAGGGACGAAGGTCCCGCCGGGCCGGGATCCTGCGCCTTGGCCACGACCTCCCCTCCCGGCGGGCGGATCAACTCGGCGCGAAACCGGGCAAAACGGACCGGGTTTCGCCGAGTTGATCAGCCCGCCCCGCGGGACGACGAGCCGGCGGCGGCCCAGGAGTCGCGGATGCGGCGGGCGGCGGCGGCCGGGTCGGGCTGCCCGCAGATCGCGCTGACCACGGCGACCCCGGCGGCGCCGGTCGCCCGGACGTGAGCGGCCCGTTCGGCGTCGATGCCGCCGATGGCCACGCAGGGCACCGGGCTGCGCCGGACGATCGCCGAGAGCGCGCTCAGCCCGCCCGGGTCGGCGGCGTCGGGCTTGGTCGCCTGCCACCAGACCGGCCCGACGCCCAGGTGGTCGACACACCCGGCGGGCAGGGCGGCGGCCGCCTCGGCGTGGGCCAGGGTCTGCACCGACAGGCCGAGCAGCTTGTCCGGCCCGAGGATGCGACGGGCCGCGACCGGGTCCAGGTCGCCCTGGCCGACGTGCGCACCGTCGGCGCCGATCCGGGCGACCAGGTGCACCCGGTCGTTGACGATCAACGGGACGCCGGTGCCGGCCAGCACTGCGGCCACCGCTCGCCCGATCCGGACGAACTCCTCGTCGGCGGCGTCGGGGTCCCGCACCTGCACGGCGGTGACCCCGCCGGCGACGGCCGCCCGGACCGTCGCGGCCACCCCGTCGGCGCCGTTCGAGCCGGTCGCGCCGCACAGCCGGGTGTCGGTGACCAGGTACAACGTCAGGTCGAGCGGGCGGGGCGCCATGGCGGTGTCGGTGGCGGTGTCGTCGGCGGTGGCGTCGGCCGGGCGGGCGGTCAGCTGAGCCGGACCCGGTCGGCGAGCTCGGCCGGGGTCAGCAGCGCGAGCTGGTCCAGCAGGGCGACCGCGAACGAGCCCGGGCCGGCGGCCGCGGCGGCGGCCCGGTCCCCGCAGACGGTCAGGGTGGCGGTGGCGCCGACCGCGGCCAGCAGCGGGTCGTCCAGCACGGCGGCAAAGCCGGCGATCATCGCGCCGAGCGCGCAGCCGACGCCGGTCACCTTGGTCAGCAGCGGATGGCCGTTGCTGACCCGGACCACCCGGGTGCCGTCGGTCAGGTGGTCGACGGGGCCGCTGATCGCCACCACGGTGCCGTGCCGGCCGGCCAGCTCGACCGCGGCGTCCAGCGCGGCCTCCGGGGTGTCCACCGACTCCACGCCCTTGCCGCCGGCGCCGCCGGTCAGCGCCATCACCTCCGAGGCGTTGCCCCGCAGCACGGTCGGGCCGGCCGCCAGCAGCGTCCCGGCGATCTCGGTGCGCCAGGCCAGGGCGCCGGCCGCGACCGGATCGAGCACCCAGGGGGTGCCGGCGTCGGTGGCCCCGGCCACGGCCTGCTCCATGGCCGCGGCGGTGTCCGCATAGGGGGTGCCCAGGTTGATCAGCACCCCGCCCGCGATGCGGGCGAAGGCACCGGCCTCCTGCGGGTTGTCCACCATGGCCGGGGCCGCGCCGACCGCCAGCAGCACGTTCGCCGTCCACTGCGCGACGACGATGTTGGTCAGGCACTGCACCAACGGCGAGTGCTCGCGCACTTGCGCCAGGGCGTCGGCGCAGTCGCCGGGACGGATGTCGGTCATCGTGGCGGCATTCCCTTCACCGGTGGCCCGGCCTGGTCCCGGACCCCCGGCGACAGTAGTCCGCCCGCACCGGCCGGTGGCGATTGACCGTCAGTGGTCGACGGGCACCGGCGAGGACGCCTCGGCCGGCGGCGTCCGCTGGGCGAGTTGGTGTTTGGTCGGCTTGGGACGGATCGGCCACCAGGTGAACCAGCCCATGTCGATCGCGACCGCCGGCACCAGCAGGGTGCGCACGACGAAGGTGTCCAGCAGCACGCCGAAGGCGACGATGAAGGCGATCTGGGCCAGGAACAGGATGGGGATCACGGCGAGCGCGGCGAACGTCGCGGCCAGGACCAGGCCCGCGCTGGTGATCACCCCGCCGGTGACGGCCAGCCCCCGCATCACGCCGTCGTGCGGACCGTGGAACGCCACCTCCTCCCGGGCCCGGGTCATCAGGAAGATCGAGTAGTCGACCCCCAGCGCGACCAGGAACACGAACGCGAACAGCGGCACCGCCGGGTCCGAGCCGGGGAAGTCGAAGACGTGGTTGAACATCAACGCCGACACCCCCAGCGCCGCGCCGAACGAGAGCACGGTGGCGGCCACCAGCAGCAGGGCCGCGATCAGCGAACGCAGCAGCAGGATCAGCACGAACAGGATCGCCACCAGCACGACCGGGATGATCACCTTCAGGTCGCGGGAGGAGGTGTCGTTGGTGTCGACCTGGATGGCGGTGGTCCCGCCGACGAGCACCTGGCCGTTCGCGCCGGGCACGGCATGCACGGCGGTGCGCACCGCGCGAACGGTCTCCTCGGCCGCCTCGGAGTCGCTGGCCGCGGTCAGGGTGGCCTCGATCTGCACCTTGCCGTCGACCACCAGCGGCGGCAGGCCGGCGGCCTGCGGGCCGACCCCGGCCGCGGTGAGCACGGCCGGTTCCCCGGAGATCCCCTCCACCCCGGCCGCCGCGGCGACCACCTCGTCGGCGATCGCCTCCGGCGCGATGATGATCACGGGGTTGCCCGAACCGCCCGGAAAGTGTTCGGTCAGCGCGTCCTGGCCGGCGATCGAGTCGACCTCGGTGAGGAAGACGTCGGTCTGCGCCGTGCCGGCGGCCTTGAAGGTCGGCACGAACGCGCACAGCGCACCCAGCACGATGACGGTGACGATCCAGATCCGCCGAGGCCGGCGGACGACGAACACGGACACCTTCTCCCACAGCCCGGGCTTGCCCCGGTGGCTGATCGCGTGCGCGCCGCCGACGTGCTCGGCAACCCGCGGGATCCGCGGCCAGAACAACCAGCGCCCGGCCATCAGCAGGGCCGGCAGCAGGGTGAGCGCGGCGACGAAGGAGGCGGCGATGCCGATCGCGCCGACCGGCCCGAGGCCCTTGTTGGAGTTCAGGTCGGACAGCAGCAGGCACAGCAGGCCGATGATCACGGTGCCGGCGCTGGCCGCGATCGGCTCCAGGCACGCCCGCCAGGCCCGCTTGATCGCGATCCAGGTCGAGTCGACCCGGGTCAGTTCCTCCCGGTAGCGGGAGACCAGCAGCAGCCCGTAGTCGGTTGCGGCGCCGACGACCAGGATGAACAGGATGCCCTGACTCTGCCCGTTCAGCTTGAGCACGTCGTTCTTGGCCAGCAGGTAGACCAGCCCGCCGGCCGCGGCCAGCGCACTGATCGAGGTGAACAGCACGACGAAAGGCAGCGCGACCGCCCGGTAGACCAGCACCAGGATGATCAGCACCGCGGACAGCGCGACCAGCAACAGCAGGCCGTCGATGCCGGCGAAGGCGGCGCCGAGGTCGGAGATCAGCCCGGCCGGGCCGGTGAGGTGCACCGAGCCGCCGGCCGCATCGGCGTCGACGACGGCCTGGCCGGCGGTCCGCAAGCTCTTGACCACCTCGGTGAGCGGAGCCTTGCCGCTGGCGTCGACCGCGGTCACCTTGTCCTGCGACAACGGCACGATGACCAGGGCCGCCTGCCCGTCGGCGGACGGGACCAGCGGGATCGGGACGGGCTGGCCGTCCGGCGCGTCGATCAGGTAGTCGCCGACCGTGCCCAGCGCGCCGTCGACGCCGACCGGTTGGCTGGCCAGGGTCTGCGTGTAGGCCCCCCACGACGCCAGCTGCTGCTGGGTGGCGGTGCTCCCGTCGGTGGTGAACACGACGAAGGCGGGCAGCTGCCCGGAGTCGCTGAATGCCTTGGCCGCCTCGGTGGCGGCCACGGACTCGGCCCCGGCCGGCAGGAACGATTCCTGATCGTTGGACTGCACGGAGGACAGCGAGCCGATGGCCGGGCCACCCAGGCCGGCGATGAGCAGCCAGATCACCACGACGCCGATCAGGCCGACGGCCCGCAGCACCGCCGAGCGGCGGGCGGGGCGGCGGGGCGGGTCGTCCGTCGCGGTGGCGACGGCCTCGCCGGCCGGGGCGGATGATTCGTGCTTGGGCAATGGATTGTCCGTTTCTGCGACGTTCGGGGCTTCTCGCCTCACCTACTGCGCGACGGGCACCAATGGATGCTGTGTCCATCGACCACCGTGCGTACACCCTCGGACGCAGTCGGCAACCTCGCGCAGCAGATCTACAACAGCCCTTGGGACCGGGCGCGTTCCACCGCCTCCCGGCGGTTGCTGACCCCCAGCTTGCGATACATGGACCGCAGATGGGCCTTGACCGTGTTGACCGACACGAAAAGATCGTCGGCGATCTCCCCGGCCTTCAGCATCGTCGGCAGGTACTTGAGCACGATCAGTTCGCGTTCGGTCAGGTGCTCGACCTGCCCGGCCGGGCTGTGCGCGTCGGCTGGGGCCGCGCCGATGCACTCGACCACGAACGCGGTGTTCGGTCCGTCGAGCACCTGATAGCGGTGCAGGGGCCCGGCCAGCCGGCTGGCCAGCTGCAGAAAAGGGCGCCGGATCCCCTCGGGCTGGGCCAACTCGACCGCGGCGGTGAAGTGGGTCAGGGCCAACCCGTCCCGGTGTTGCTTCTCGGCCGCGATGGCCAGCAGCAGCCGGGCCAGGATGACCGGTTCCCGGTACTGCCAGCCGGGCTCGATGACCGGCCGGACCAGCTCTTCCACCCGGTGCAGGGCGCCCAGTTCCAGGTGGGCCCGGGCCAGCCAGGCCCGCTGCCAGACGGCGGAGAAGCCGCGGTCGTCGGCCGGCTCGCCCAGCCGTTCGATCGCCTCCTGCGGGAGCCCGGCGGCGATGAGGGTCTGCGCCCCGGCCACGTCGGCCCAGCAGCGCATCCGGATGGGCGTCCCGGGCGTGCGGGCCAGGCCGGCCCGGGCCCGGGCGTCGGCCTCCATCGCCCCGGCCACGTCCGAGCGCAGCACGGCGGCCTCCACCGCGCCGACGGCCAGGCCCAGCCGGACCATCCGGTCGCTCTGTGTGCGGCTCACGCTCAAGCCTCGGCCGAAGGCCCGCATGGCCTCGTCGGCCTGGCCGCGGGCGTTGAGCACCATGCCCAGGGCCAGGTGCAGCGCGAATGACTGGGTCTCCGATCCCCAGCCACGCCGGTCGACCAGGGCCAGCGCCTGCCGGGCCCGCCGTTCGGCCCGCCGGCACCGCCCGGTCATCGCCTCCATCACCGACTGGAACGAGACCGTGTTGAGCAGGGTCAACTCCAGGCCCAGGTCGTTCAGCTGGCGGTCGCCGTCGGCGAAGGTCAGTTCGGCCGCGCCCAGGTCGTCGGTCCACAGCTGGGCCGCCCCCAGGTTCGCGGTGGCGATGGCCCGGAAGTGCGGGGCCAGCGGCAGGTCCCGCCGCGGAATCTCGTCGACCAGCCGCAGCACCTTGTCGCACTGGTTGGCCAGCCCGGTCGCGTCGCCTACCAGCCGGCAGTAGGCGATCTCGAACAGTTCGAGCAGCACCGTGATCAACGGCCGCAGCTCGTCCGGCGCGGAGTCCACGTACTGGCGTGCGTCCACGATGTTCTGGTGCACGGCCGCGTAGTCCTGCTGTTGCAGGTGCGAGGCGGCCGCCGCGAGCAGCGGGAACAGACCCGGGTGGGTGACCGCCCGGTCGGCCAGCGGCCGGATCGCGGCGGCCAGGATGGGCGCCTCGACCGAGAGAATCTTGGGGATGCAGAGCATCAGCGTGCGGCCGGCCCCGTCCCAGTCCTGGGCCCGAATCGAGTGGCGCAGGGATTCGATCGGATCGCCGCGCTCGACGAACCAGGCCGCGGCCCGGCGCTGGAGCTCCGGCACGATCGCCCGGTGCTCGAGCAGCAGCCGGTGCCGCAGCAGTTCGCGTAGCAGCGGGTGATAGCTGACCCACTGATCACGATCGTCCAGGGCGGTGACCAGGGCGTTGGACCGCAGCAGCCGGCCGAGCGCCTGCTGGCCGTCGTCGCGGCCGGTCAACCGGTCGGCCAGGTCGGCGCACAACCGGTCGACGATGCTGGTGCGCAGCAGGAACTCACGGTCGGCCGGCTCCGAGCGGTCCAGGACCTCCCCGACCAGGTATTCGGCGATCGCCCGGTCGCTGCCGGTGACCCGGTTGATGCTGGCCGCCAGGTCGGCCCGATCCAGCGTCATGGCCGCCAGCCGCAGCCCGGCCGGCCAGCCCTGGGTGCGCCGGTACAGATCGTCCAGCTGCTCGGCCGTCAGCGCGAAGCCCTCCAGCACGAACAGATCGGCCGACTCCTCGAGGGTGAAGGCCAGGTCGCGGCTGCGGATCTCGGTCAACTGGCCGGCCACCCGCAACCGGTGCAGCGGCAGCACCGGATCGGCGCGGGTGGTCAGCACCAACCGGAGCTTGGACGGTTGCCGGTCCAGCAGGGTCGCGATCGACTCGAGCACCTCGGGGTTGCGAATCAGGTGGAAGTCGTCCAGCACCAGGACCACCGGCCGGCGCAGGTCGGCCAGCTGGGCCAGCAGGCTGTCGACCTCCCGTGAGCCGAACGAGCTGGCCGGGCTGATCTCATGCAGCGGGCTGTCCGCCGGCACCGCGTCGCTGAACCGGATCGCGGCCAGCACGTCGGACCAGAACCCGTGCACGGAGTCGGCGAAATGGTCCAGGGTCAGCCAGGCGAAGCAGTGGTCGATCTGGCGCAGCTGCACCCAGGACGCCACGGTCACCGTCTTGCCGAAGCCGGGACCCGCGCTGACCAAGGTCAACACGCGGTCGAACGACCGGTCCAGCGCCGTCTCGAGCCGTCGGCGACGGACCCCCGCCGGCAGGGTCGACGGGGGACGGGTGCGCAGCGTGACCAGCTCACGCGCCGGAGCAGTCAACTCTCATCACCCTCGCAGACCCGGCCGAAGCCCCGAGCGAATACGTCAGATTTCGCTTATCGCGCACAACTGGCAACGGCGACCAGTCCGACCGGGTCAGCGTACAGGGGACAACCGGGGGATAACCGCCACCGACAGTGACATCGGGGCTAGTCAGGACCTTGGTCCCGCCGGTTCGCGCCCGATCTCGACAGCCGCGGACCGGGGTCCCAACCCGGTCACAACCATCCGGTCGGGGTGACGCCGCCGGCCACCCGTCTGGGAGAGCATCCAGCGGTGCGGGTGTTCGTCGGAGACCCCGGACTCGCTGCCCGACTCCGACATCGCACCCGACTCGGGAGGAACGGATGACGACACTGGACTACGAGATCAGCGTCTCCGGGGAGCTGCCGGCTTCAGTGCTCGAGGAGATCGAGTCGTTCACGGTCGAGGTCGTACCGGTGCGCACGGTGATGCGCGGGCCGGTGCCCGACCAGGCGGCCCTGCACGGCATCATCAACCGGCTGCAGAGCCTGGGGTTGGAACTGATCGAGGTGCGCCGCATCGGCGAGACCGACGACGCGGGCCCGACCGAGGGTCCTCGATGACCCCGATCTACGAGTTCCACGTCGCCGGCCGGGTCGGTTCGGTGATCCGCTCGGCCCTGCCGGAGATGCACACCTTCGAGCAGCACGCGGGCCGGACGGTGCACGGCACCGCGGAGCCGCAGGAGATCGACGAGTTGCTGACCCGGATCGAGGCGCTGGACCTGGTCGTGCAGAGCGTGCACATCTGCGCACGCTCCCGGTCACGAATCGGCGACCACGTGCCAGTCGTAGACGACGGTGGTGCGCAGCACGACGTCCTGCAGTGAGCGCCGCTTGGGGCTGAAGATCACCCAGGCCAGGCCGACCGGAAAGAACACGCAAAACACCGCACGCAGGAACGACTGCGCCCATCGCAGCATCCGGTGCCCGTTCGTCAGCACCCGCAGGCCCATCACATAGCCGCCGTAGCTGCGCCCCGTGGTCACCCAGCCGATGGTCAGGTAGAGCACGGCGAAGGCGAAGGCGAAGGCGACCGAGGCCAGGAAAGGGACGTCCGGCCAGGTGAAACTGGTGGGCGCCCAGGCCAACCGGGCCAGGGCCAGACCCAGGTAGGCCACCGAACAGACCACGATGACGACGGCCAGGTCGATGCCGGCGGCCAGCGACCGGGTGACGATGCCGGCCGGACGCTGCTCGGTCTGGCCCAGCGCGGAATGAGGGGTGGGCGCGGTCACGGCGTCCGGTTCCGGTCGGCCGGCGGGCGCGGATCCAGGCGTGGGTCGTGGTGGCCGTTGAGCGAGGCCCGGCCGTTGACCGCGGGCGGCTCGCCCGGCCGCGGCACGATCGGGGCGCCGTCGAGTTGCCGTCGACGGCCGAGCATCCGGCCGACGAACTGGCCGATGGCGTCGTCCGCCTGCTGACCCTGCACCCGCACACCGTGCACCGCCTCCGAGGCCAACGACCCGGTCGAATCGCGGATGATGCCGGCCAGGTCGATGCCGTCGACGACGGCGGTGGCGATGCCGATCAGGTCGATGTGCGAGATCGCCAGGTCGAAGTCGACCCGGCTGACGATGGCGTCCGGATCGACCTGGGCCACGATGGCGTCCAGGTCCAAACCGGCGACGATGCCCTCGATGTCGACCCGGGCGACGATGGCGTCCAGATCGAGCCGGTTGATGATGCGGTCCAGATCCACCCGTTCGACGATGGCGTCGATGTCCAGCCGATCGATGATCCGCACGATGTCCACCCGGGCGACGATCGCATCCAGATCCAACCGGTCAAGGATTCGCTCGATGTCGACCCGGGCGACGATCGCGTCCAGGTCCAACCGGTCAAGGATCCGCTTGACGTCGACCCGGTCCACGATCGCGTCCAGGTCGACGCGGGCCACGGCCGCATCCAGATCCACCCGGGCGACCGCCGAGTCCAGATCGACCCGGGCGACCGCCGAATCCAGATCGACCGCGGCCACCACGGCGTCCAGGTCGACCTGCTCGAGCACCACCCGGGTCAGGTCCAGACCCTCCAGGGCCAGCCGAACCACCGCGTCGATCACCGGCCGCAGCGGGCTCAAGGCCCGGTCGAGCATCCCGGGTGCGGTCTCCTGGCCGGGGCCGGCACCCACCGGCGGATCCGGGGCCGCGGCCGGGCGGGTCAGGGCGCGGGCGGCCACCTCGGACACCGCGGCCTCGGAGGCGCGGACGGCCACACCGGCGCCCCAGCGCAGCGGGGCGGACATCGTCCAGGCCGCGCCGGCCGCCCCGCGGGCCAGCGATTTGAGCCGGCTCCGTCGACGCGCACCCGATCCCGACGCCGATCCAGGCGTCAGCGAATCGGGGTGGGCCACCGCAGTGCTCCTTCATCCGTGGGCCGGTTCCGACCATTGTTCGTCACCGGAGTCCGCCACCGCGTCACCCGAGCGGAATGACTGTGTTCAGCGTCGCACAGCGCTTCGGTTCGAGCCGGGCTACCGCAGCGCCCGAAACGGTGAAAGCCCGCCCGGGAAACTCCCGGACGGGCGGTCACCGCGACGAGCGGTCAGGTTCACACGGTCAGGTTCACACAGTCAGATTCACACGGTCAGGGGCACGCTCTCGTCGAGCGGGCGCACGACCAGCGCACCCGGGTCGTCGGCGTTGACGTCGACCAGCACCGTCTGCCCGTCCCGGATCCGGCCGGCCAGCAGTTCCTTGGCCAGCTGATCGCCGATGGCCGACTGGATCAGCCGGCGCAACGGGCGCGCCCCGTACAGCGGGTCGAAGCCGCCGATGGCCAGCCACTCCCGGGCCTCGTCGCTGACCTGCAGGGTCAGCCGGCGCGCGGACAGCCGCTTGGCCAGCGCGGCGACCTGGATGTCGACGATGGCGGCCAACTGCTGGGTGGTCAACGCGTGGAAGAACACGATGTCGTCGAGCCGGTTGAGGAACTCCGGCTTGAACGCCACCCGGACGACCGACATGACGGTCTCCCGGCGCTGTTCCTCGGACATGCTCTGATCCATCAGGGCCTGGCTGCCCAGGTTGGAGGTCAGGATCAGCAGCGTGTTGCGGAAGTCCACCGTGCGGCCCTGGCCGTCGGTGAGCCGGCCGTCGTCGAGCACCTGCAGCAGGATGTCAAAGACGTCCGGGTGAGCCTTCTCGACCTCGTCGAGCAGGATCACCGAGTAGGGCCGGCGCCGGACCGCCTCGGTCAGCTGACCGCCCTCGTCGTAGCCGACGTAGCCGGGCGGGGCGCCGACGAGCCGGGCCACCGAGTGCTTCTCGGAGTACTCGCTCATGTCGATGCGGACCATGGCCCGGGGGTCGTCGAACAGGAAGTCGGCCAGCGCCTTGGCCAGCTCGGTCTTGCCGACGCCGGTCGGCCCGACGAACAGGAACGAGCCGGTCGGCCGGTCGGGGTCGGCGATGCCGGCCCGGGACCGCCGGACGGCATCCGAGACCACTCGCACGGCCTCGGCCTGGCCGACCACGCGCCGGCCCAGACCCTCCTCCATGCGCAGCAGCTTCTCGGTCTCCCCCTCGAGCAGCCGGCCGGCCGGGATCCCGGTCCAGGCGGCGATCACGGTGGCGATGTCGTCGGGTCCGACCTCCTCGCTGACCATCGGCTTCTCGGTCACCTCGGCCGCTTCGTCGGCCGAGATCGCCTGGGACAGCTCTCGTTCCAGCGCCGGGATGCGGGCGTAGAGCAGCTCGGAGGCCTTGGCCAGGTCACCCTCGCGCTGGAACCGGTCGGCCTGCATGCGCAGCTCGTCGAGCTCCTTCTTCAGCTCGCCGACCCGGTTCAGGCCCGACTTCTCCCGCTCCCACCGCTCGTTCATCGCGGTGAGCTGTTCGCTGCGGTCGGCCAGGTCGCGGCGCAGCCGGGTCAACCGGTCCTGCGACGCGGCGTCCAACTCCTTCTCCAGGGCCAGCTCTTCCATCTTCAATCGATCGACAGCTCGCTGCAATTCATCGATCTCGACGGGCCGGGAGTCGATCTCCATGCGCAACCGGGAGGCCGCCTCGTCGATCAGGTCGATAGCCTTGTCCGGCAGGAACCGGCTGGTGATGTAGCGGTCGGACAGGGTGGCCGCGGAGACCAGCGCGGAGTCGGCGATGCGCACGCCGTGATGCGCCTCGTACCGCTCCTTGATGCCGCGCAGGATGCCGATGGTGTCCTCCACGCTCGGCTCGCCGACGAACACCTGCTGGAACCGGCGCTCCAGCGCCGGGTCCTTCTCGATGTGCTCGCGGTACTCGTCCAGCGTGGTCGCGCCGACCATGCGGAGTTCGCCGCGGGCCAGCATCGGCTTGAGCATGTTGGAGGCGTCCATCGCGCCTTCGCCGGTCGCCCCGGCTCCGACGACGGTATGCAGCTCGTCGATGAAGGTCACAACTTGGCCGTCGGAGTTCTTGATCTCCTCCAACACGGCCTTGAGCCGCTCCTCGAACTCACCGCGGTACTTGGCCCCGGCGATCATCGAGCCCATGTCCAGGGCGATCAGCTTCTTGTTGCGCAGCGACTCGGGCACGTCGCCGGCGACGATCCGCTGGGCCAGTCCTTCGACCACGGCGGTCTTGCCGACGCCGGGCTCGCCGATCAGCACCGGGTTGTTCTTGGTGCGCCGGGACAAGACTTGGACTACTCGCCGGATTTCCGAGTCCCGTCCGATGACGGGATCGATCTTGCCCTCGCGGGCCCGCTCGGTCAGGTCGACGCCGTACTTCTGCAGCGCCTGGAACGTGCTCTCCGGGTCCTGGCTGGTGATCTTGCGATCGCCGCCGCGGACCACCGGGAACGCCTCGACCAGGTTGTCGGTGGTGGCGCCCAGGCCGGTCAGCAGATCGCCGGCGTCGGTCCCCGGCCGGGCCAGGGCGGCCAGCAGGTGCTCGGTGGACAGGTACTCATCGCCCGCGGCCCGCATGATCTGCTCGGCCCCGGTCAGCACGTTGGCCACGGCCCGGGCCAGGCTGGGCTGGGCGACGGTGCTGCCGCTGACCCGCGGCAGGCGGCCGAGCAGCGCGTCGTTGCGGGTCTTGACGACCGCGGGATCGACGCCGACCGCGCGCAGCAGGCCGGGGGCGGTCGATCCGGGGGTGACCAGCAGGGCACCCAGCAGGTGGGCCGGCTCCACGGTGGAGTGACCGGCGCTGGTCGCGGCGGTGATGGCCGCGGTGACAACCTCGCGGCTCTTGGTGGTGAGGTTCTCGAGGTTCACGGCTGGTGTGGTGCCTTTCTCGGTCGGGTCGTGGTTCGGTGCGGGCGCCGGAGTCGACTCTTCAGCCTGACGCAGACGTCCACATGATGCAACGCACAAAAGTTGAGTCTATTCCGCTCAAGTCTAGTCCGGGCATCACCCCAGGTCGGCGACCCAAGGAGGCCGGGAACCAGCCGGTCAGACGTCCCCGCGGGGCAGCAGAGCCCGCAGGTTGGCCGGCACGGTGGCCGCGAATTCGATCGGCCGGATGGACCGCAGAATGGTGGCGGCCAGGATCGGATCGTGATTGATCAGCTGCCGGGCCTTGGCCGGCTGGCTGAGCATCTCCATGCTCATCGACATCAGTTCGGTGTCGCCGTCCGCGTAGATCTTGGCCGCATACTTCGGCCCGACGTCCCGGCCACCGGTGCCGGCGTAGATCTCTTTGAACGCGGGCATGGCCGCGTCGAAGGCGATCTCCTTGCCGTTGCCGTAGATGTCGATGAGCCGGCGGCCCGACCGATCCTGCAGGACCTGGATGAGGTCGAGCCAGACCATGACCGGCAGCGCGAACTCCACCTGGTGGCCCATCTCGTGCACCAGGGTCGGCACATCGTCGCGGACCGACGCCCGCACCCGGTCGTTCAGCCGGCTGGCGTCGGCCCGGAAGTTGGTGATCTCCGGCGAGCGCATGAACCGGCTCTTGACCTCGTCCGGATTGATCTCCACGGTCGCCACCCGACCGGGCGGTGGCCGGCGTCCGGGCTCCACCATTCCGTGCACCGTGTTCAGGGCCCTGACCACCCGGTCGGCGAACCCTTGCGCGTACTGCATGAAATGGGCCTGATCCGCCGCGCCCGGGGCGTAGTCCATGTTGACCGCCATCGAGTCGAGCACACCGTCGCCGACCGTGCCGGCGTAGATCTTGACCACCGTCGGCATCGTCTCCAGGGCGCTGATCAGGAGCTGCTTCGTCGGACCGTCCGGCTCGACCAGCTTGGGCCGGGCCTGGCTGGCCAGGGTGCGGGCGGCGGCGATGTCCAACGAGTCGCGGTGGTCGGGATTGTGGCCGACCGTGCCGGCCACCGCGGCGCGGATCTCGGCATTGCGCACGGTCAACGCCGACCCGTACAGGGCCAGCTCGGCCTGCACCACCGAGGGCAGGAACAGCTCGTCCACCCGGACCTTGATGTCGAGCAGGTCCACCTTGCGGTCCTCGGAGATGCACTGGGTCATCGCGAAACCCAGGACGGCGTTGAGGTAGTCGGGCAGCTTCATGGACGCGTCGGCGAAGTGGTGGACCGCGTTGACGATCATGTCGTCGAGCGTGTCCTTGGCCAGCGGGTTGTCCAGATGGACCACCCGCGGATGCGCGGCTCGGAAGAGAGTGGCGGCCCGGTCCGTGAGCGTCTTGGGCTCGAGCAGACCCTCGTCGGTCATGATCGCCTGCCAGCGACCGAGCAGCAGGGCCTGCGTCGTCGGCGGCGCGACTCCGGCCTCGATCCGCACCGTCGACTTGTCGCCCCGCATGAAGCTGCGCCGCAGGACGGGCGCGGCCGGGGCGGGCAGGGCCGGCTGACCCACCGCCAGGCCGGCCACCGGCAGCGGCGCGAAGGGGGCGGCCGGCGTCACCGCCGCTTCCAGCACCGGCGAACCGGCCGAGGCCGGGCGCGGACCGGACCTCGTCGGACGGATTCGTGACCACTCGGCAACCATCGCTCCCCCAGCCATGCGCTGCCGCGACCGTAACAGCGGCCGGTCGATCACGCAGCGAAAAGGCCTCGATTGGGCAGCGGCGTGACGTGACCCGTTCGCCGCAGCGCTGCGTGACCGCCGCTAATCCGATTCAGCGACGCCATCCACTGGCTGCCACGTTCGGACCCGGAGCGGCGCCACGATCGGTGCACGATGCGGTCGCCAGCCCGGACCGGGACCGTCGCGCGCGCCCGAACGGTCCCTCTGACCTGCGGAACGACGTCCGGGACGAATCGGACGTCGGCGCGCGGGGCGGTCGGAGCGGGTCTACGTTTCGCTCGACTCGACCGCCGACGCTCGGGGTGCGCGACCCACGCGACCGGGTGTCCCGCCGTTCTCGGAGAGGACCGCATGACCCGACCTGCACTGCGCCGACTGGGTACCGTCGCGCTGGCTGCCACCCTGGCGGTGACCATCAACCAGGTCGTCGCGCCCGCCGCCGCGGCCGAGACCACCTCGGTCACCGTCGCCGGCTCGTTCGATCAGGAGATCGGCTGTGCCGACGACTGGCAACCGGCCTGCGCCGCCGCGCACCTGGACAAGCAACCCAACGGCCAGTTCGCCAAGACGCTGACCATCCCCGACTCCGGGTCGGGCGCCACGAGCTACGGGTACAAGTTCGCCACCAACGACAGCTGGAACAACCCGAACTTCGGCCTGCGGGGCGGGTCGGGCGACATCGCCCTGCCGATCCCGGCCGGCGGCCAGAACGTCACGTTCGTCTTCGACCCGGTGTCCAACCTCGGCTCGGACTCGATCAACAGCGCCGCCATCTCCGGCACCTTCCAGAGGCAGCTCGGCTGCGCGGCCGACAACACCCTGTCCTGCCCGCAGAGCTGGCTCTACGACGACGACCACGACGGTGTCTTCACGTTGGTCACCGGGGCCATCGCCCCGGGCAGCTACACGGTGTCGGCGGCCACCCTGGGCAGCAGCTCGGGGTCGGCGCCGGTGACCTTCACCGTGCCGGCGGCCGGCGGCGGGGCGACGACGACGATCAGCTTCGACCCGAAGGCCGGCGCGCCCACCGTGTCGGTGGTCCCGCTGGTCCAGCCGGCCCCGGCGACCTTCAGCCATCCGACGGCCAAGCGCGGCGACGTGGTGGCCAACCTGTTCGAGTGGAACTGGAAGTCGGTGTCCACCGAGTGCCAGACCGTTCTCGGCCCGGCCGGTTACGGCGCGGTCCAGGTCGCGCCGCCGCAGAACTCCATCAACAACCCGGACGGGGGCGGCCACCCGTGGTGGGAGGTCTACCAGCCGGTCAGCTATTCGCTGAACAGCCGGATGGGCAGCGAGGACGACTTCAAGGCCATGGTGAAGACCTGCCGCGCGGCCGGCGTGCAGGTCATCGTGGACACCGTCATCAACCACATGACGGGCCAGGGCTCGACCTCCTACGACCCGGCCACCACCGGATGGACCCACACCAACTACCCGGGGCTGTATTCGGCCGCGGACTTCCACACCTCGCCGGCCGACTGCCCGGAGGCCAGCAACACCATTGACGACTTCAACGACTACCGGCAGGTCACCCAGTGCCAGCTGGTCGGTCTGGCCGATCTGCGGACCGAGTCCGACGCCGTGCGCACGCAGATCGCCGGGTACTTGAACAAGCTGCTGTCCTACGGGGTCACCGGGTTCCGGGTGGATGCGGCCAAGCACATCGGCCAGGCCGATCTCGCCGCGATCGTCAAGAAGCTCAACCGCACCGTCGACGGCAAGCGCCCGTACATCGCCCTGGAGGTGCCGCCGGGCGGGCCGGGCAAGCTGACCCCGTTCGCCTTCCAGGACCAGGGCAACCTGCTCGGGTTCGATTTCGCCACCCAGGTCAAGGCCGCCTTCACCAGCAACCTCACCGACCTGACGGTGTTCGGGGAGGATGCCGGACTGCTGCCCAGTGACCACTCGCTGGTCTTCGTGCAGAACCACGACACCGAGCGGGACGGCACGACGCTGAGCTACAAGAACGGGCCGACCAACACCCTGGCCACCGAGTTCATGCTGGCCTACGGGTACGGCCGGGCCGAGGTCTACTCCGGCTTCGTCTTCGCCAACAAGGACGACTCACCCCCGGCCGACGCCAACGGGTTCGTCACCGACGCCAACTGCGACAACGGCTGGGCTTGCACCCACCGCAGCCGGGGGGTGGCCAACCTGGTCGACTTCCACAACTTCGTCGGCGACGCGCCGGTGCGCAACGTCGACGACGACGGGGTCAACCTGCTCGCCTTCAGCCGGGGCAACAAGGGCTGGATCGCGCTGAACAACCACGACACCCCGCAGACCCGGACGTTCTCGACCGGGCTGCTGCCCGGCGTCTACTGCGACGTCATCCACGGCACCTACAGCCAGGCCTCGCGGGGCAAGAGCTGCGACGGACCGACGGTGACCGTGGGCTCGTCGGGCAAGGCGACCGTGACCGTTCCGGCCAAGGACGCGGTCGCGTTCAGCGCCGGGAACCGGGTCGGCCGCTGACCCTTCCGCTGCCCCAGCCCGCGCTGATCCAAGGCTCACTTCGGCGCCGGATTAGTCCGGTTTCGTGAACCTTGGATCAGCGCGGCGAGCGGGCGCGACCGATCACAGCCGCACCCAGGCGCCCGTTTCGACCGAGGCCAGCATGGCGTCCAGGGCCTGCGCGCTGTGCACCGCGTCGGCCAGGGTGGCCCCGTGGGGCTGCCCCTCGGCGATGGACCGGACGAAGCGGGCGGCCTCGATCACCTTGAGATCGTCGTAGCCCATGGCGTTGGCCGCCCCGGGCTGGAAGGCCGCGTACTCGCCGGCACCGGGGGCGACGTAGACGGTCGACACCGGCTGGTCCTGGTAGGCGGTTCCGGTGGACAGGCCGAGCTCGCCGAGCCGGCGGAAGTCCCAGTGCACCGCGCCCTTGGTGCCGTGGATCTCAAAGCCGTAGGCATTCTGATCGCCGACGGCGACCCGGCTGGCCTCCAGCACGCCGCGCGCGCCGGAGGCGAACCGAACCAGCGCACTGGCGTAGTCGTCGTTCTCCACCGGACCCAGCTCGCCGCCGGTGGCCCGGGCGTGCGCGGTGGTGGCGCCGGCCGGCCGGGCCCGCTCGGGCACGAAGATGGCGGTGTCGGCGACCAGCGAGTCGATCTCGCCGAGCAGGTACCGGGCCAGGTCCACCCCGTGCGAGGCCAGGTCGCCCAGCACCCCGGAGCCTCCGCGGGCCTGCTCGTACCGCCAGGTCAGGCCGCCATCGGGATGGGCCGCGTAGTCGCTGAAGAACCGGACCCGGACGTGCGTGACGGCGCCGATCTCGCCGGCCGCAATGAGGTCACGCGCGGCCTCGACGGCCGGGGCGTTGCGGTAGTTGAAGCCGACCGCGCCCTGCACCCCGGCGACGGCGACGGCGTCGGCCACCGCCTGCGCGTCGGCGGTGCTCAGGCCGACCGGCTTCTCGATCCAGATGTGCTTGCCGGCCTGCGCCATCGCCACGCCGATCTCCCGGTGCAGGAAGTTCGGTGCGGTGATGCTGACCGCCTGCACGGCCGGGTTGGCGGCCAGCTCCCGCCAGTCGCGGACCGCGTCGGCGAAGCCGAACTGGCCGGCCGCATCGTCGGCCCGGCCGGGCACCTCGTCGGCCACCGCGACCAGTTCGGGCACGAGCGGCAGGTTCGGGTAGTGGTGGCGCAGCCGGGCGTAGGCCTGGGTGTGCACGCGACCCATCCAGCCGAATCCGGCCACGGCCACGCCGAGGGTGGCCCGGTCGTTGTTCGTCACCACGGTGTCCTCCTGCGGCTGACGGTCCCCTTTTGCGGACCTGTTCAAATGTCCTGACATCATGGCAAAGGCCGAGCTGACGCGTCAATCGCCCGGCCAGCTGCATCGGCGCCACGTCCGCCGCTCAGGAACTCGGCCGGCGAGTGCCCCAGGACGTGTCCATGGTCGGGTACGACAACACCTCGCTGGCCCAGATCCGGCACCTGTGGTTGACCAGCGTGGACACCGCCACCATCGAGGTGGGCCGGCGGGCCGCGCGCGCCCTGGTCCGCCGGATGGCCGACCCGGCGCGGCCGGCGACCGAACAGCCGCTGCGCCCCACCCTGCGAGTGCGCGGCTCGACCGCACCGGTCCGACCCGACCGATTGGCTTGATCCGGGGGATGCGGGTACCAAAGGGGCATGGCTGCGCGTCAGAAGAAGTTCACCCCGGGTTCGGGGGCCGGGCCCGCGACCCCGGCTCCCGCCGGACCCACCCGGCAGCTGGAGATCGAGACCAAGCTGGAGCTGGACCCGGACGCGCCGCTGCCCGCCCTGACCAAGCGCAAGCGGCTGGCCGCCGTCGGCATCGCCGGTGCGGCCGAGCCGATCAGCCATCACCTGGACGCCCTGTATTACGACACCGACCAGCTGGACCTGCTGCGGTCCAAGGTCACCCTGCGCCGCCGCACCGGCGGCGCCGACGCCGGCTGGCACCTCAAGCTGCCCGCCGTCCAGGGGGCCCGCACCGAGATCGGCCTGCCGCTGAGCGCCGGCGCGGAGGGCGTCGTGCCCGAGCAGATCGCCGCGCTGGTCCTGGGGGCCGCCCGCGGACGGCCGCTGGGTCCGGTCGGCCGGATCGTCAACGACCGCGTCGTGCGGCATCTGCTGGCCGCCGACGGCACCGTGCTGATCGAGGTCGCCGACGACCACGTCACCGGCACCGGCCTGGCCGACGGGTACCAGGGCACCCAGCGCTGGCGGGAGGTCGAGGTGGAGATCGTCGACGGCACCCGCGACCAGCTGGCCGCCACCGTCGACGTACTGACGTCCGGCGGCGCCCGCCCGGCCGACTCACCGTCCAAGCTGGCCCGGGCCCTGGGCTACCGGCCGGCCGAGCCGCGCCGGGGCAAGACCGCCGGCGACATGGTGGTCACCGCGCTGGGCCGCCAGCGCGACCGGTTGATCACCGCGGACCGGGCCATCCGGGACGGGGACACCGGCGCCGTCCTGGATGCGCGCACCCTGTGCCGGCGGATCGGTTCGGCGCTGGCGGTGTTCGCGCCGCTGTTCGACGGCCCCGCGGTCGCGCCGCTGCGCGAGGCGTTGACCACCGCCGCCGGGTTGCTGGACGGCGCCCGCGACGTGCAGTCCGCCCGGGGCCGCCTGGTCGAGCAGCTGACCGAGGAACCCGCCCCCTACCGGGACCGGGCCCGCACCCGGCTGGAGCAGGCCTGCGATCGGCGGCTGGCCGCCGCGACCGACCGCGCCCGCGCCTACCTCGACGGGGCGGACTACCTGATGATGCTGCGCACGCTGGACGAGTTCCTGGCCGCGCCGCTGCTGACCAAACGGGCCGGCCGGGCCGCCCCGCGCGAGCTGGCCGCCCTGCTCGGCGCCGGGTGGCAGCGCCTGCAGGAACTGGCCGACGCGGCCCTGGCCGACCCGTCCCGCACCGCGCCGCTGCGCGACGTGCGGGACTGGGCGGCGAGCATGCGGTACGCGACCGAGCTGACCGTCGGCCCGCTCGGGCCGGACGCGGCGGCGCTGGCCTCCGCGCTGGAGGAGGTCCAGGAGTCGGTCGAGGAACACCTGGACGCCCGCGGCGCCGCCGACCTGCTGGCCACCCTGGCCATCGAGGACGGCACCGACGGCGTCGCCGGATTCATCTTCGGCCGCCTGCACGCGGTCGAGCAGAACCTCGCGCACGCCGCCGTCGACGACTTCACCGACGCCTGGGACCGGATCGAGGACGGCGAACTGGTCGCCGGGTTGGGTCACTAGGACCCGACCCGGCTGATCGCCGCCGGTCGGCTCACCCGGCCGAGTGCGGCGCTCCCGGGCCCGGATCGATCTGCGCCGGCCCGGACGCGCTGGGTCGCACGTCGAAGTCGAAGATCGAGGTCGGGATGTACACGGTGGCACAGGCATTCGGGATGTCCACGACCCCGGAGAGCCGGCCCTCGATCGGCGCGGCGCCCAGGATCAGGTACGCCTGCTCGGGCGAGTAACCGAACTTGGTCAGGTAGTCGATGGCGTGCAGGCAGGCCCGCTGGTAGGACAGGTGCGAGTCCAGGTAACGCTGTTCGCCGTCCAGGGTGACCGAGGTCCCCGAGAAGGCGATCCATTCGCTGAATCTCGGGTCGACGGTGCCGGGCAGGAAGATCGCGTTCTCCGACACCCCGTAGGTGCTCATGCCGTCCTTGATCAGGTCGACATGCAGGTCGATGAAGCCGCCCATCTCGATGGCGCCGCAGAAGGTGATCTCGCCGTCGCCCTGGGAGAAGTGCAGGTCGCCGAGCGAGAGGTTGGCCCCGTCCACGAACACCGGGTAGAAGACCCGGGTGCCCTTGGACAGGTTCTTGATGTCCTGGTTGCCGCCGTTCTCCCGCGGCGGGGCGGTCCGCGCGGCCTCCCCGGCCACCCGGGCGTATTCCGACTCCGGCAGCGAGCCCAGCACGGCGAACTCCGGCTCCGGCGGAAGGGCCAGCGGCGGAACCCGATTCGGGTCGGTGTCGATCAGCGCCTGCTCGCGGCGATTCCAGGTGGCCAGCAGCTCGGCCGAGGGCGCGGTGCCCATCAACCCGGGATGGATCAGTCCGGCGAACGAGACCCCGGGCACGTGGCGGGATGTCGCGATCTGGCCGCGGAAGTCCCAGATGGCCTTGTAGGCGCCGGGGAACTGGTCGGTCAGGAAGCCGCCGCCGTTGCGCTTGGCGAAGATGCCGGTGTAACCCCAACCCTGACCGGCCAGCGGTCCCGAGTCCTCTCCGGGAATCGGCCCGACGTCGAGGATGTCGACGATGAGCAGGTCACCGGGCTTGGCTCCCTCCACCCGGAACGGGCCGGAGAGCTTGTGCACCGTCTTGAGCGGGGCATTGAGGATGTCGTCGGCCGAGTCGTCGTTGACGATGGCCCCGTCGAACCATTCCCGGCAGTGCACCCGGAAACTGTCGCCCGGCTTGACCGTAGCCACCGGCGGGATCTCCGGGTGCCACCGGTTGTGGCCCACCTTCTCCTGGTCCTCGAACTTCTTGCTCGAATCGAGCGGGAAGATCACCTCGGGCATCGCAGCTCCTCGTTGAGCGGGGCGGGTGGGACGGGACCGGCCGCCGGGTGGCTAGGGCCGGGGCAGCTTGCGGTGCAGCGGGTTCGCCGAGACCGCGACCGGCCGGCGACCCGACGACGGGAGTGACGAAACCACCTGGGGCGCATCGGCGGTGGCCATGCTCTGCTCGACGGCCCGCCGGTACGGATTGCCGCCACCGGTGATTCCCGGCGCGGTAATCACCCGGACCGACGCGGTGCGGCAGGCCGGGCAGGCGCAGCGATCGGGCGCCGTGCCGATCGGATACCGGGCATCGAAAGGCCCGCACTCCGGGCACCGGAACGCATATGTCGTCATCGACAGGTGACCTCCATCGGTCCGAAGCCCCACCGTAGAGCAGGGGCCGCGGGCCCACCATCCGAGTGTCCGGAATGCCGGCTCAGTGCGTCAGAGTGACTTTCAACAGCACGATCAGCAGCGCCACCCCGGCCACGATCACCCCGCTGAGCAGGATGCGCAGTGGGCTCTTCTCGGCGTTCAAGCGGGCGGCGACCGCCCCGGTCAGCGCGATCCGCACGACGATCACCAGCTCGGCCAGCAGCACCGCGACCCAGGCCGAGGGCCAGCCCAGCCAGGAGATGGCCAGCAACAGCATCGGCACCGTGGCCGTGGTCAGGATGGGCAGCGACTCGCGGATCAGGACGGCCGGCTGCGCCTTGCCCCCGCCGCTGATGAACTCGGAGAACGCGTGGGCGACGAAGGTGGACAACGCGGTGCCGATCACCACCGCCATCGCCCGGCCGGTGTCCAGGTCCTCCTGGAACGGCACCAGGGCGGCCAGGATCAGGATGTTGCCGTAGATGTAGGCGGACAGCCGGCGGGCCGCCTCGTGCTCGCTCAGCGGCTCGCGCCGGTAGTACCAGGGCCGGCGTCCGGTGCGGCGGGCCGCGCCCGGGCGGGCGGGCGGCGGCGGGTTCTGCGGGCGCTCGGTCACCGCCCGATTGTCCCCGGTGACCGATCGGCCACCGACGACTGCCTACCATGTGGGCGTGCCGCCTCCCCCTTGCGCTCCCCCTTGTGATCGCGGCGCCGACCTCGGGTCCGGGGTGCGGCGCGGATGAGCCAGACGCTCGTCGCCTACCGGGCCCTGCTGTTCGTCATCGCGCTGGCCTTCACCATCGGCGGCATCGTGCTGCTGGTGCAGGGCCGTCAGCGCCGCTGGGGCGGGGTGGCGATGACGGTCTGCGCCCTGAACCTGGTCGGCGGCCTGCTGCTGCTGTTCATGGCCTTCACCCTGCCCTGAACCCGCTCAGCAGCCTGAACCCTGCCCCGTTCCGCTCGTGGGTCAGCGGCGACCGCGATCGGCGGCCAGCTCGTGCAGCACCGCGACCATCCGGTCGATCTCCCCGGTGGTGTTGTAGAAGGCGATCGAGGGCCGGACGGTGGCCTCCAGGCCGAAGCGGCGCAGGATCGGCTGCGCGCAATGGTGGCCGGAGCGGACCGCGATCCCCTTCTGGTTGAGGGCGGCGCCGACCTCCTCGGTGCGGTACCCGTCGAGCACGAACGAGAGCACGCTGGCCTTATCCCGGGCCGTGCCGATCAACCGCAGCCCGGGCACGGCGAGCATCCGTGGGGTCGCGTACTCCAGCAGCTGGTGCTCGTACCGGGCGATGGTGTCCAGGCCGATCCGGGTGACGTAGTCCAGGGCGGCGCCCAGCCCGACCGCGTCGGCGATGTTGCCGGTGCCGGCCTCGAACCGGTTGGGCGGGTGCTGGAACACCGTCTTCTCGAACGTCACGTCGGCGATCATGTTGCCGCCGCCCTCCCACGGCGGCATGGATTCGAGCACCTCGGTGCGGCCGTAGAGCACGCCGATTCCGGTCGGCCCGTAGATCTTGTGGCCGGAGAAGACGAAGAAGTCCGGACCCAGGGTCTGCATGTTCACCCGCACGTGCGGCACCGACTGGGCGCCGTCGATCAGCACGCAGGCGCCGGCCCGGTGGGCCAGCTCGACCACGGAATCGACCGGCGTGACCGTGCCCAACGCGTTGGAGACCTGGGTGACCGAGACCAGTTTGGTCTTCTCGTTGAGCAGCCGGGACAGCTCGCCGAGCAGCAGCTGGCCGGAGTCGTCGACCGGGATGACCCGGATCTTGGCGCCGGTCTCCGCGCACAGCTGCTGCCACGGAACGATGTTCGCGTGGTGCTCCAGATGCGAGACGATGATCTCGTCGCCCCGGCGGACATTGGCCTTGCCCCAGCTCTTGGCGACCAGGTTGATCGCTTCAGTGGCGCCCCGGACGAAGACGATGTTCTTCTCCGACTCGGCCCCCACGAACCGGGCGACCGTCTTGCGGGCCCCCTCGTAGGCGTCGGTCGACCGGGCGGCCAGCTCGTGCGCGGCCCGGTGGATGTTGGAGTTCTCGTGCCGGTAGAAGTGGGCCAGCCGGTCCAGGACCGCGTGCGGCTTCTGGGTGGTCGCGGCATTGTCGAACCAGACCAGCTGATGCCCGTTCACCCGCTCGGCCAGGATCGGGAAGTCCCGGCGCACCAACCGCACGTCGAACGGCGGGTGCGGGTCCGCGCCCAGGTCTGCGGCGGGCCGCGGCGTGCGGTCCCGGGCCGGCTCGGCTCGATCAGCGAAGTAGAACGACGGCGCCGACGCGGACGCTGGCACGGAGCCGGCGGTGGGCAGCGCGGGGCCGGCCAGCGGGATTGCCGGTGCCCCGGTTCCCAGGCCCGTGCCGGCCAGGTCCAGGTTCGGTCGGTCCAGACTCGATAGGTCCAGGTCGGGGACCCCCACCTGGGCCGGGTCCGTTTCGACCGGACTCAGCGCGGCGGCGACCAACGAGTCCAGGCCGGGGCCGGCGTCGGCGTCGGCGCGATAGGGCGAGGACTCGGCCAGGAAGTAGTACGGGCTGGACGGGGTCGGCACCGGCACCGGCGGGTCCGGCACCGGCAGCGGGGGCTGCGGCACCGACGGCAGCCCAGGCGCGGCCAGGCCGGGCGCCGGCTCAGTCGATCCCCCAGTCGATCCCCCCGTCGATCCCCCCGTCGATCCGCCAGTCGATCCCCCGGACGAACGATCGGCCGGCAGCGCGCCGGCGGTCGCCGTGGGAAGGACAGGCCCCGCCGGAACGGCGGGCGGGTGCAGCCCGGTCGCCGGGGTGAACGGCGCGGCCACCGGGACCTGGCTGATCGCCTCGGCCGCGTCCACCGGCTGGCCGGGCAGTCCCGGCACGGTCGGCGGCTGATCGGGGACACCGGCCGGTCCCAGCGGCAGCGGTCCCAGCTGGGCACCGGTGAGCAGTGCGGATGCCGCGGTCACGTCGGGCGGGCCGCTGGGGGCGCCGAGACCGGCCGCCACCTGGTCGCTGGGCGGGACACCCGGGACACCGGCGCTGGGCAGGGGCGCGGCCGACCCGGCCAGCGGCGGCACCTGCTCGCCGCCCGGCAACGGCACGGACAGCGCCGACACCGCGAACGGCACCCCGGCCGGATCCGGCGCGGCCGCAGGCGGGCCGAACCCGCCGCGGACCGGGGCGGCCGCGGTGACGTCGGCGGAGCCGGCCGGTCCGGTCAGACCGCTGAGGGCGGACTCGACCCCGGGTCCGCCGGCGTCGGGCCGGGGTTCGGCCAGGCCGGCACCGACCGGCGTCAGCTCACCCGGCGCCCCCAGCTGCAGGCCGGTCAGCCCGGGCACGATCGGCCCTTCCGGCACGGTCAGGCCCAACCCGGCCGCGCCCAGCACCGCGGTGGCCGCCTCTCCGAGGTCGGGAACCGACCGGCCGGGGCCGAATCCGGTCGCGGCCGGCGCCTCGCCGATCGCCACCCCGGGCAGGCTGGGCGGCACCGACGGCGGGGTCGGCTGGGTGATCGGCTGGGCGGCACCCGGCCCGCCGTCCCCCGGCACCTGGGAGATCTCGTTCGACCGTGCCGACACGTCGACCCGGGGCGCGTGCTCCACCCCGCCCGGCGTGTGGCCCGTGCCGGCCCGGGGCGCCGACCCGGACGCCGGATCCGGTGCGTCCAGGCTGGACCCGGCCGCCGGCGCCGTCCCGGGCAGGGCGGCGAAGAACTCGCCGGCCAACCGGTTCAGCGTCGCCTCGTCCGGCAACCAGTCCGGCAGCGCCGCGCCCGTCGGGGCGATCCCGCCGGCCGGGTCGGTCACCGGGAGGTCAGCGGCCTCAGCGGTAGGTCGGGCTGTAGTCATGGAACCGGTCGACGGCCACGTCGTCGAGCACCGCCAGGGCATCGTCGGTCAGCACGGCCAGCGAGCAGTACAGCGAGACCAGGTAGGACGCGATGGCGCTGCGGTCGATGCCCATGAAGCGGACCGACAGGCCCGGCCCCTGCTCTCCGGCCAGGCCGGGCTGGTACAGGCCGACCACCCCTTGCCGGGCGGCCCCCGTGCGGATCAGCAGGAACTTGGTCTTGCCGTTCTCCAACGGGACCTTGTTGCTGGGCACGATCGGCAGGCCTCGCCAGGTCAGGAACTGGGAGCCGAACAGGCTCACGGTGGGCGGCGGCACGCCCCGCCGGGTGCATTCACGACCGAACGCGGCCACCCCTTCGGGGTGGGTCAGGAAGAACGCCGGCTCCTTCCACACCCGGGCGATCAGGCTGTCCAGATCGTCCGGAGTGGGCGGCCCGCTGATGGTCGGGATGCGCTGGCTGGCGGCGCACTGGGCGATCAACCCGTAGTTCGGGCTGTTGATCAGCTCGCCCTCCTGGTGCTCCTTGATCGCCTCGATGGTCAGCCGCAGCTGTTCCTTGATCTGGTCGTGCGGGCTCGAGTACAGGTCGGAGACCCGGGTGTGCACGTCCAGGATCGTGGAGACCGAGTTGAGCAGGTACTCGCGCGGGTTCTCCTCGTAGTCCACGAAGGTCGTCGGCAGGGGCGACTCGTCGTAATTGGAGCAGACGACGTCGACCTCCTCCGGGTGCTTGACCTTGTTGACCCGGTAGATGCCGGCCTCGACGGGCACCCAGGCCAGCAGATGGACCAACCATCTCGGCGTGATGGTTGCCATCTGCGGCACGGTCTTGGTGACGTCCGCAAGATTTCTGGCCGCGGCATCGCCGAGGGCCTGGGAATGGGTCGCTGTCGTCATGCGCGCTGCTCCTCGTCACGATGTGCTCACGCCCGCCCGAGCCGACCAGGGTCGCCCCGGACTTCTTGGACCTTAACGGGCCTCGCCGATTCCGGATACGGGAGGTCGGACCGGACGATCGGGTCGCGGTGCTCGAGGTGGGCCGATCAGGACGAGTCGCGATGGAGCAGGACCAGCGTCCCCTGTTGATCGAGCTGGCGGTAGCCCTGCGCCAGCAGCAGGGCGCGACGCTCGGTCAACCAGGACGTGTCGGCGCCGGCCGGTCCGGAGTCCATCCGCAGCACCACCCAGTCGGCCTGCAGCGGCAGGTGGGTGGAGTCGGTCCATTCCGGGCCGGCGACCAGCACCGGATGCCGGTCGGTCAAGTTCCCCAGCAACCCGGCGTCGGCGATCACCCGGGCCCCGTCCGGGATCTGCGCCGAGATCCGCTCGGCCGCCGTGCAGAACTGGCACTCCTCCCGGGAGGCCGCCACGGTGATCGGCAGCTCGGTGGTGTGCACCTGGTAGTCGATGACGACGGCGAGCAGCAGCCCGGCGGCCAGGCCCTGCGGCGAGGTCCAGAAGGCGCGCACCCGCTGCGGGGTGATGCCCCGGCGCTGCCGCCGCTGGGCGATCGCCACCGCCAGGGCCAGGAAGCACACGACCATCAGCGGGCCGTCGTAGTAGTACTTCATCTCCAGGTAGACCTCGCGCTGCGAGGCGAACCGGGCCACCAGGGTCGGCAGCATGACCAGCATCAGCGGCGAGCGCAGGCCCAGCGCCGCGGTCACGGCCAGGGCCGCCAGCAACGTCAGGCCGTTGAGGCTGAACAGGTTGGCCAACACGGTCTGGCCCAGCGCGAACGGCCCGGACGGTGCCGCGGCCGAGCCCAGCGCGAAGTAGGTGTACGTGCCGGTGTAGCTGAACCAGGGGATCACCACCATGGTCAGCAGCCCGAACGCCAGGACCGAGCCGGCCAGCAGGCCGATGGCCAGGGCCCAGCGGCGCTGCAGCAGCACCACCAGCCCGATGCCGGCGATGAACAGCGGGGTGTCCTCCTTGACCAGCAGCAGCGCGCCGCACCACAGCACCAGCCGGCCCGGCCGATCGTCCAGCAGCGCCTCCAGGGCCAGGGCCAGGAACGCGACCGTGAAACAGGCCTCGTGGAAGTCGAAGTCGAGCACCTTGAGCACGCCCCAGGACAGGGCGAACGCGACACCGATGTAGTAGCCCAGCCCGCCGAGCCGGCGCACGGCCACCCGGGTGACCACGTGCACGGCGACGGCCAGCATCACCGCCTGGGCCAGCAGCAGCGTCATCACGCTCGGCCAGATCCGGTAGAACGGCGCCAGCACCATCATGATCGGCGTGAAGTGATCGCCCAGGCTGTTGAACGGTTCCTGGGACTTGATCAGCACTTTCGGGGTGCGGCCCTGGGCGTAGTTGGCGATGGCCTGCTGGAAGATCGTGATGTCGATGGTCGTCTTGTACTGCAGGTGCCGCAGGATCGAGTCGTAGGCGTAGACGACGAACGCGGCCACGCTGACGGTCCAGATCGCCAGCCGGCGGCCCCGGCTCAGCTCCGCCGTGGGGACCGGCCCGAACAGGCCGTCGGCGCCCGGCGGGGTCGTCAGCCAGGCCCACCGCCCGGCCGCCGCGCGATCCCGCGGGACCGAGCGGCGCACCGGCAACGGCGGGCTCGGGGCCGCGGACTCAGGCACGGGACTCCTCATGGTCTCGAACCTCGGCGGCTCGGGGGGCGAGCACCGACTCGGTCGATCTGGACACGAACTGGACAGGAACTGGACGAAGTGTGCCGGATCGGCGGGCGGCTGCACACTCCCTGTCGACGGCACAGACGTCCCGGACCCCGATCGGTGCCCGGCGCACCCCCAAGCGTGACCAACGCGACCCGAGGGTGCGGCGATCCGACCGGGCCGATCGATCTCGGCCGATCAATCCCGGGCACATCAACCCAGGGCAGATCCACCCAGGGCGGATTCGGGCTCGCCGGGCGGGGCCGGCCGGCATCGTCGAGGGATCAGCCACCCACGACCCCGGGAGGATCCATGCCCACCCTGACCACGCCCGACGCACCTGGCCTGTCCGGCGGATTCGACGACCAGTTGGCCGGCCGGCTGCTGCATCAACGCATCGTGGTGCTCGGCCAGCAGGTCGACGACCCGATCGCCAACCGCATCTGCGCCCAGCTGCTGCTGCTGTCCGCCGAGGATCCGCGGGCCGATATCAGCCTCTACATCAATTCGCCCGGCGGCTCGGTCTCGGCCGGCCTGGCCATCTTCGACACCATGCGGTTGATCCCCAACGACGTGAGCACGCTGGCCATGGGCCTGGCCGCGAGCATGGGCCAGTTCCTGCTCACCGCCGGCACGCCCGGCAAGCGGTTCGCGCTGCCGCACAGCCGGATCCTGATGCACCAGGGCTCCGCCGGCATCCGGGGCACGGCCGTCGACGTGCAGATCCAGGCCGAGAACCTGGAGTACGTCAAGGCGCTGATGCACCGGCTGACCGCCGAACATTCCGGTCAGGACGTGGCGACCATCGAGCGGGACTCGGACCGGGACCGCTGGTTCACCGCCGATCAGGCCGTCGAGTACGGCCTGGTCGACGCGGTGCTGGCGTCGACCTCGGACGTCCGGCCGGCGGCCGACCGCCGCCGCATCGGCCTCGGACTGGGGGCCTGATCATGGGGCACTACACCGTCCCCACCGTCATCGAGCGGACGCCGGCCGGCGAACGGGTCGTGGACGTCTTCAGCCGGCTGTTGTCCGACCGGATCATCTACCTGGGCACCGAGATCGACGACGACGTCGCCAACGTGATCGTCGCCCAGCTGCTGCACCTGGAGTCGGACAACCCCGACGCCGAGATCGGCCTGTACATCAACTCGCCGGGCGGATCGATGTCGGCGATGACGGCCGTCTACGACACCATGCAATTCGTGCGGGCGCCGGTGGCCACCACCTGCGTCGGCCAGGCCGCTTCGGCCGCGGCGATCCTGCTGGCCGCCGGCGCCCCCGGCCGGCGGGCGGTGCTACCGCACACCCGGGTGCTGCTGCATCAACCCTCCACCGGCGGCGAAGGTCAGATCTCCGACCTGACCTTGCAGGCCCGCGAGCTGCTGCGGGTGCGCGAGCAGATGGAGCAGGTGCTGGCCCGGCACACCGGACAGGACGTGGCCACCCTGCGCCGGGACACCGACCGGGACAAGGTGTTCACCGCCGAGCAGGCGGTGGCCTACGGGCTGGCCGACCTGATCGTCAGCGCCCGGCCGCCGGCCCTGGCCCGCCCGGCCTGACCGCCCCCGCCGCACCCGCACCCCCGGACCCGCACCGCACCCGCACCCGCACCCGCACCCGCACCCGCACCCGCACCCGCACCCGCTGTTGATCAGTCGAAAATAGGTGACGGGCGGCTCGGACGGGGGCGTGTTTGAGTTGCCGGCCTGCTGGTGTGGGCTGGTTGGTGACGGGCGTGGGGGTTGGCGGGGCGGGGTTAGTTCATGCGGCGTCGTTGTGGGTGACGGTGTAGCCGTTGGTTTCGAGGATGGTGCGGGCGCGGCGGATCCGGTTCTTGTCCAGGTCGCGGCGGCGGTATTCGTTCAGGTAGGTGGGTCCGAGGTCGTGGTAGTCGGTGTCTTTGCGGATCAGGTGGTGACAGGTCTCCAGGATGATCCTGGAGATCGCGACCAGGGCTTTGGTTGGTTTCATCCGGGTACACAGATCGGCGTACTTCGCGGCCAGGTACGTGCTGTGGGTGCGGGCGGCGGCCTTGGCGCACTGGAACAGCACTGCGCGTAGTGACCGGTTGCCCTTGCGGGTCCGGGTCGAGAGGTGTCGTCCGGCTGATTCGTTGTTCCCGGGGCTGAGCCCGGCCCACGAGGCCAGCCGGTCGGTCCCGGTGAACCGGCTCATGTCGATCCCGATCTCGGAGACGATGATCATCGCGGCGCGGCGGCTGACTCCCGGGATCGTCTCGAGGTGGTCAACCGCTCGGGCGAAAGGGGCGATCTCCTGGTCGATCTGTTGGTCCAGGTCCGTGAGGAGCGTGTCGAGGTCGTTGATCTGTCGCATCATCGTGGCGGCCAGTCGCGCGTGGTGGTCGGTGAAGTGTCCGGTCAGGGCCTCGGTCAGTTCCGGGAGCTTGCTGCGCATCCGGACCAGCGCCAGGTCCGCGACCTGGCGGGGATCACTCATCGCCCCGGCCGGGTCGTTGATCATCGCGTGCAGCATCGCGGTGGCCGATTTGCCGGTGATGTCGCTGACCGTGCTGGACAGCTTGATCCCGGCGGATTCGAGCAGATCCTGCAGCCGTTGCACGGCGCGGGTCCGGTCGCGGACCACGTTGCTGCGGTACCGGGTCAACTCCCGCAGCTCCCGCACCGGGATGTCCGGCACGAACGAGGGTGTGACGAGCCCGAGCTGAGCCATCCGAGCGATCCATTCGGCGTCCTTGACGTCGGTCTTGTTGCCCGGTACCCGTTTGACGTCCCGCGGGTTGAGTAGCCAGCATCTGAACTGGTCTTCCAGCACCAGGAACAATGGTTTCCAGTACACCCCGGTCGATTCCATCGCGACCAGCTCGATGTCCAGTTCGGTCAGCCAGTCCCGTAGCCGCAGCAGCGATGGTGTCGTCGTGGCGAAGGTGCGGACCTTGAGTCGTTTGACCCGGCCGTTCTCGATCAGCCGGACCGCGACCTTGACATCGCGCTTGGAGATGTCCATCCCCGCGACCCGGCCGTAGGCGATCTCGTCGTCGTCGATCACCGGCATCAGCCTTACCTCCGTTTCCGGTATCCCTTGTGACGGGTGGTGCCGCCGTCGGGTGGGAGGTCTCCCGGCAAAGACGATCAGTCACGTGCTCGAAGCAACACCACGGGATCCCTGACCGACCTCCAGCGTCCAGTTCATGGCCAGGCTCGCCGGCACCAATCAACATCGACGTCAGACAACCCGAGGGCAGCACCAAGAACATTTTCGCCGCCACGGGACGGCCCGCAAGGGCCCCCAGTCGTTCATGGGAGGAGGGTCGTTATCGCTCCGCGATAACGACACTCCTCCCATGATCAACTCCAACCCGGGGGGCGTGCTCCAACCCGGGGCGTGCTCCAACCCGGGGGGGTCAGGCAGCCAGCAGCACCGGGCCGGCCGGACTCCCCGCCGGGGCCAGCGCGCCGGCGCAGCGGCGGGTGAACTCGGCCAGGCTCAGACCGAGGGAGCCGGCGGCCGCGGCCAGCATCTCCGAGGAAGCCTCCTTGCGACCCCGCTCCACCTCGGAAAGGTGCTGCACGGACATGCCGGCCCGGCCGGCGACGTCGGCCAGGGTGCGGCCCTGGCGCCGGCGCTCCTCCCGCAGGACGGCCCCGGACACCTCGCGCCACAGCGGCTCGCGCCGAGCCGGCGCTGGACCCGGTGTCCGCGTCCCTGCCCCGGCCGTCATCCCAGCGCTCGTCATCCCAACGCCCGTCATCCCACCGGGCGCCCCGGCCGTCAGCGGTCGAGCCGTGGGCTTGTTGCCCGCGATCCGGCGGCGCTCCCGCTCCCCGGCCAGCGACACGACCTCACCCATCGGATCCCGCCTTTCGTGGTGGACCTGCTCGACTCCCTGCCGCGACGGTAGGCCGGCTCGGCCCGACCCGGTCGGCCGTGAGTGCGTCGTTCGCGACGGGCGCAACCCCCCGTGATCATCCGGGCCGGATGACGCGCGGCCGTCGGGCATGGTCCAAGATGCGGCGGTGCCTGATTTGTCATGCCCGGATAGGTTCGTCACGAACAATCGCGACCGCGGCCCGCTGGCCGTGCCAGTCGGGAGGAACGGTCGATGAGCACTCTTGCCTGGATCATCCTGCTGATCCTGATCCTGCCCGCGATCGGCCTGCTGGTCTGGGTGATCCTGGCCGCGTCGCTGGTCCGGGTGCCCTCGGGCAGCCTCGGGCTGGTCATGTCCCGCGGCAAAGCCACCGACCGCTCGCTGCTGCCGGGCGGGCACTTCGTGTTCGCGTTCCGGCGGGTGATCATTGAGGAGTACCCCTCGGTCGAACTGGCCTACCGGGCGGACGGCCAGAGCGCCGACGAGGGGGTCGGCTTCAACCGCCACCTCGGCGACCGCCGGGTCAGCCGGGGCGCCTTCGACCGGCTGGAGATGTCCGGCCCGCCGCTGCGCGCAACCCTGGGCGACCGGACCGAGGCGGTCGTCGTCTTCACGGTGCGCTTCCAGTTGCTCGCCGAGAACCTGCGCACCGTCCACGAGCGGTTCGGGCCCAACGGGATCTTCGGCATCGTCCGCGATTCCAGCGCCCGGGCCGTCCTGGGCTCGCTGGCCGAGCATCACGACGGCATCGAGCAGTTCTTCGGCGCCGAGCGGCAGGCCTGCGAGCAGCGGCTGGCCACCGCCGTCCGCGACGCCCTGGAGGCCGACGGCATCTCGATGACCGGGTTCGTCCTGGGTACGGCCGACCTGGGCAAGACCGGGGAGGTCGTGCAGGCGACCGTGCGCGCCCAGTACGAGCTCGAGCGGGAACGGGCCGAGGCGCAGACCCGCACCCTGCGCGCCCTCAACGACGCCGACCTGCAAAAGCAGATGAGCTCGCCCAACGACGGGGCCTGGCGCTACCGGGAGACCGACCTGTGGCGCGAGCTGGTCGACCGCACCGAGGCGCTCAACGTGGCCCTGCGGGCCGGGCCCGCGGTCCCGGTCGCCACCGCGGTGAATGAGGACATCCTGGTCGACCAGAACGATCCGGGGGCCCCGGCGTGAACCAGGACAAGTCCTTCTTCGACCGTCTGCTGGAGATCATCGCGGTGCTGCTCCTGGCGGTCACCACCCTGGGCACCGCCTGGTGCGGTTATCAGGCTTCCCAGTGGTCCGGCGTGCAGACCGACGACAACCGGATCGAGGCCGAGCACCGGCTGGACGGCAACCGGGAATTCGGCCGGGCCATCCAGACGATCAGCTACGACACGAACATGGTTGCCCTCTACGCCCAGGCCGTGCAGGCCGGCAACACCGGACTGGTCCAGTTCTACCGGCAGTCGCTGTTCCGGCCGGAGTTCCTGCCGACGCTGGACAAGTGGGAGGCGCAGGTCGCCGCCGGCCAGGCGCCGACCCCCCTGGTGCAGGACCCGGAGTACCTGGACAGTCTGCGTTCGACCTACCTGCAGGCGCAGGAGCAGGCCGACCAGGCAGCGAAGGACGCGCAACAGGCGGGTGACTATTCCCAGCAGTACGTGCTGAACACGATCGTGCTGGCCGTCGCCCTGTTCTTCGCCGGGGTGACCTCCTCGTTCCGGTACCAACCGGCCCGGGCCCTGTTGATCGTGCTGGCCCTGGCCACGCTCGCCTTCGCCGCGTCCCGAGTGGCCGACCTGCCCATCGCCTAGTCGGCCGAGGGGGTGCCGGGTCCCCCGGAGGACCGCAAGGGCGCGCTTTCTGGGTGGCCGCCGGTGCGAAACATGGGGAGCCATTCCCGATGTCGAGCACCCCGGGCTGGCCGGACAGTAGTGGCACACCGGCGGCATCGGGTCGCCGGAGGATCCCGAGGAGCTCCCATGCCCCGCTACCTGATCGAGCGCGACCTGCCGGGTGCCGCGAACCTGACCACCGAGGATCTGGCGAAGATCGCCCGGACCTCCAATGACGCCGTGGCCTCGCTGGGTGTGCCCTACACCTGGGTGACCAGCTACGTCGCCGGCGACAAGATCTACTGCGTGCACGAGGCGCAGGATGCCGAGACGATCCGCGAACACGCCCGCCGCGGCGGCTTCCCGTGCACCCTGGTGGCCGAGGTGACCAACGAGTTCGGCCCGCAGACGGCCGATCTGATGCCGGCTCGGTGATCGGTCCCGCCCTCCGGTTGGCCGGGCGCGGCAATGCCCGGCCGCCGGGGGTCCCTCCGCTCACTCGCCCAGCGGATTTCCCGGTGGCGGTCGCGAATTACTCTCGACGGGTGAAACTGGTCGAAAGGGACCATCCGTTCGATGTCCTGCGGATGGCCATGGTGACCGCGGCGGCCGGGGAGGGCGCCGGTGTCGCGGTGGCCGGCGAACCCGGCATCGGCAAATCGGCCCTGATCGCGGCGGCCTGCCGGGAAGGCTCCGGCATCCGCGTCCTGCGGGCCAGCTGTGATCCGCTGAGCACACCCCGCCCGCTGGGACCGTTCCGTGATCTGGCCGGCGAGGCTGGGTTCTCGGCCGACCTCGCGCGCGAGCCGATGCTGTCCGAGATCTGCGAGCTGGTCTTCCGCGCCTTGCGGGCGGAGCCGACCATTCTGGTGATCGAGGATCTGCACTGGATCGACGCCGCCTCGGTCGACGTGCTGCGCTTTCTGGCCCGGCGGGTGCCCTCCATGCCGGTCGCGCTGCTGGTCAGTTACCGGGACCACGAGATCGGCCCCGGGCACTCGGCGCGAGTGCTGCTGGACGACTTCGCCCGGCTGGAACAGCTCACGACCGTGCGCCTGGCGGCCCTGACGGTGGCGGGCGTCGGCGAGCTGCTTCGCTCGACCGCCCTGGACCCGGTCCGGGTGCACACGCTGACCGGGGGCAACCCGTTCTTCGTCACCGAAGTGGTCAAAGAGCCCGACCTGCCCTTGCCGACTTCGGTCCGGGACGCGGTACTCGCCCGGACCGTGCCGGTCAGCCCGACGGACGTCGAGGTGCTGCAGCTGGTCGCCTGCGCGCCGGATCGGCTCGACGATCGCGCCCTGCCCGCCCTGGGCGTGGACCTGCCCACCCTGCGCCGGCTGGACCGCACCGGCCTGCTGATCCGCAGCCGGGACGGGCTGGTCTTCCGTCACGAACTGGCCCGCCAGGCCGTGGAGAGCACCATTCCCCCGGGCGGAGCGCCGCAGCTGCACGCGCGGCTGCTCGCGGCCCTGGAGCAGATCGACCCACCCGACCCGGCAGTGCTCACGCACCACGCGGTCGGCGCCCGAGACTCCGCCCGGGCCACCCGGTACGCCCGCGCGGCGGCCCAACAAGCCACGAGCGCCGGCTCCCACACCGAGGCGGTGGCTTTCTATCGCACCGCCCTGACCCACCTGGTCGGGGCATCGGCCGGCGAGCGCGCCGATCTGCTGCTGCATCTGGGCTTCGAGGAGTACATGACCAATCGCCTGAACGCGGCGATCCGGACGGTCAGTGCGACCTTCCCCCTGTGGCAGGAGGCCGCCGACCCACGTGGGCTGGCCACCGCCCACGAGGAGGTCGCCGTGTTCGAGTACTACAACGCCCGCCGCCGGCAGGCCGAGGAACATGCGGAACGGGCCTGCGCCATCGCCGGCGAAGCCGGTCCCGAGCTGACGTTCGGGCAGGCCCGGGCGACTCGCGGCTACCTGGCCTACATGCGCAACGACTTCGACCTCGCGCTGGCCTGTCACGACGACGCCGGCCGCATTGCCGAGACCGGCCAGGACCAACCACTGGCCATCCGCACCCGCCTGGTCCGAGCCGCGGCCGCTCTGTCCGGCGGTGACGAGTCGGCGCGCGCCTCGCTCGCGCAGCTGATCGAGGCGGCCCGGAACCACAACCTGGACGAGCTCGCCTCGACCGGCTACTCCAACCTGGCCAACCTCGATGTCGAACAGCGCCGGCTGCGGGATGCGCAACACGTCCTGGAACAGTCCCTGCCGTTCACCGACGAACGCGACATCCCGATCTGCCGGCAGTGGCAGACCGGCGTCCGGTCCCGGTTGCACTTCGCCCGCGGGCGCTTCAGCGCCGCACTCGAAGACGCCGACTTCGTCCTGCACGGTGACGGCATGCCGTTGGCGACCGTCTGGCCGCTGCTGGTGACGGCGCTGGCCCCGCTCCGGCAGGGCACCGTCCGGCCCACTCCCGATCCGTTGGACGCGGCCTGGGACCTGGTCGGCCGCATCGACGAGCCACTGCGCCGATCGGCCGTGTTCTCGGCGCTGGCCGAACGGATGTGGATGACCGGAGTGCCCGATGACCGGGTCATTCAGGACGCCCCCGGCGAGCTCGCCCGGCTCCTCGATGTGCCCGGAACCTCCTGGGCCGCAGGTGATCTCGCCGTGTGGCTGGCGCGGTTGGGCTTGCTCGCCGATCCGACGGTCACCGTGGCCGAGCCGTTCGCGCTGACCTTGGTCGGCCAATGGGACCGCGCGGCGCGGTGGTGGCACCGCGCCGGCGAGTCCTTCGCCGAGGCGATGGCCTGGGCCGACTCCCCCATCACCGCCGACCGGGTCCGGGCCGTCGAACTGCTCGACGCCCTGGGCGCCGTCGGCTCCGCCGACCGGCTCCGGTCCGGCCTGCGCCGCGACGGGGTGGTTGCCGTCCCGCCCCGGCCCCGGGCCGCCACCCGGGCCAATCCCGCCGGGTTGACCAACCGCCAGCTCGATGTCGCCAAGCTGGTCGCCCGCGGGTTCACCAACGCCGAGATCGCCGACCGGCTCTTCATCTCGACGAAGACGGCTGACCATCACGTGTCCGCGGTGTTGGCCAAGCTGGGCGTGGGCAACCGGCGCGCGGTCGTCGTCCAGGCCGACGAACTCGGGCTCGGCTGAGCAGCCGCCACCCGACCCGCGGGACCGGATTCACTCGATCGAGAAGCTCACACAGCCCCCGGCGGACCCTCGCGACCGGCGCTGCCTGCACCGACGGCCGGTGGTCCCGTCGCCGCCCCCGCCACCCTCCGCGTACGCCGCCGGTGAGGCCGGGTGGCGATCACCATCGCGTCCGGCGTTCATTACCTACCGTGATAGTTGCACACCCCGAGTAGCCAGCTGATCGACGTTCCGGGGACACCGGGCGGCCATCGGGCGATTGATCAGGCCCGATCATGGGGACAGAAGGGCAGCTTCACACGGTCGGGGGGTACGGGATGAGGCCAGTCTTTCGGCCGGACCAGCGACGGTGTTCGGCGCCGTCCTCCGGTCCGGTCCGGGTGCTGGTCGCCCTGGGGCTGATCGGGTGGGTGTTGGTGAGCGCGGTGTCCGACCCGCGCCTGGGCCGGGTCGCGGTCGGACTGGCGGCGACGGTGGCCATCGTCGGCGGGGTCATCGCCGGGCTGCGCGGCGGGCCGGCCCGGGGTTGGTGGTGGGCCTCCGGGGCGATCGCGCTCTGGACCGTCGGGGACATGATCTGGTGGGCCGATTCGGCGGCCGACCAGGCACCGGGCATTGTCGCCACCGTCGGCCTCTTCGGGTACGCCGGCCCGGTCCTGGTCGCGGCCTGGGTGCTCGACGGCGCGGCCGAGCGGCCGATGACCTTCATCCGGCAGGTGCTGGACGGCCTCATCGTCGGCGGCTCGGTCCTGTTCGCCGCGTGGGTGCTGCTGATGCATCTCGCGGGCGGCCGAACCGGCTCCGAGCAGGGGCGATGGGCGGCCCTACTGACCCAGACGGCACTGGCCGCGGCCCTGGCCACCACCCTGGTGATGATCGGGTTGACCTACGCCGAGGGGGCCCGGAGGCCCTGGCTGCTGGCGGCCGGCGGCCTGGGCCTGCTCGCGCTGACCAGCGCGGTGGCGTTGACCAACCCGGCGACCTGGCCGCTGGCCGCCGGGTCGGTGGCCGCGCTGCTGCTGCTCGCCGCGGCCACCTGGCGTGATCCCGGGCCGCAGGGGCGACGACCCCGGGCCGTCCTGACCCCGGCCCAGGAGCTCATTCCCAACGCGGCCGTCGTGGTGATCCTGGTGGCCGCCGTCGTCGGCGACATCGTCCGCCGCCCGC
This sequence comes from Nakamurella multipartita DSM 44233, assembly GCF_000024365.1. Taxonomy (NCBI): domain Bacteria; kingdom Bacillati; phylum Actinomycetota; class Actinomycetes; order Nakamurellales; family Nakamurellaceae; genus Nakamurella; species Nakamurella multipartita. Next base: position 5,813,561 of record NC_013235.1, read on the forward strand.
CACTGATCGTCGCCACCCTGGTCCTGTTGTCCATGGTGGCCGGCCGGCGGCTGCTGATCAGCCAGGAAAAGCACGCACACGCGACGACCCTGGATCGAGACCTGACCCGGAGCATGGCCGAACTCGACGACGTCCAGTCGCTGCTGCAGCGAGCCTTCGAGGACTCGTTGACCGGCGGATTGTGGACCTCTATCGACGGTCGAATCCACCGGGCGAACCCTGCCTACTGCCGAATGCTCGGCCGCCCGGAGTCGGACCTGGTCGGCACTCGCTTGCCCACGTGGGTCGACCCGGCGAGTGCCGCACGGGCTGAGGAGATGTTCACCCGAGTGGGCACCATCGACGGCGCCGGTCTGCCGGTCGAGCTTCGATACCGCAAGCCCGACGGCAAGCCGCTGTGGGCCCAACACACGGCGGCGGTGTTCCGCACCGTCGAAGGCGCCCCGATCCAGATGGGGGTGCAGGTCATCGACGTGACCGAGGCCCGGATGGCGGCCCGCCGGCAGGCCCATCAGGCCCGCTTCCTGGACGCGATCCTGGAAAACATCGGTTCCGCGGTCGTGGCCTGCGACGCCCAGGGGCAGGTGAACCTGATCAACTTGTGCACCCGGGAGATGTTCAATCTGCCGCCCGCTCCCTGGATGCCGCCGCCCGGCATCGAGCAGCCGCCGGTGTACCACGCCGATGGGATCACCCCGATTCCACCCGACGAGCGGCCGCTGAGCCGGTCGCTGCGCGGCGAGCTGGTCCGCGACGTGGAGACCGTGTTCGGCGAACCGGGCGCGGATCGCCGCATCGTGCTGTCCAGCGCCCACCGCCTCCAGGACGAGGACGGCGCCGTGCTGGGCGCCGTGCTGGTGATGCACGACGTGACCGAGCGCCGGCGGGTCGAGTCCGCGCTGATCCGGCAGGCCCTGCACGACCCGCTCACCGACCTGGCCAATCGCGCCCTGCTGGGCGACCGGCTGGATCAGGCGATCGCCCGCCAGCAGCGCCAGCCCGAGCCGTTCGCCCTGCTGCTGCTGGACCTGGACGGATTCAAACTGGTCAACGACAGCCTGGGTCATCAGGCCGGGGACCAGGTGCTGATCACGGTGGCGACCCGGCTGCGCACGTCCCTGTGGGCCGAGGACACGGTCGCCCGGTTGGGCGGCGACGAGTTCGCGGTCCTGCTGGAGCGCACCTGCGACAGCCAGGCGCTGGCCATCGCCGAACAGCTCCTGGGAGTGCTGCGGCGACCGGTCCAGGTGCACGCCCACACCATCACCCCGGACGCGTCGGTGGGGGTGGCCCTGTCCACCGGCGACGACACCGCCGAGTCGATGCTGCGCAACGCCGACCTGGCCATGTACGCGGCCAAGGACGCCGGCAAGGGGGTGGTGCAGGTCTACCGCGCCTCGATGCACGAGAGCGTGCTGCAGCGGCTGATCATGGACGCCGAGCTCCGGCTGGCCATCGACGAGCAGCAGTTCAGCGTGCACTACCAGCCGATCATCTCGCTGATCTCCGGGCAGCTGCGCGGGTTCGAGGCGCTGCTGCGCTGGCAGCACCCGGTCCGCGGCGATATCCCGCCCAGCAGCTTCATCCCGCTGGCCGAGTCCTCCGGACTGATCGTGCCGCTGGGCGGGTGGGTGCTGCGGGAGGCCTGCAGCCAGGCGGCGCGGTGGCGGCGGCTGTTCCCCCCGACACGATCCCTGACCATGTCGGTCAACCTGTCGGTGCGCCAGATCCAGGAGCCCACTCTGGTGGCGACCGTGCTCGAGGCCCTCACCGATGCCGGGCTCGAGCCCGGGGATCTACAGCTGGAGATCACCGAGAGCACGCTGGATCAGCGCAACCTGATCCTGGGCGTGCTGCACGAGTTGCACGACAAGGGGATCAAGCTGGCCATCGACGACTTCGGCACCGGGTACTCGTCACTGAGCCGGCTGCACACGCTGCCGGTGGACCGGGTCAAGATCGACCGGTCGTTCATCGAGTTGCTGGCCGGTTCGAATCCGGCACCGCTGGTCGCCGCGACCGTGGCCATGGCGCACAGCCTGGGCATGCAGACGACCGCCGAGGGCATCGAGTCGGCCGACCAACTGCCCATGCTCCGGATGTACGGGTGCGACGACGGGCAGGGCTACTACTTGGGCCGGCCGATGTCCGCCGAGGCCGCGACCGCGCTGATCCACACCCAGCTCCGGCGGGAGAGCGCGGACTCGTGGCCGCCGGCCGCCCGTTGACGGCCGGTTCGACCACCGCCACGCGGCAGTGCGCGATCAGCGCCGGGGGCGGCGCCAGGCCACCAGGGCCGTGCTCGGCTGCTGCCAGGGCACCACGTCCCGGCGCAGGCCGGCGATCGCGTTGGCGGCGGCGTTGGTGGCGTCGAGCCGCGCGTTGAGCAAGGCGTCCTGCAGATCGGCGATCTGGTCGCTCATCTCGGCGATCCGCAAGCGCAACGCGTCGACCTGCGCCTCCAGCTCGATGATCCGCCGGATGCCGGCGCGGTTGACGCCCTCGTCCTGACTGAGCCGCTGCACCTCACGCAGCAGCTCGATGTCGCGGTGCGAGTAACGCCGACCGCCGCCGGCGGTCCGGCCGGGCGACACCAGACCCTCGCGGTCGTAGGACCGCAGGGTCTGGGCGTGCATCCCGGCCAGTTGCGCCGCCACCGAGATGACGAACAGCGGCGCATCCATCTCGAATCCCGGGCCCGACCGGTCGGCCCCGCCCGCCCGCGACCCGGTCATGACGAGCTACCGGCCGCGGCGCCGTCCCGGGACCGCAGGGCCCGGGTGATGGCCTCACGCGGATCGGCCGTCTGCGCCTTGGCGAACTCCTCCAGCGCGGCCTTCGCCTCGCTCGAGAGCTTCTGCGGCACCGCCACCTCCACCGTGACGATCAGGTCGCCGGTGACGCCCTTGCGGGTCACCCCGGCTCCCTTGACCCGGAACTTGCGGCCGTTGCCGGTGCCCGCCGGAACCCGCAGACTGACCGACCCGGACAGGGTCGGCACGGTCAGCGTGGTGCCCAGGGCCAGTTCGGGGAAGGTGACCGGCACGGTCAGGGTCAGGTTGTCGCCGTTGCGGCCGAACAGCTCGTGCCCGGAGACGTGCACGACCACGTACAGGTCGCCGTTCGGGCCACCGCCGGCACCGGGCTCACCCTTGCCGGCCAGCTTGATCCGCTGACCGTCCGACACCCCGGCCGGGATGCGGGTGGTCAGCCGGCGGGTCTGCAGCACGGTCCGCTCGCCGTGACAGGTCGGGCACGGGTCGTCGATGATCGACCCCGTCCCGTGGCAGTTGGCGCACGGTTCGGAGAAGGCGAACGAGCCCTGGTTGCGGGTGGTCAGACCGGATCCGTGGCACACCGGGCACTCCCGCGGGGCGGTTCCCGGCTTGGCGCCGATGCCGTGGCAGGTGGGACAGGTCGCCCGCTCGGTCAGCCCGAGCGGCACCGTCACCCCGTTGACCGCGTCGGCGAACCCGATCCGCACCTCGGTCTCCAGGTCCGCGCCCTTCTGGGCCCGTACCCGACCGGTGCCGGGACCGGTGCCGCCACCCCGGTTGAACAGGCCGCCGAACAAATCGCCGAACCCGCCCAGCCCGCCGTCCGCCCCGCCCTGCGAGGCGTTGCGGAACAGGTCGCTCATGTCGAAGCCGCCGGTCCCACCACCGGCCCCCGGACCCGCTCCGCCGCCGAAGCCGCGGAACGCGCCGGAAGCCATCAGGTTGCGGGCCTCGTCGTACTCCTTGCGCTTGGCCGGATCCGAGAGCACGTCGTAGGCCTCGGAGACCGCCTTGAAGCGCTCCTCGGCCTGCTTGTTGCCCGGATTCTTGTCCGGGTGCAGGTCCCGGGCGAGCTTGCGGTAGGCCTTCTTGATCTCATCCCCGGACGCGGTCTTGACCACGCCCAGTTCCTTGTAGAAGTCCTTCTCGTAGTAATCCTTGGCGCTCACCCGGAACCTCCCTTCCTGCGCTTGGCTCTGATCAATCGGTCACCGGAACTCAAGCGGACGCGCCCGCCTCCGGGGATTCCGCCTTCGGGGTCTCCGCGTCCGCGGCGTGCTCGGGCCCGGTGACGACCACGACCGCCGGCCGCAGCAACTTGCCGCCGAACTCGTAACCGCTGCGGAACACCGTGGTCACCGTGGGCTCGCTGACCTCGGCCGAGGTACCGAACTGCACGGCCTCGTGCACGGCCGGGTCGAAGTGGTCGCCCACCTTCCCGGTCGTGCTCAGGCCGAGCTTGGTGACGACCGCGATCAGCTTGTCGGCGACCGCGCCGAAGGAACCGGTCAGATCACCGTGGGCGCGGGCCCGGTCCAGGTCGTCCAGCACGGGCAACAGGTCGAGCATGACGCCCGACTTGGCCGCCGCCGCCTGGACCTCGCGGTCCCGATCGACCCGGCGCCGGTAGTTGGCGTACTCGGCGGTCACCCGCTGCAGGTCGGCGGTCCGCTCGGCCGCCTCCTGCCGGGCCAGGTCCAGCTCGGCCGCGGACAGGTCCACGGACAGCGGCTGGGCCGCCTGGTTCGGATCGGCCGGGTCGGCCGCCGAGTGGCGTCCGGCCCCTGGGAAGGGGCTGGACGCCTGGCCGGCCGGGCCGGCGGCGGGCTCGCGCACCGCCCCGGTGGCCGGGTCGACCCGGCGGTTGTCCCGGATCACCGGCTCCTCGTGCTCGGGGTGCTTGTCGGGTCCGCTCACTTCTTGTCGCCCTCGTCCACGATCTCGGCGTCGACGATCTCCTCCTCCGGCTGCGAGGACGAGCCGGCACCCGGGTCGGCGGAGCCGCTGGCCGCATCGGCCTGGGTCTGCGCGTACAGCGCCGAACCCAGCTGCTGCGACTCGTTGGCCAGCTCCTCGACGGCGGACTTGATCGCGGCGACGTCGGTGCCCTTGAGCGCCTCGTTCACCTTGGTGATGCAGCCCTTGACCCGCTCCTTGGGGTCCTCGGGCAGCTTCTCGTCGTTGTCCTTGAGGAACTTCTCGGTCTGGTAGACCAGCGCCTCGGCCTGGTTGCGGACCTCGGCCTCCTCGCGGCGGGCCTTGTCGTCCTCGGCGTGCGCCTCGGCCTCGCGCATCATCCGGTCGATGTCGTCCTTGGGCAGCGCGGAGCCGCCGGTGATCGTCATCGACTGGGTCTTGCCGGTGCCCATGTCCTTGGCCGACACGTGCACGATGCCGTTGGCGTCGATGTCGAAGGTGACCTCGATCTGCGGCACGTTGCGCGGGGCCGGCGGCAGGCCGGTCAGCTCGAACATGCCCAGACGCTTGTTGTAGGCCGCGATCTCGCGCTCACCCTGATAGACCTGGATCTGCACCGACGGCTGGTTGTCCTCGGCCGTGGTGAAGATCTCGGACCGCTTGGTCGGGATCGTGGTGTTGCGCTCGATCAGCTTGGTCATGATGCCGCCCTTGGTCTCGATGCCCAGGGACAGTGGGGTGACGTCCAGCAGCAGCACGTCCTTGACCTCGCCGCGCAGCACGCCGGCCTGCAGGGCCGCGCCGACGGCGACGACCTCGTCCGGGTTCACACCCTTGTTCGGCTCCTTGCCACCGGTCAGCTCCTTGACCAGCTCGGTGACGGCCGGCATCCGGGTGGACCCGCCGACCATGACCACGTGGTCGATGTCGCCGACCTTGACGCCGGCGTCCTTGATCACCTGGTGGAACGGGTTGCGGGTGCGGTCCAGCAGATCGGAGGTGATCTTCTGGAACTCGGCGCGGGAGAGCGTCTCGTCCAGGAACAGCGGGTTCTTCTCCGCATCCACCGTGATGTACGGCAGGTTGATGGAGGTCTGCTGCGAGCTGGACAGCTCGATCTTGGCCTTCTCGGAGGCCTCGCGGATGCGCTGCATGGCCATCTTGTCGCGGGTCAGGTCGATGCCGTGGGCGGCCTTGAACTTGTCGACCAGCCACTTGACGACGCGCTCGTCCCAGTCGTCGCCGCCGAGCTTGTTGTCGCCCGCAGTCGCCTTCACCTCGACGACGCCGTCACCGATCTCCAGCAGCGAGACGTCGAAGGTGCCACCACCGAGGTCGAAGACCAGGATGGTCTGCTCCTTCTCGCCCTTGTCCAGGCCGTAGGCCAGGGCCGCGGCGGTCGGCTCGTTGACGATGCGCAGGACGTTCAGGCCGGCGATCTCGCCGGCCTCCTTGGTCGCCTGGCGCTGCGAGTCGTTGAAGTACGCGGGCACGGTGATCACCGCGTCGACGACGTTCTCACCCAGGTAGGACTCGGCGTCGCGCTTGAGCTTGCCCAGCACCCGGGCGCTGATCTCCTGCGCGGTGTAGGTCTTGCCGTCGACGTCCGGCGACTTCCAGGTGGTGCCCATGTGGCGCTTGACCGACCGGATGGTGCGGTCGACGTTGGTCACGGCCTGGCGCTTGGCGACCTCACCGACCAGCACCTCGCCGTTCTTGGCGAAGGCCACGATCGACGGCGTCGTCCGGGCGCCCTCGGCATTAGCGATGACGGTCGGCTCGCCGCCCTCCAGGACAGCAACGACCGAGTTGGTGGTACCGAGATCGATACCGACGGCACGGGACATGCAATTTCCTCCTGCACACTGCCCGGTGGAACCCTCCGCCGGGTCTTTCGGTGACGCGGCCCGGTCGGGCCTCGTCGGAACGGCTATCTCTCACTGCGATCTATCTGGATCCCTCGGCGAAGATGCCCGCGAAATCGAGACCTGTCAAGTTCGTGTCAAAGGACTTGCGTCTGTTCGACTCAACTTTACTGCACGGTCCAACCGAAGGGTCGTTGGATCTATTCCGTTGGCGACCCTCACATCGGACTCCCATGGCCGGGTCCCGCTCGCCGGGGCAGCGCGCCCCTTCCATCCGGCAACACCCTCGCCCGACCGACAGCGCTCGGCCGGCCGGACGCCGCCTCGACGACCGTTGACATCGCCCGATCTCCCGCGCTACTGTAGTCAACCGATCAGTTGATAAAGAGATCGGTTGACAAAGTGATCGTGGATCCCTCCTCGGACGACCGGCTGGACCGGGCCTTCATGGCCCTGGCCGACCCCGTCCGGCGGCGGATGATCGCCCGGCTCTCCCGCGGGCCGGCCACGGTCAATGAACTGGCCGAGCCGTTCGCCATCACCAAACAGGCTGTGTCCAAACACATTCAGGTGTTGGAGCAGGCCGGACTGGTGACCCGCACGCGGGAGGCGCAACGCCGGCCGGTGCACCTGAACGCCGCCCAACTGGAGGCGCTCACCGCCTGGATCGACCGCTACCGGCTGATCCACGAACAGCAGTTCCGCAGCCTGGACGCGCTCCTGGCGCGATCCGAGCCCGAGAGGAAGGACGAACCATGACCGCCCCCAGGACAACCTCAGCCACCCACCCGGTGACCATCGACGCCCCCGAAGGGGTGCCGTTCATCGACATCGTGCGCGAGTTCGACGCGCCGGTCGCCGCCCTGTTCCGCGCCCATGCCGAGCCGGACCTGGTCAAGCAGTGGCTCGGCCCGAACGGTTACGAGATGGATGTCGAGCGGTGGGACTTCCGCAGCGGCGGCGGTTACCGGTACACCCACACCGACGGCAAGGGCGGCGAGTACCGCTTCCGCGGGGTGTTCCACGTGGTCCGGGAGAACGACTTCGCCATCCAGACCTTCGAGTACGAGGGGTTCCCGGACGTCGTCGCCATCGAGTCAATGACCTTCACCGACCTGGGGGGCGGCCGCGCCCGGCTGTCCATCCACAGCGTGTACCCGACCCTGGAGGCCCGGGACGGAATGGTGGCCAGCGGGATGGAGACCGGACTGGTCGAGGGCTACGCCCGCCTGGACACCGTCGCCGCCGGCCTGTAGTCCTCCCACTCCCGCACGACCCCTGCCACACCCGAGCAGCCGTACCCGAGCAGCCGTCCCCAGCAGCCGCACCCCAGAAGCAAGGAGCACCACCATGGATTGGACCCTCGAGGTCGTCGTCCTGCCGGTCGCCGACATCGGTCGGGCGATCGCGTTCTACCGGGACAAGATCGGTTTCCACCTGGACCACGACACCACCAACGAGTGGATGCACGTGGCCCAGCTAACCCCGCCCGGATCGGGCTGCTCGATCGTGGTCGGCGATCTGCCGGCCCAGAACCAGATGGCGCCCGGCTCGATGCGCGGCCTGCATCTGGTGGTCGCCGACGCCGCCGCGGCCCGGGCCGAGCTGGTCGGCCGCGGGGTGGAGTGCGACGAGATCACCTCGTTCGACGAGCGGGACGGCGGGACGTTCTTCGGCTTCGCCGATCCCGACGGCAACACCTGGGCGGTGCAGCAGATCAAGGCCCGCGCCGCCAAACCCCTGATTCCGCACGACGCCCGCTCTCGCTTTGGCGAAGGAATGGAGATCTGACATGCCCGCGACCATCCCCTGCCTGTGGTTCGACGGCCAGGCCGAGCCGGCCGCCCGGCTCTACACCGAGGTCTTCCCGAACTCGACCATCGACGGCATCACCCACTACGGCCCGGACACCCCGGGCACCGAGGGCGCCGTGCTGACCGTCGAGTTCACCCTGGACGGCACCCGGTACATCGGCTTGAACGGCGGGCCGCAGTTCACGTTCTCCGAGGCCATCTCGTTCCAGATCATGTGCGCCGATCAGGCTGAGGTCGACCACTACTGGTACCGGCTGTCCGAGGGCGGCTACCAGGACCAGTGCGGTTGGCTCAAGGACCGGTTCGGCCTGTCCTGGCAGGTGGTGCCGACCCGGTTGACCGAGCTGCTGCAGGATCCGGACCCGGCCCGGGCCAACCGGGCCATGCAGGCCATGTTGACCATGCGCCGGATCGACATCGCCGCACTGGAGGCCGCCGCGGACGCCGAACCGGCCTGAGCCCGCGTCGTACCATCCCGGGCATGACGAGCGTGCTGCTGACGGCCCTGGATCGGGTCCTGCCGGCCGACCGGATCACCAGCGATCCCGACGTGCTGCGCGCGCTGTCCAGCGACGAGGCTGAGTGGGCTCCGGTCGGCGCGGCGACGGCCGCGGTCCGGGCCCGCGCCGAGTCCGAGGTCCAGGCCGCGGTCCGGGTGGCCGCCGAGCTGGGCACGCCGATCGTCGCCCGCGGGGCCGGCACCGGACTATCCGGTGGGGCCAACGCGGTCGACGGCTGCCTGTTGCTGGACCTGTCCCGGATGAACGCCGTCGTTCAGATCAACCCCGACGATCTGACCTGCGTGGTGCAGCCGGGCGTGGTCAACAACGATCTGAAGGCGGCCGTGGCCGAGCACGGGCTCTGGTACCCGCCGGACCCGGCCAGCGCCCCCTGGTCCACCATCGGCGGCAACACCGCCACCAACGCCGGCGGCTTGTGCTGCCTGAAGTACGGGGTGACCCGCGATTACGTACTCGGCCTGCGCGCGGTGGTTGGCGGCCCGGCCGGGTACGGCACCGCGGTGTGGCTGGGACGGCGCACCGCCAAGGGCGTGGCCGGCTACGACATCGCCGGCCTGATGGTCGGTTCCGAAGGCACGCTGGGCGTCATCACCGAGATCACCCTGCGGCTACGGCCCGCGCCCGTCGGGGTGCCCCGGACCATCGTGGGTGCCTTCACCACCCTGGTCGACGCCGGCCGGGCCGTCGCGCTGGTCACCCGGCTCGGGCTGACCCCGTCGGCCCTGGAGCTGCTGGACCGCACCTGCCTGAACGCGGCGCGGGACTGGAAGAATCTGGACGTCGAGGCCGACGCGGCGGTGCTGTTGCTGGCCCGGGTCGACACCCCCGGCGACAGCGGCGAGGCCGAGGCCGCGGCCGTGGCCGACGCGTTCGAGCGCAGCGGGGCCCTGTGGGCGGCGCTGTCCACCGACGACGTGGAGGCCGAGGCGCTGTTCGAGGCCCGTCGCCTGGCCTACCCGGCCCTGGAGCGGCTCGGGCCGGTGCTCACCGAGGACATCTGCGTGCCGCGGTCCAAGGTGCCGGACATGCTGGCCGCGATCGAACGGATCGCCGCGGAGCATCGTGTGCAGATCGCCACCATCGCCCACGCCGGCGACGGCAACCTGCATCCGCTGATGCTGTCCGAACCCGGCGACGACGCCGCCCGGATCCGCGCCCAGCAGGCGTTCGAGCAGATGCTCGACGCGGCCATCGGTTTCGGCGGCACCGTGACCGCCGAGCATGGCGTCGGGCTGCTCAAGCGGGGCGGGCTGCGCCGCGAACTGGACCCCGGATCGTTGCTGCTGCAACAGGCGATCAAGGACGCGCTCGATCCGCGGCACCTGTTCAACCCGGGCAAGGTCCTCTGAGTCCGAGCCCGACCCGTCAGCCGGACACGCCGACTTTCATGCGGACGTAGAAGCCCTCGATGTGGCGCTCCAGCGCATCCGCGGCGCCCGGACCATCGGCGGTGGCCAGCGCCTGATAGATCGCATGATGGTCGGCCCGCAGGCCGTCCCGGATCTCCGGCCAGTCGCCGGCCTGCTCGAGCGTGCCCAGGATGTCGCTGCGAATCGACTCCCGCACGGCCACGGTCAGGTCGGCGATGAACTGGTTGCCGCCGGCCTCGGCGATCGCGACGTGGAACTCGGTGTCCAGTTCGTTGAACCGGGCCCGCTCGATGTCGGGCTCGTCCATCGCCAGCAAGGGCTTCTCGATCCGGGCCAGGACCTCGGGCGTCATCGCCTTGGCCGCGCCCAGCGCACTGAACCGTTCGAACATCACCCGCGACTCGACGACGTCGGACAGCGGGAACGAGGCAACGGCCAGGTGCACCCGCAGCAGCCGGGTCAGCGCGCCCGAGGGCGCCTGGGTCACGATGGTCCCGGAGTCCGCCCCGGTACCGACCGCCGACCGGACGACGCCCTGAGCCTGCAGGACCCGCAGCGCTTCGCGCACGGCCGGGCGGGACGCGCCCAGCATCGTGGCCAGCTCACGCTCGGGTGGGAGTCGATCCCCGGGCCGCAGCGTGCGGTTGATCAGTTGTTCCTCGATGCGCCGGAGCACGAGCTCATAGGTCGGCACGCGCTGAACGGGTTCCCAACCGGCCGGTGCCGCCATCGGCTCTCCTCATGCTCGGCCACCGCCGCTCCGAGCGGCAGGCATCGCTGGCGACATTTTTTGCCGCAACCCTGGACAGCCTATCAGGTATGCCTTATGGTCCTTTCATTCTTTGGTCAGACCAAATCGGCCCGACCGGATCACGCGCTTCCCGTGGAGGATCAATGGCGACCCCGTATCAGCCCGACATCACTGCTGTCGGCGACAGTGTTTTTCTCACGGCGATGGTGTCGATCATCCCGTTGGCTGTGGTGTTCATCTTCCTGGGTGTGTTGAAGACGAAGGCGCACTTCGCGGCCCTGGCCGGGTTGGCGGCGTCGATCCTGGTGGCGATCCTGGCGTTCGGGATGCCGGTCGATCTGACGTTGTTGGGTGCCTCGCAGGGCATCTTGTACGGGTTGTTCCCGATCATGTGGATCGTGTTGGCGGCGATCTGGCTGTATGAGCTGACGGTGATCAGTGGCCGGTTCGAGGATCTGCGGACCGCGTTCAACCGGATCTCGGACGATCCCCGGATCCAGGGGATCATCATCGCGTTCTGTTTCGGTGGGTTGCTCGAGGCGTTGGCCGGGTTCGGCGCCCCGGTCGCGATCACCGGTGTCATGCTGGTCTCGCTTGGGTTCTCCCCGATGCGGGCCGCGGCCACGGTACTGCTGGCCAACACCGCCCCGGTCGCGTTCGGCGCGATCGGCATCCCGATCATCACTGCCGGCAACCTGACCGGCATCGACTATCACGAGATCGGTGCGGTCGTCGGCCGGCAGACCCCGATCCTGGCGATGTTCGTACCGCTGCTGCTGGTGATGATCGTGGACGGCAAGCGGGGCATCAAGCAGACCTGGCCGATCGCCCTGGTCTCGGGCATCTGCTTTTCCATCGCCCAGTTCATCAGCGCCAATTTCATCTCGGTCGAGCTGACCGACATCATCGCCTCGCTGGCCGCGCTGGTCTCGGTCGTGGTGATGCTCAAGTTCTGGAAGCCCAAGGGCACCGTGGAGGCCCGGGAGCGGCTGGCCCTGGCGGCCAAGGAGGAGCACGTCGAGCCGACCGGCGGCCCGTCCGGCGGTAGCGCTCCGGTGGCCACCGCGGTCTCGACGGAGAAGTTGACCGCCGGGCGGACCGTGATGGCGTTCCTGCCCTACATCGTGGTCATCGTGGTGTTCTCGCTGGCCAAGCTGTTCACCCCGCTCAAGACGTGGCTGGCCAGCACCGATATCAAGTTCGGCTGGCCGGGCTCGGACGGCAACATCTTGAATCTGGCCGGTAAGCCGTCCACGGCCACCCAGTACACCCTGGGGTACCTGTCCAACGCGGGCACCCTGCTGATCATCTCCGGGGTGATCGTGATGATCGCCTACCGGATCAAGCCGGGCCTGGCGGTCAAGGAGTTCGGCAAGACCGTCTACAAGTTGCGGTTCGCGTTGCTGACCGTGGGCAGTGTGCTGGGCCTGGCCTACGTGATGAACATGTCCGGCCAGACCATCACCATCGGCCAGTGGCTGGCCGCCGGCACCGGCGCGTTCTTCGCGTTCCTGTCCCCGATCCTGGGTTGGGTCGGCACCGCCGTGACCGGCTCGGACACCAGCGCCAACGCCCTGTTCGCCACCCTGCAGCAGTCGGCCGCGGAGAAGGCCGGCCTGGACCCGACGCTGCTGGTCGCGGCGAACACCTCCGGCGGCGTGGTCGGCAAGATGATCAGCCCGCAGAACCTGACCATCGCCGCGACCGCGGTCGGCCTGCTCGGCAAGGAATCGGACATCCTGCGCCGCGTCCTGAAGTGGAGCGTCGGGCTGCTGCTGGCCATGTGCGTGCTGGTCTACCTGCAGAGCAACGTGCTGTCCTGGATGATCCCCTGACCTGACACCGGTTCTCGGACGGCGCCCCGCCCGGCGCCGTCCGAGAATGGCTTCGAACGCCGTACCTGCAACTCTTTCCGCCGCTGCATGAGTTGACCGGAGTCCCGTCATGCGTATCGCGTTGATCGCCACCTGTCTGGGTGACGCGCTGTTCCCCGAGGTGGCCAAGGCCACCACCGTGCTGCTGGAACGGCTGGGGCATCAGGTGGTGTTCCCAGCGGATCAGGTGTGTTGCGGGCAGATGCACGTCAACACCGGGTATCTCACCGAAGCGGTGCCGGTGGTGCGGCAGCACGTCGAGGTGTTCGAGGCCGCCGACTTCGATGTCGCGGTGGCCCCGTCCGGATCGTGCGTCGGGTCGGTCCGGCATCAGCAGGCGATGGTCGCCCGCCGCGTCGGGGACACCGCGCTGGCCGACCGGGCCACCGCGTTGGCCGGCCGCACCTACGAGCTGTCCGAGCTGCTGGTCGACGTGCTGAAGGTGACCGATGTGGGGGCGTACTACCCGCACCGGGTCACCTACCACCCGACCTGCCACTCGCTGCGGATGCTGCGGGTCGGCGACAAGCCGCTGCAGCTGCTGCGCGCGGTCCAGGGCATCGACCTGGTCGAGTTGCCCGGCGCCGACCAGTGCTGCGGCTTCGGCGGCACCTTCTCGATCAAGAACGCCGACACCAGCTCGGCGATGCTGGCCGACAAGGTCGGCAACATCGTCGGCACCGGCGCCGACCGGTGCACCGCCGGCGACGCGTCCTGCCTGATGAACATCGGCGGCGGCCTGTCCCGCCAGGACACCGGCATCCGCACCATCCACCTGGCCCAGATCCTGGCCTCGACCCGAGAGCAGGTCGCCGCATGAGTGAGGCTTGCCGAACGAATCATCGACACAGTTGCCGGCGCCGCGTCCAGGTCGCCGAGCCCGCGAGGCGAGTTGGAAAGGCGACGGCATGAGCACGTTCCTGGGAATCCCGAGAAAACACGCGGCGCAGGAGGAGTCGCCGTTGCGGGGGGCGTTGCCGTTCCCGAAGGCGGCCCGGCGGGAGTTGGCCAACGATCAGTTGCGGCGGAACCTGGCCCACGCCACATCGGTGATCCGGAGCAAGCGAGCCCTGGTCGTGGACGAGATGCCCGACTGGGAAGCGTTGCGTGATGCCGGCGCGGCGACCAAGACGCAGGTGATGTCGAACCTGCCCGCGCTGCTGGAACAGTTCGAGGCCAACGTGACCGCCCACGGCGGCGTCGTGCACTGGGCCACCGACGCCCAGGAGGCCAACCGGATCGTGACCGAACTGGTCCGCGCGCAGGGCGTCGACGAGGTCATCAAGGTCAAATCGATGGCCACCCAGGAAATCGGCCTCAACGAATACCTCGAGGACAACGGGATCGCCGCGGTCGAGACCGATCTGGCCGAACTGATCGTGCAACTGGGCCACGACACGCCCTCGCACATCCTGGTCCCGGCCATCCACCGCAACCGCACCGAGGTCCGCGACATCTTTCTGGCCGAAATGGAAGACGCCCCGGCCGATCTGACCGATGAACCACGCCGGTTGGCGATGGCCGCCCGGGAACACCTGCGGCGCAAGTTCCTGGCCAGCAAGGTCGCGATCTCGGGCACCAACTTCGGCATCGCCGAGACCGGCACCATCGGCGTGGTCGAGTCCGAGGGCAACGGCCGGATGTGCGTGACCCTGCCCGAGACCCTGATCACCGTGATGGGCATCGAGAAGATCCTGCCCACGTTCACCGACCTGGAAGTGTTCCTGCAGCTGCTGCCCCGCTCCTCGACCGGGGAACGGATGAACCCCTACACCTCGCTGTGGACCGGGGTCACCCCGGGCGACGGCCCGCAGAACTTCCACCTCATCCTGCTCGACAACGGCCGCACCAACGCCCTGGCCGACCAGGTCGGCCGGGCCGCGCTGCACTGCATCCGCTGCTCGGCCTGCCTGAACGTGTGCCCGGTCTACGAACGCACCGGCGGCCACGCCTACGGCTCGGTCTACCCCGGCCCGATCGGCGCCGTGCTGACCCCGCAACTGACCGGCATGCACGGCCACCACGACGTGAACTCGACCCTGCCCTACGCCTCCTCGCTGTGCGGCGCCTGCTACGACGTCTGCCCGGTCAAGATCCCCATCCCGGACCTGCTCGTCGAACTGCGCGGCCGCGCCGTCGATGCCGACCGCGGCCGCACCATCCCCGGCGGCTGGGACGCCGCGATGAAAGCCGCCGCCTGGATCATGAGCGACCCCACCCGGTTCGCCGCCGCCGAGAAAGGCCTGGCCGCCGGCCGACTCGTCGCCGGCCGCGACAAGAAGATCAAACACCTGCCGTTCCCCGGATCGGCCTGGACCCACACCAAGGACATGCCCGCCCCGCCCAAGCAGACGTTCCGGCAATGGTGGAAGGAAACGCATCATGAGTAGCCGCGAGACCGTCCTGGGCCGCATCCGCAGCGCCCTGGCCGCCGACACCACCCCACCACCACCCATCCCCCGCGACTACATCCGCGTCGGGGACCACCCGCCCGGCAGCCCCCCCGTGCTGGAACTGATGATCGACCGCCTCGTCGACTACAAAGCCCACGTCCGCGAGATCACCCCCGACCAACTCGCCGACGCCATCGACACCGCCCTGGCCGATCAACGGTCGGTGGTGCTGGCACCCGATCTGGACCCGGCGATCGCCGCGGCCGCCGCCCGCTCCGGCCGCACCCTGACCACCGACGGCACCCCCACCGTGCTCACCCCTGCCGAACTCGACCGGATCGACGCCGTCGTCACCACCGCCACCGTCGCCATCGCGTTATCCGGCACCATCACCCTCGACGGCGGCCCCGGCCAAGGCCGCCGCGCCATCACCCTGGTCCCCGACTTCCACCTCGTCGTCCTGCACGCCGAGCAGATCGTGCACACCGTCCCCGAAGCCATCGCCCGCCTCGACCCCGTCCGACCCCTGACCATGATCGCCGGACCCTCCGCCACCAGCGACATCGAACTCGAACGCGTCGAAGGCGTGCACGGCCCCCGCACCCTGTCCGTGCTCATCGTGCGCTGACCCGACCATCGAGGGGCCACTTCCGGTCGTTCCCGAGGCCCGGGAAGGTCCGGAACTGGCCCCTCGATCCGGTCAGCCCCGCCAGCCGGCCGCGATCAGGGCGTGCCTTACCCGGGCGACGGTGGCGGCCCGGTCGCCGAAGAAGGCGCGACCGGTGATCCGGACGACCGTCCACCCGTGCGCGGCGAACCGCTCCAGCCGGCGGACGTCCCGGTCGAACTGCCGAGTGTCGGTCCGATGCTGATCCCCGTCGTACTCCACGATCACCCGCCACCGGCGGTAGACCAGGTCGGCCCGACCCAGGAATTCACCCCGAGATCCGGTGATCGACACGTTCACCTCCGGTTCGGGCAGGCCCGCATCCACCACGGCCACCCGCACGAGCGACTCCGGCCGGGACTCGACCCCCGGCCGGATTCGGGCCACGGCCCGCGCGGCCACCGCCTTGCCCCGGCCCCGGAACACCGCCACCCGCTCGGCCAGCTCCGCCTGGGTCAGCCACGGACGATCGTCGAGCGGGTTCGGGTAGACCGGCGCATGGATCAACGCGTCGCCGACGGCGATCAGGTCCGCCAGCGGCAGCACGCTGGCGAGCTGGCAGAACATCGTGGCCGGGTCGACGATCCGGCAGCCGTGACGCCGCCCGACCAAGGCCCGTGGGTCCAGGAGCTTGTGGGCGTGCACCCCGCGGCGCCGGGGTGGGCGGGCCGGGGGCACAACCCCGATGTGCAGATCCTCCTCGACCAAGTCCGGCGGCAGCGGCACCGGCCACAGCCGCGCCGCGGTCAGGTGGGTGAAGATCGGATCGCCGCCCAGGGCGACGGCCAGGGCGACGCATCGGGCCAGTAGGGCAGGCGGGGCGGCGGGCGAGGCCGGGGTCGGGGCCGACGGCGTGACCTTGGGGACCCGGACCCCGCGGAACGGCCGGTCCAGGTCGGCTCCCCGCATGCGGCGATCGGTGAGTCCGGCCGCTCGGCCCTGGCCGACCGTGAACGCGCCGAGGGCCAGCTCGGGCGGCAGAGGTCGGCGGGGCGGCACCCGCGAATGATGGACGAGATCGCCGGAACCGCGGCCGAGTTGTCCACAGGCCTGATCGAGGGGCCACTTCCGGTCGTTCCCGAGGCCCGGGAAGGTCCGGAACTGGCCCCTCGACCGGGCCAGCCCGTACCCTGGCTCCCGCTGATGGTCCGTCGTGCTCCACGCTCGGCGGGACAACAGGGAACCCGGTGCGAATCCGGGGCTGCCCCGCAGCGGTGATCGGGAACGACCGCCATCACCCCGCCGGTTCGTCGGTGGGGTCCAGCACTGGGTGCGAACCCGGGAAGCGATGGCCAGTAGGCATTCCTTGCGTTGAGGCGCAGGACCAGCCCGAGAGTCCGAAGACCTGCCATCGGTCGGTGGGCCGTCGGTCCACTGCGTTCGGGACCGCGAGGGACGGTCGCGTGCGATCGGGCGAGGCCGCACCGGCCCCCACCCGTCCCGCTGGCTCCGAAGCCATCCGTTTCCGGTCCGGCGAGGAGCCTGCCTGTGATCACGTCCCGTTCCACCCGTCGAGCGGTCATCGGCGCCACCGCGCTGATCGCCCTGCTGACCGGGTGCTCATCCGCCCAGTCGGCCAGCCCGTCCCCGTCGGCATCAGCATCGGCATCGGCATCGGCATCGGCATCGGCCGGTGGTGTGGACGCCAAGGGGTGCATCACCGACTTCGACCCGAGCACCGACTACTTCCCGGTCAAGTCGCAGATCACCCACGCGACCAACTTCGCCATCAGCTATCACGACTCCTATCAGGTGCTGACCGTGCCGCAGCCCACGCAGGGCGGGGCCCCGGAGTCGTACGTGCTGGTCAAGTGCGGCGCGCCGACCCCCGAGCTGACCGGTGACCTGGCCGGGGCGCAGGTCATCACCACCCCGGTTAGCTCGCTGTACTCCGCCTCCACCACTCACCTGCCGTTCCTGGTCGAGTTGGATCAGCTCGACACTCTGACCGGGGTCGGCACCAAGGGCTTCATCTCCGAGAAGCAGGTGCAGGACCGGGTGGCCGAGCCTGGCGTGGTCGAGTTCTCCGCCGCCGGCACCGTGGATGCGGAGGCGGTCATCGCCGGCCAGCCCGACGTCCTGGTCACCGCGGGCACCGACGATCCCGGGTACGCCGTGGTCAAGGCGGCGGGCATCCCGGTGCTGGCCAACGCCGACTGGCTGGAGGACGACCCGCTGGGCCGGGCCGAGTACCTCAAGTACTTCGCCGCGCTGACCGGGACCGAGCAGCAGGCCGCCGCGGCCTTCGACACGGTCGAGCGCAGCTACCAGGAGCTCGCGGCCTCCGTCCAGGACGCCAATCCGGTCGCCGTCGTGCCCGGGCAGCCGTTCCAGGGCACCTGGTACATCCCGGGGGGCAAGTCCTACACGACCCGGTTGATCCAGGACGCCGGCGGCACCACCGCCTGGGCCGACGACGCCACCTCCGGGTCGATCCCCACCGATCTGGAGACGGTACTGGCCAAGGCCGGCACCGCCCCGGCCTGGCTGGCCAGTACGACCTGGACCACCACCGTGCAGGCCCTGGCCGAGGAGCCGCGGCTGGCCGAATTCGCCGCGATGAAGGCCGGCAACGTGTGGAACGCGGCCAAGGACGTCACCGCCGACGGCGGCAACAACTTCTACGAGCTCGGCGTGGCCCGGCCCGACCTGGTGCTCGGCGACCTGGTCGCGATCCTGCACCCGGATCAGGCCCCGAACCACGACTTCTCCTTCTACCTGCGACTGAGCTGACGTGCGTCAT
This sequence comes from Nakamurella multipartita DSM 44233, assembly GCF_000024365.1. Taxonomy (NCBI): domain Bacteria; kingdom Bacillati; phylum Actinomycetota; class Actinomycetes; order Nakamurellales; family Nakamurellaceae; genus Nakamurella; species Nakamurella multipartita. Next base: position 5,832,253 of record NC_013235.1, read on the forward strand.
CGGCCGGCGCTGGTGCTCGGCGCCCTGGCGGCGCTGACGCTGGTGTCGGCCGTGCTCGCGGTCGGGGTGGGGTCGGTGCCGATCCCGCCGTCGACCACCCTGCGGTTCTTCACCGGCGGCCCGGTGGATCCGACCGCCGCGGTGCTGTTGCAGCAGGTCCGGCTGCCCCGCGCGGGGACCGCCATCCTGGCCGGGGTCGGGCTGGCGGTGGCCGGTCTGCTGATGCAGACGTTGTTCGCCAACCCGCTGGCCGATCCGTTCATCCTGGGGGTGTCCTCCGGGGCCAGCCTCGGGGTCGCGATCGCGGTGCTCGGCGGCGGCACGCTGGCCGGCGGCTTCGTGGCCGGGTTGGGGCTGACCGGCCGGGCCGGTCTGGTCACCGCCGCGGCGATCGGGGCGTTGGCGGTGCTGATGCTGGTGCTGCTTCTGGGCCGGTGGGTGCGCTCGGTGGTCGCGCTGCTGTTGATCGGGGTGATGATCGGCTCGGCCACCACCGCGCTGGTCTCGCTGCTGCTGGCGTTTTCCGCACCGGACCGGATCCAGAAGTACGTGTTGTGGGGGCTCGGTTCGGTCAGTGGCACCACCTGGCCGGATCTGGCCTTCCTGGCCCCGGCGGTGCTGGTCGGGGTCGGGCTGGCGGCGTGGATCGCCCCGTCGTTGAACGCGATGCTGCTGGGTGAGCGGTACGCGGCGTCGATGGGGGTGGCGGTCGGCCGGGTACGCACCGCCGGCATCGTCGCCACCGCGGTGATGGCCGGAGCGGTGACGGCGTTCTGCGGACCGATCGCCTTCGTCGGGATCGCGGTGCCGCACCTGGCCCGGTTGGCCCTGGGCCGGGCCGATCACCGGTGGCTGGTGCCGGCCTGTGCGCTGATGGGCGCGGTGGTGTTGCAACTGTGCTCGGTGATCGCCCAGCTCCCCGGGTCCGACGGGGTGTTGCCGCTGAACGTGGTGACGGCGGCGATCGGCGCCCCCGTCGTGATCGCGGCCCTGTTGCGCAGCCGGACGCTGGCCGCCGGAGCGGCGGCATGACACCCTCTGTGTCAACCTCAGGCCGCAAGTTGCCCGCTGTTGATCTTGTTCGCGTTGCCGTGCCTGGCCGGGTCGTAAGGCTCTCGGTCGAGCCAGCAGCGGTAGATCACGCGCACCCAGGCGCGGGCCAGGACCCGGACGGCGTGCGGGTGGTCGTGCCCGCGTTGGATAGCTCTGCGGTAGACCTCGGCGGCCCACGGGCTTTGGTGGCGACTGTTGTCGGCGAACGTGGTCATCGCTTTACGGAATCGTTTGTTGCAGGCCCACCGGAAATGCACGGCATGATATTTACCGGACGCTTTGGTGACCGGGGTCAGGCCGGCCAACGCCGCGACGGCGTCGGGCGAGTCGTAGGCTTGCCGGGAATCGCCCCACTCGGCGAGCACCTGGGCGGCGTTGATCTGACCCGACCTTGGCAGCGACGTGAAGATCGCGGCGTCCGGGTGCTCCCCGAGGTGGGCGGTCACCGACCGGTCCAGGTCCTTGCGGGTCTCGCCCAGGGTGCGCAGCACGGCCACCAGCGCCAGCACGGCGTCCCGGACGGCCTCGACCAGGTCCGGGTCGGTGGTGCCGGCCGGCGCAGCCCGCAATCGGGTCAGCAGCTCCGCGGCCGAGCGGCGACCGGAGTAGCCGTGCTTGACGCAGAACGCGGCCATGCGCTTCTCACCCAGGCCCGCGGCGTGTTTGGCGGTCGGGTACCGGGTCAGGAACTCCAACGCGATCGGCGACTCGATATCGGCGAAAACCTTGGTGGCGCCGGGCCAGTGGGCATCGAGCAGGGCGGTCAGCTGGTTCGCCGTGGCGGTCCGCATGGCCACGATGTCATCGCGGGTGCGTACGACCGTACGCAGCGCCCTGGTCGCCGGGGTGAACGGGGTGGCCGGCCGCAGCCGGTGCGACCGCAGCCGCAGATATTCGGCGATGACGGCGGCGTCGCCGGCGTCGGACTTGGCGCCGGACAGTACCTCCCCGTCGCGCCAGGTCTTGATCGCGTTCGGGCTGACCGGCACCACCGGGTAGCCCGCTTCGAGCAGGGCGTCGACCAGCCGACCGTCGGGCCGTTCCAGGGCGACGCTGACCTGCATCGGGTCGCTGGCCAACCGACCCAGGCGGGCCAACAGGGTCGCGAATCCGTCGGCGGTGTGCTCGATCGTGAACTGCGCGGTGATCTTCCCGGCCGCGTCCTGCACACACACGGCGTGCGTTTGGGCGGCCCAATCGATACCGACGTAGAAATCGCATTCGGGCAGGGACAACTCAACAACTCCTCACAACGGCAGCGACGACTCGGCGAGGAGGCCGATCACCGGGCGGTCACTGACTGGCGCTCTGCGGCGCGTCCCTCTGTTGCCGGTCTACAGCCCCGCGAGAACCGGGGGCGGCGGTGTCATGCAGGCCGTCGAACGGCGACCGGCACAGGCCGTCACCCCGGCTCCCGCCGAGTCCCTACAACGAGCACCCTCTCAGGGCCCGCAACAAGGAGTGTTCACCAGTGACCGGCCGGGCCGATCTGGTGGTCGAGCGGCTGACGGTGGGTTACCCGCAGCGGCGGCGGTTCGCCCGGTCCGACCGGGTGGTGCTCGGGCCGGTGTCGGTCCGCGCGGCGGCCGGCCGGATCACCCTGCTGCTCGGTCCCAACGGCGCCGGCAAGTCCACCCTGCTGCGCTCGATCGCCGGGTTGCAGCACCCGCTCGGCGGGCAGGTCACGCTCGGCGGGGCCGATCTGCACGCCCTCGATCCCCGCACCCGGGCGGCCCGGATGGCGGTGGTACTGACCGAGCGGTTCGACCCCGGGCTGTTGCGCGGCGAGGACGTGGTCGCCCTGGGCCGGTTCCCGCACCGGGCCCGGTCCGGCTCGTTCACCGCCGACGACCGGCGGGCGGTGGCCGAGGCGTTCGCCGCGGTGCACGCGCAGGAGCTGGCCGACGTCCTGCTGGCCAAGATGTCCGACGGGCAGCGGCAGCGGATCATGATCGCCCGCGCCCTGGCCCAGTCCCCGTCGCTGCTGCTGCTGGACGAGCCGTCGGCGTTCCTGGACGCACCGGCCCGGATCGAGCTGCTGGCCGTGCTGCGCCGGATCGCCGCCGAACGCACCATCCCGGTCCTCGCCTCCACCCACGACGTGGAGGCCGCGGTGCAGCTGGGCCAGGACGGCTGGCTGATCGGTCCGGGTCCGCAGGTGACCAGCGGCCCGGTGCGGGAGCTGGCCGCGGGTGGAGCGATCGGTGCGGCCTTCGACACCGATCAGGTCCTGTTCGATCCGAGTTCCGGACGTTTCGGCCTGCGTGGCATCAGTTGATTCAGGGTCGAAAGTCAGTGCGGCAGTTCTGTCAGCAACGCGCGTAGTTCCTCCGATTTGGCCGGGGACCAATTGGGGGGCTCCAGAACCGAGGCCCAGCCCTCGACGAACTCCAGCGTGTAGGTGTGGCCGTGCCCCGGCGGGGTGTCCACCGGTTCGAGCATGTCGAGGGTGACCTGCCAGAAAGTGACGAACGGTATCCAGATCATCTCGTCGGTGACATCAGGTCCGGCCGGCTCGACCAGCCAGTCCGGCCGGTGCAGAATCAGGTCCGGGCTCAGCCACACGATCGGGTCCGAAGCGTGCTGCAGGTACAGCACCCTGGCGCCGTCCCAGGACGCATCGTCCGGCGGGATGGAGGCCGCGGGATCGTTGCTGAACCGGACGGTCTCGCCGCCGCGGTAGACCGGCTGTACTTCCGGACTTAACGCGTCCCGCTGGTCGGTGAATTCCCGGTTCAACGGGTTGAACGCCGGCGAACCGGCCAGCAGGATGCCGTCGGTCCGGTTGGCCATGTCCGCGTCGCCGCCGAACGGGGACTCCATCATGAACGAGCCGAGGCTGAGCCCGAAGCCGTAGAGCTTGGGCCGGTGGTCGGGGGGAAGGCTGGACCAGACCCGATAGACCTCATCGAACAGCGCTCGGCCGGCCTGCCGGGCTTTGTCCTGGTCGACCAGGAAGGATGCCCAGGACGGCAGGTACGAGTACTGGATCGCCACGGCGGCGCTGTCACCTCCGGTCTCGTATTCGAAGGCGCCGATCGCCGCCGGATCCACCCAGCCCGTCCCGGTGGTGCCGGTGACGAGCAGGTGGCCGCGGTCGAAGCCGCCGGCCCGCTGCAGGTCGGCCACCGCCAGCCGGGCGCGGTCACGCACGTCCTGCGCGGACGCAAGGCCGGCGTAGGCGCGAATCGGTACGGGCGCCGGAGCACCGATGAACGCCTGGATCTGCCCGGGAGTGGGACCGGAACCGGTGAAGTTGCGGCCCTGGTAGCCCAACGTGTCCCAGCCGATCAGCGATCCCGGACCACCGGACCGCAGGCCGGTGGTCGGCTGCACCGCGGTGTCGCTGGTCGTCGTGTCGCGGACGGCGAACATTCGGTCGGTGATCGCCAGGACCCCGTCGACCAGCACCCCGGACACCAGGCCGACCGTCAGCCCGGCCGCCAGCAGCCAGCCGACGACGCGGGCCGCTCGATCGCCCATCCATCGACTCAGCCGCCGGGCCGCCCATCGGTACACCTTTGCGATCCCCCGGCCGGCGGCGACCAGCCCGACGAACACCAAAACGGCTACCACGGGCAGGATCAGGCGAGAACCCAGGTCCTGCGGTTCGGCGTTCACCAGCGCCCGGATCTGGTCCTGCCACCGCTGTCCGAGAAGGTAGGACGTGACCAGGGCGACGCCGGCCACGATCCCGAACGCCGACCACGACCAGCGGCGTGCCGCGCGGGCCGGCCGGTCCGCGAACTGCCGCCACACCCAGGCACCGGCCACGCCCAATCCGTACCCGATGGCGCCGGTCAAACCGCCGACCACTCCCTGGAACGCGCCCGGCCGGGGCACCAGGGACGGGGTGAACGCCAGGCAGACGAACACCAGCGCGGTCCAGGATCCGGGCAGGGTATAGCGGAACCGCGGTCGCCGACCACGGTCGGCAACCGCACCCGAGGACGCCGGTGCGGACTGCTCGGCCGGCTCGTTCGACCGCCCGTCTCCGACCGGTTCGCGATCCTGCGCGGCGGTTGCCTCGTTCGATGTCACGTCGACCATCCTCGTTCACCCTGTCCGGACGCCGGTGCGGAATCAGGCCATCTGCACGAAACCCACGCCCAGGCAGTTGATTCCTGCGTGTGCCAGCATCGGGGCCAGCAGGCTGCCGCTGCGCATCCGCAGCACGCACAGGACCACGCCGGCGGCTGCGGTGAAGGCGACGGTGCTGCCGACCCGCAGCACGAGCCCCATTGTCCCGCTGCCCGCCACCTGGTCGAACGCCTGGTTGGCCGACCCGCCCCCCAGGGCCGGGACGACGTGCCACGCACCGAACAGCGTCGATGAGACGAGGGTGGCCAGCCATCGTCCTCGTTCACGACGCACCACCGCCCACAACACGCCTCGGAAGGCGAACTCCTCGGGCACGACCGTGCCCAGGGGGATCACCAGCAGCGCCGCCAGCGCGGTCTGCGACCAGGCGCCCGACCCACCGGCTACCAGCGCGCGGACCGGCGGGACCACCAGCGCCACCGCGTAGCCGGCCGCGGCCATCGCGACAACGGCTCCGCCCCAGCGCAACCCCGTTCGCCAGGTCGCCCGGCTCAGCCCCAGATCCGCGATGCTCAATCCGGCCCATCGGGCCAGACCGGCCATCGCGGTCGTGACGCCGATCCCGATCAGCACACTCCAGGTCGGCCAGCGGTGGAAGGCCAGGCCGGCCCCCGTCATCAGGGCCAGCCAAACCGGCAGGGTCAGCCACCCGGACCTGCCCCGGCGGCCCGGCGCGTCGATCCGAGGAGCAGTCACGGCCGCCATCATGCCCGTCCGTCAGTTGGCGAATTCCTTGCCGTGCACGGCCAACGCCCAGATCACGGCCACGTCCAGGGCGATGATGACCAGGCTCCAGATGGGGTAGTAGGGCAGCCACATGAAGTTCAGTACGGCGCTGAGTCCGGCGACGCCGATCCCGACGAACCGGGCCCAGGCTGCGCCGGTGAACACGAAGAACCCCGCGACCGCCACGCCGATGCCGACGAGCAGGTGGATCCAACCCCACGTGGTCAGATCGAACTCGAAGATCCACTTCTGGCCCACCACGTAGAAGTCGTCATTGAACAGCGCGACCAGTCCTTGGAAGGCGTGGAACGCGCCGATCAGCACCATGGCGACGCCGGCAAACACGATGAAGCCGCTGGCGACGGCGGCGCCGCGGGAGGTGTCGGTGGTCTGAGACATCGGGTGTCTCCCTTCCGAATGCGAGTTGGCTATGAGCCGACAGGCCCATGAACACCCTCTAAGCCTCGGATACGTCCTTTCTCATACGAACTGGATGAACGGGCAGCAACGGCTCAGATCAGCCCGAGGTCGCGGCCCCGGTCCACCGCCGCCCGCCGCGAGGACACCCCGAACTTGCGGTAGATCGCCTGCTGGTGGGATTTGACGGTGTTGACCGACAGAAACAGCTCTTCGGCGATCTGGGTGGCCGTCAGATGGGTGGCCAGAAATGGCAGAACCGCTCGTTCACGCTCGGTCAATTCCTGGCCATTCGCCGCAACCGGGATGGGTTGCTCGCCGGGCGGCACTCCACCCAGCGCGGCGGTCGTGAACTCAGCATGTCGACCGACGACGGTGCGGTAGCGGGCCAGTAGCGGCCGCAAGGGTTGACCGGCGGCCAGAAACGGCCCCAGCATTGATGTTTCGGCCGCCAGCTCGACCGCGTCGGTCAGCAGGTCAAGAGCCTGGGCGTCCTTGCGGAGCCGGATCGCGGCCACGGCCGCCACGACCCGCGCGTGCACCGCGACGGTTCGGTAAGCCGACAGGCTCGGGATCAACGCCGTCAAGGACTGCAGTGCGCGCCTCGGATCGTCCTGCGCCAGATGACACCTGGCCAGGTTGAGGTCGCGCCGGGCCGCAGGGTACCCACCGTCGGAGATTTGGCCCAGCACCTGCCGTGCGTCCTCCACCCGACCGTGAGCGAGCAGGTGCTCGGCCTGCGCGACGGATACCCAACCGGCCAGCAACCGCGGCAAGGCGATGCGTTGGGCGGTCAGGGCAAGCAATCCCGCCCGTCGGTCCGCCGAGGATAAATCGTCGCGCGCGATCGCCGCCTGCAACGCCAGCACGGCAAACATGATCCGGCTGGCCAGGGCCAGATTGGTATCCCGAGTGCCTAACCCGAGCAACTGCTCGGCCTCCTGAACCTCGCCCGTGTCGAGAGCGACGATTACGAGAGCGGTCATGTGCGCGGCCGCCTGCGGTTCGGGTGCCCAGCCGTATTGGTCGGCAGTCGCCCGAGCAGCCCGAGCCCGCTCAAGCGCGATTCTTGGTTGCCCGTGTAGCGCCGCCAGCAACGCCAGGCCTCCCCGCGCGGTCAGCTCCGAAAGCCCAAGACCCCAACGGTTGCAGGACTTCTGGGCCTCAATCAGGGCCGATCGGGCCGCACTCAGGTCGCCGTCCAACAACAGGCCGGAGCCCAGGTTCGTGGTCGCGATCGCCCGATACCGTTCCAGAGCCGGGACGTCCGGTCGGGAGATCGGACGGGTTACTTCCAGGACGCGTCGGGCGGTGCGGGTGAGAGTCGCCGGATCCAAGGCTCTGGAATGGGCCATCCGCAGGCTGGACGCCAGCACCTCGACGGCGATGGGGTTGTGCTCACGACGGGCGGCCGCCTCGGCCGCCTCGACATCGCGGATCATTGCCGCGTACTCGGAGTGATGAAAGTTGCAGACCGCCGATGCCAGCAATGTTGTCGCATTCGGATCGACTTCGGCTCGGTTGGCCACCGGGGTCAGGGCCTCCACCAGCGCCGACGCGGCGGAGGTCACCACGTCGGGGGCGAGCCGTTCGGTGAGGAGACGGCCCACCCCGGGCCAGTCGGCCACCGCGGTCAGGTGCCGGATCGCAGCCAGGTAGTCGCCCTGCCCAACCAGCCAGCGGGCCGCGCGTTGATGCAGATCGTCCCGGGCACCCGGCTTCTCCACTGTCAGCCGGTGCAGCAGCAACTCACGGAACAACGGATGCCAGGTGAACCACGTGCGGCCGCCGGCCAAGCCAACGACAAAACCATTGGTGGCCTCCAGACTCTCCAACCGGGCCTGGGCGTCCACCACCCCGGTCAACGCCTGGGCCATCTCGGCGGACACCGGGTCCGCCACGCTGGACCGGAGCACGAAATCGCGATCAGCATCGGGCAGCTGGTCGAGTACCTCCTGCATGAGGTAGTCGGCAACCGGCCGGTCGCTCCCCCGCAACCTGGACACTGCAGCCTCGGGAGCGTTCCGATCCAGCGCGGATGCAGCCAGGCGCAAACCCGCCGCCCAGCCGCGGGTCCGCTCGACCAGTCGGCCCAGTGGTGCGGGACCCAGGCGCAGGCCCACCATGGTCAGCAGCTGGCCCGCCTCCGCGGCGTCGAAGGCCAGCTGATCGGCCCTGATCTCGACCAGCCGATCGGCGACCGCCAGCCGGCGCCACCGCAACGGCGGGTCGAAGCGAGCACTGACGATCACGTGGGCTGTTGGCGGGAGGCATTCGAACAGCGTCTCGACCGACCGGAGGACGTGCCGGTCGCGCACGTGGTGCAGGTCATCCAGCACGATCGTGAGAGGCGCCCGCATCTGAGCCAGCGTGTCCACCACCCGCCGCGCGTCCTGCTCGCCGAAGCTCGCCGCCGGCAATAAATCGCTCAGCCCGCTGCCCACCGACGCACCGGATGCCCGCAGTGCGGCGACCAGGGCCGCCCAGAACGCGGGCAGGGCATCATCCGACGCCCCGACGCTCAGCCAGGCCACTCGCCGGTTGGTCGACTGGGCCCAGTCGGCCAGGGCCAGGGTCTTTCCGCTGCCGGGACCTGCGCTAATCAGGGTCACCGGGGCGGCGACTGCCCGGTCCATCAGCGCAGAAACCCGCGGTCGCGGCACGAATCCCCGAGGAACCCCCGGCGGCGACGTTCGAAGTTCATGGCCTGTCCGCACCCGGTTGACCAGGCCGCTCACCGCCCATCATCAGAACTCCAAGCCCAGAACGCACAGTAGGCCGCCCGATCATCGAATATCTAGCCCATCGGTTCGGGGGTGAGGTGGTCTCGCGCCCACGGAAGCGGAACCCAGACACGGTCAGCGATCCACGCCGAACGTGTCCACCCACACGTCGAACGGCTCGACACCGTGTCGATAGAGTGCGCCCAAGATTGACGCCATATTCTCGTCCGGGCCCAGCGAGCCACGAATGATGGCGACCGACGGGCCACGGGCGACGGTAAAGCCGGGCATCCGGTCTCTGATCCAGGACGGGTCCACCTCCCCGCCTACCCGGATCTCCACCTCGAACATCATTGACGGCCCACGCTCGGGTCGATTCCGGGATCCGAGGCTGCGGGCGAGACCTCCCGCACCTCCCGCAGTTCCACTCCCAGCATCTGCAGCCAGTTGATGATCCCGATCAGCGCTGCCTGGTCCTCCACCGGTCCGTGCAGGACGGTCTCCACCCCCCGGTGGACGAACCTCGCATCCTGAAGATCGGCCAGCACCTGCGCCGGCACCTCGCCGGCCACGCGGATCTCGAACTCGATCGTGACCACCGCCCTCCGGTCCGGCATCGACCCCTTCGTCGTCGGCCGATAGTCGACGGGCAGGTCCATCCCAGTGAAGCAGCAACCCAGTTCGGGTCGCTCATCCGATTTGGGTGACTCGCGGCAGCCTCTCGCAGCCGACCATTGACTGGGGTCGGCGCGCCCTCGGCTTCCTTCCGGAGGCGACTCCCCGACCCAGGAATGGAGTGTCGTGATGACGACCCCACCGGGGCCAGATTCTACGGATAACGGCATCGGATCGAGTTGAACCCCACCCACCGGACTGGTCCGGCCACACCCCGGCTGGATCCGCTCACTCATTCCGACCTCGTCGTGCACGCCCGACGGCTGGCCCACCAGCTGCTCGTCACCGAACGACACGAACGCTGGCAGCACACTCAGGGCGTTGCCGGACAAGCGGTCCGGATCGCTGGAACCGTCGGAGACGCCGACCGACCGCTGCTCGTTGCGGCTGCCTGGCTACACGACATCGGTTACTCGCCCCCGCTCAAACAGACCGGCTTCCACCCGCTCGACGGTGCGCTCTACCTGGCCGGTCAGGGATGGAACCATCGCCTCGTGGCCCTGATCGCCCACCACTCCGGGGCCCGATACATCCCCGTCCGACGCGGTCTCACTCCATTGATGCGACGATTTCCCTTCGAGGACAGCGCGGTTGCGGACGCTCTGACCTATGCCGACCAGACTGTCGGACCGCATGGTCTGCACATGACCATGCCCGACCGCATCGCCGAGGCCATCGCCCGACATGGCCCGCACTCGCCCGATGCGCAACTGCTGATCGATCGCATCCCCCATCTGCGAGCCGTCGCCGCCAGGGTCGAGAAACGACTCGATGCTCTCCTTCCGATCCCCGACGACACTCTGGACGGCGCAGATCGCCCACGCCTGGCGTGCGGACGCTCCTCATCCGGACGATCGCGCTGACCGGGAGTCGGACAGCGTTTGGGTTCGTCAGCAGGTTCGACCTGCCGGACAGCCAGCGCAAGCTATCGCCAGCCCGCAGACTGGGCGCGTGCGACTTCTGGTGATCGGCGGCGGTCCCGCCGGAGTGTCCGCGGCCCTGCAAGGAGCCGAGCTCGGTGCGCAGGTGACGCTGGTCGAACGCAAACGGGTCGGCGGCACCAGCGTGAACGAGGGGCCGGCGCCGGTCCGCACGCTGGCCCGAGCCGCCCGGCTGGTTCGCGACGCGCGGTCGTGGGAGACGTTCGGGCTGCGCGGTAGCGCCCCGGAGGTCGACGTCAAGGCAGCGGTGGCCAACGCGGTGCGGGTCGCCGACTACTCGCACGACGTCAAACGAATGAGCGAGTACATCGCCAGTTGCGGGGTCGAGCTCGTCCAGGGCGTCGGACAGTGCTGGTTCGTCGACCCGCACACGATCGAAACACCGGACGGCCAAAGGTATTCCGGGGACGCCATCATCATCGCGGTCGGTGGGCACGCCGGCCGGTTGCCGATCCCCGGCGCCGAACTGGCCCTGACCTACGAGGACATCCGCAGCCTGGACGAGTTGCCGGTCTCCACGGTGGTGATCGGCGGGTCGGACACCGGCTGCCAGCTGGCCTCGATCCTGGTCGACTTCGGGTCCCAGGTCACCGTTCTAGAGTATGCCGAGCGGATCAAACCGCGGTCCGATCACGACGTGTCCGACGCGCTGGCCGCCGCCTTCACGGCCAAGGGCATGCGCATCGTCACCGGCACCCAGGCCACCGAAATCGAACGGTCGGGCGAGGTCTTCCTGGTCCATCACCTGGTCGACGGCGTCCGCCAGACGGTGGCCGCCGACCTGGTGTTCTTCGCGGTCGGCTGGCCGGGCAACGCGGACACGCTGCGCCCGGAGGCGATCGGCCTGCAGACCGCCCGCGGGTACGTGACCGTGGACGACCGGCTGGTCAGCAGCGTGCCGCACATCCTGGCTGCGGGCGACGCGACCGGCCTGTCCATGCTGGTGCCCAGCGCCCGGCAGCAGGGGCTCGTGGCGGCGGAGAACGCGGTGCTGGGCACCCGGCGGCGCAACACCCACGAGATCGTGCCGACCGGCTCGTTCACCGACCCCGAGTACGGCAGCGTCGGGCTGACCGAGCAGGAGGCGCGGGCCCGGTACGACTGCGAGGTCGCGATCGTCCGCTACGACGATCTGCTGCGGCCGGTGGTGGACGCCCGGTCCGGCGGGTTCTGCAAGCTGATCGTGGAGTCCAACCGGCGCTACATCCTGGGCGCGCACGTGCTCGGCGAGTACTCGGCCGAGATCATCCAGATGGTGGCCACCTGCATGGCCACCAACATGCGCATCGAGCAGCTGGCCGATCTGCAGTTCGCCTTCCCCACGTTCACCGAGGCGGTGGGCATGGCCGCGCAGAAGTGCGTGCGTCAACTGGGTATCGCCCGCCTGGCCCAGCAGTGGAGCGAGCTGCGGCCGCAGGCGCCCGACCCCGACACCGCAGCGGTCCGGTCCGACACCTGGCCGTGATCTGTTTGCCATGTACCGATCGGCCCGGTGCCGGAGAATGACGCAATGACCGACACCGATGACGCCGCCGGCAGCGCCCCGGCCGCCGACGGCCTCGACGCCAGCTTCGACGCCGTGATGGCCTCGCCGACCGGCGGGGTGCACGTGCTGGATCCGCCGAACACGGCGGCCGCCTCGGACGCCCCGCTGCATCCGGTGCACCACAGCTCGGGCAACTTCCCCAGCATCGGCGACTATGCGTTCCTGTCCGACTGCGAGTCGAACTGCCTGATCGCACCGTCGGGGGCGGTCGAGTGGATGTGTGTGCCCCGTCCCGACTCCCCCAGCGTGTTCACCGCCCTGCTGGATCGGGCTGGCGGCTCGTTCCGGGTGGCGCCGTTCGGCGTCGCGGTCCCGGCGGCCCGCCGCTATCTGCCCGGCACCCTGGTGCTGGAGACCACCTGGCAGACCCCGACCGGCTGGTTGATCGTCCGGGACGCGCTGATCATGGCCGAGTGGCACAACACCGATCAGCGGTCCAAGACGCACCGCCGGTCCCCCACCGACTACGACGCCGCGCACGTGCTGCTGCGCACCATCAAGTGCGTCTACGGCACGGTCGATCTGCAGATGAGCTGCGAGCCGGTCTTCGACTATGCCCGCAAGGGGGCCAAGTGGACCTACCCGAAGCCGGACTACTCCGAGGTCGTGGCCACCGCGAAGGGCCAGCCGACGTTGCGGCTGGCCAGTTCGCTGCGGATCGGGTTGGAGGGCCGCACCGCGCAGGCCCGGACCAAGATGAAGCGCGACGAGGTGCACTACGTCGCCCTGGCCTTCTCCGACCTGCCGCCGCCGGTGGACACCGCCCAGGCCGAGGACTGGATGTGGCGCACCGGGGAGTACTGGCGGCAGTGGTTGTCCCAGGGCACCTTCCCGGACCACCCGTGGCGGGCCTACCTGCAGTCGTCGGCGCTGGCCCTCAAGGGGCTCTCGTACGCGCCGACCGGGGCGCTGCTCGCGGCGGCGACCACCTCGCTGCCGGAAACGCCGGGCGGGGAACGGAACTGGGACTACCGGTTCACCTGGATCCGGGACTCGACGTTCGCCCTGTGGGGTCTGTACACGCTCGGGTTCGACCGGGAGGCCAACGACTTCTTCTACTTCATCCATGACGTGTGCCGGGACAACCCGAACGACCTGCAGATCATGTACGGCGTCGGCGGCGAGCGTCATCTGGAGGAGGGGACGCTGGATCACCTCACCGGGTACGACGACGCCCGCCCGGTGCGGATCGGCAACGGCGCCTACAACCAGCAGCAGCACGACGTGTGGGGCGCGCTGCTCGACTCGATCTACCTGCACACCCGATCCCGCGAGCAGATGCCCGAAGAGCTCTGGCCGATCGTCATCGCCCAGGTCGAGCAGGCGGCGGCGCACTGGCGCGCTCCGGACCGCGGCATCTGGGAGGTGCGCGGCGAGCCGCAGCACTTCACCGCGTCCAAGATCATGTGCTGGGTGGCGCTGGACCGCGGCGTACGGCTGGCCCGGTTGCACGACTCGCACGAGATCGCCGACAAGTGGGAGAAGATCGCCGACGAGATCCACGCCGACGTGCTGGCCAACGGCGTCGATGAGCGTGGGGTCCTGGTCCAGCGGTACGGCGCGGACGCCCTGGACGCCTCGCTGCTGCTGGCCCCGCTGGTGCGGTTCCTGCCGCCGGACGACCCGCGGATCAAGGCCACCGTGCTGGCCATTGCCGACGAGTTGACCCACGACGGGCTGGTGCTGCGCTACCGGGTGGAGGAAACCGACGACGGCCTGTCCGGTGAGGAGGGCACCTTCACCATCTGCTCATTCTGGCTGGTCTCCGCATTGGTGGAAATCGGCGAGGAAGAACGGGCGCACGCCCTGTGCGAGCGATTGCTCGCCCATGCCTCGATCCTGGGGTTGTATGCGGAAGAACTCGATTCGGTGAGCGGCCGTCATCTGGGTAATTTTCCGCAGGCATTCACCCATCTGGCCCTGATCAATGCCGTCACGCACGTGATTAGGGCCGAGGAGCGGCGCCGTTCGCACGGATTTGCGCCGGCTAACCGGCAGGCTTGATTTCGGCGACGTCGGTCGCCGGCGGCCGGCCGGCCCGGTTCGGACACCCCTTCGAGCCGCGGTCGGCCCCGGTCACCGGCGTTCGGCGACCGCGCCGGCTCGGCCATTCGCCCGCCACCGATACCCACTCCGTCCCCGTACGACCGGTGACCTCGGCGCCGGATCAGCGGGCGTCATGGTCCCCGATTCGGTGCGCTCCACCCGATCGGTTTAACGGTCGGTAACCGGCCGCCCGGGCACTCGACCCGAAGGTGTCGCCAATTGGCGACCCCATAGATTCCTGCTGGGAATGGCATAAGATCCGCATGAAGGTTCGAACGCCGATCACCGGGGGCACATATGGGAGAGTCGTACCGTGGGTACCTCGATCCCACTTCAGGTCGGCAGATCGTATTCGCCCGACCGGCCACAAAACCAGAACTTTGGCTGGATTATCTGCACGGGGCCCGCGCGACCTATCGACGGCACGGCGTTGAATCCGCGTTGGATTACGACCGAGTGCGCAACGGCCTTTCAACAGCCCTTTTTGCGGTGGCGCTGGAACCCGACGGAAAGGTCGTCGGCGGCCTGCGGGTGCAGGGGCCCTACGCGCGGGCCGACCAGGCCACGGCCATCGGCGAGTGGGCCGGCCGGGCCGGCTCGGACGAGTTGCGGCGGCAGATCGCGGACCGGCTGTCCGACGGCGCCGTGGAGATCAAGGCGGTCTGGGTCGACCACGACGTCCCGCTGCACCACGAGATCACCGACGCGATCGCCCGGGTGATCGTGCACTCCATGACCCTGCTGGGCGTCCGCTACGCCTTCTGCACGGCCGCCAGCCACGCCATCCCCCGCTGGGAATCCACCGGCGCCGTGGTCAGTACCGACGTCACGCCGGTGCCCTACCCGGACGAGCGCTACCGCACCAAGCTGCTGTGGTGGGACCAGCTGTGCGTCTACGACACCGTCGCCCCGGGGCAGCTGCCGGCCCTGCTGCGCGAATCACGTCAGTTGACGGCCGTGGCCACCGGCACGCCCTCGGCAGCCGCTTGATGACCGCGAGTACGTCCGTCGACCCATCGGCCGACGCGGTGGCCTGGTCGGCGGTGGTCCTGCGGGAGGACGAGCCGGACGACCGCGCCCGCCTGGCCGAGCTGTCGGCCGATCCCGGCGTGGTCGTGCTCGACCACTCCGACCGGGTGCAGCACGAGCTGGCCGCGCTGACCCCGGAGCTGAGCCCGGAGGGACTGGCCGAATCCCGACGGTGGGTCTGGTACCCCTGGCGGCGCACCCTGGCCTCGCTGCCCGGGCCGATCACCTTTCGGCGGCTACGGCTGGACCGAAATCGCAACAAGATCACCGCGGCCGAACAGGACCGCTTCTCCGGATTGACCATCGGAATTGTCGGGTTGAGCGTCGGGCATTCGATCGCGCACACCATCGCCCTGGAGGGCCTGTGCGGCCGGCTGCGGCTGGCCGATTTCGACACCATCGAACTGTCGAATCTCAATCGAATTCCGTCGACGGTGTTGGACATTGGTGTCAACAAAGCCGTCGCGGCCAGCCGACGCATTGCCGAGCTCGACCCCTACCTGCCGATCGAGGTCTTCACCGACGGTCTCCAGGAAGCGAATCTGGGGCAGTTCCTCGACGGCCTCGATCTGCTGGTCGAGGAGTGCGATTCGTTGGACGTCAAGGTGCGGGTCCGGGAAGAAGCCCGGGCCCGTGGCATTCCGGTCGTCATGGAAACCAGCGACCGCGGGTTGTTCGACGTGGAGCGATTCGACCGCGAGCCCGATCGCCCGCTGCTGCACGGCCTGCTGGGCGAGATCGGCTCGCAGTCGCTGCGCGGCCTGTCCACCCACGACAAGGCCCCGCACGTCATGCGCATCCTGCAGAGCGACGCGCTGTCCGCCCGGATGGCCGCCTCCATGGTCGAGATCGACCGGACGGTGTCCACCTGGCCGCAGCTGGGCGGCGACGTCCAGCTGGGCGGGGCCACGGTGGCGGCCGCGATCCGGCGGCTGGGCCGGGGCGAGGAGCTGCCGTCCGGACGGGTCCGGGTCGACCTGGACAAGGTGCTGGACACCCTGGGCGACCACGCGCTGCCGGATACGGCGCCGGCACCGTCCGACGATGACGACGGGATCCTCGGCCGGCCGCCCGAGCAGGCCGCTCAGGCCGTCGTGCACGCGATCCGGTTGGCCCCCTCGGGCGGGAACGTGCAGCCATGGTCACTGCGGGTCGAGGGCGATCGGGTCGACGTCCTGTTGGCCCGGGAGCGCACGTCGGCGATGGACGTGCAGTTCCGCGGCAGCTACGTCGGGATCGGCGCCGCCCAGTTCAACGCCGAGGTCGCCGCCGCCCGCCACGGTCGGCCGGCCTGCGTCCGGCAGTTCCCGCAGGGACCTGGATCCGACCTGGTGCTGTCCATCGATCTGCGGGAGGGCCCGGTCGATCCGGAGCTCGCCCGGCTGTACCCGGCCATGCTCGCCCGCTGCACCAACCGCGGGTTCGGCCGGCGCCGACCGTTCGACGCCGACGCCGTCGCCTCCTTCCAGCGGCAGGCCGTCGCCATCGGATCGCGACTGCACCTGATCAGCGATCCGGCGGGCGTGTCGGCGATCGCGGACATCCTGGCCGAGTCCGACCGCATCCGGTACCTCACGCCGGTGCTGCATCAGCAGATGATGAGCGAGCTGCGCTGGCCGGAGGAGGTCGGCGACAACCTGGGGATCGACGTGTCCACCCTGGACCTGGACACCACCGACCTGGCCAAGCTGGGCGTGGCCCGACGATCCGACGTGATGGACTACCTCGCCCGCTGGCAGGGCGGTGCGGCCCTGGGTGACACCACCAGGGACCGGGTGAACGCCAGTTCCGCGGTGGCCGTCCTGACCGTGGCCGGCGACACCCCGAGCGACTACCTGCGCGGCGGACGCGCGCTCGCGCTGCTGTGGACCCGGGCCAACCAGTGCGGCCTGGCCGTACACCCGGTCTCGCCCGTGTTCCTGTTCGCGCGCGACGAGCAGGACCGCGCCGGACTGTCCGCCGAGTTCACCGACGAGCTGACCGATCTGCAGGCCCGCTTCGCCGCGACGGTCGGGCTGCCGGCGGCGGAGGCCCCGGTGCTGGTGGTTCGAGTGAGCCATGACGTCGCGCCGGCCGCGCGAAGCCGACGACTGAGCGATGCGGCCGTGCTGCTGGCCTCCACGCCGCCGACCGAAGGGGAGCAGTTGCGATGAAGATGACCTTGGACGACCTGGTGACGTCGGTGGCCACGGAGCTGATGGGGGTGACCATCTCCAACCTGGAGGCCGCCTCCCGCGACCTGCTGCACCGGTTGGTCGACTACTTCGAGGTCGACCTGAGCTTCCTGCGGCGCAACGACCACGAGCTGGGCGCCACTGTCCTGGTCGCCGAATGGCCGCCCCGGGAGGACATCCCGGATCCCGATCCGCTCGGGGTCATCTATTTCGCGGGCGCCGATCCGACTTTCGCCGCGCTGGAGAACCTGAAGTCGGTGATGACCCAGCGGCCCAGCAACGACGAGAAGTACCAGGACCGGGTGCGGCAGGGCTCGGGCATCCAGGAGGTGTCGCTGGCCACCGTGCCGTTGATGACCAACGACACGACCACCGGGACACTCGGTTTCATCAAGTACGGCGACCGGGAGTGGCTGCACGACGAGATCAATGCCCTGCAAGCGGTGGCCGCGCTGCTGGCCCAGCTGCAGGCGCGGGTGGCCGCCGAGGAACGGCTGCACTACCTGGCCTATCACGACGAGCTGACCACCTTGGCCACCCGCCGCGGGCTGACCGATCACCTGGCCAAGCGCCTCAAGCCGGGTGCCCCCGGACCGGTCGCGGTCATCTTCATCGACGTGGACCGGCTCAAGGCCCTCAACAGCTTCCTCGGCCATGCGGCGGGCGATCAGTACCTGCACACCCTGGCCCACCGGCTGCGGGAGGCGATGCCCAACGACCAGCTGCTGGCCCGGCTCGGCGGTGACGAGTTCGTCTCGGTCATCCTCGGCCCGGCCGATGAGGAGCGTGCCCGGGAGTGCGCGGAACGTCTGCGGATCGCCGCGAACCAGCCGGTGCAGGTCGGTGGCGAGGAGATCACGCGGGGAGTCAGCGTCGGCGTCGCCCTGGGCGTGCCCGGCGCCGCCGATGTCTCGGAGCTGATGAATCAGGCCGACCAGGCCATGCTGCAGGCCAAAGGCAATGGCGGCAATGCGGTCTGCTTCTTCACCGCAGAGATGCGGCGGCAGAACGAGATCCGCACCGACATCGAGCTGCACCTGGTCACCGCGGTGCGCAACGACTCCCTGGTCCTGTTCTTCCAGCCCCAGGTCGCGCTCGAATCGGGCACCATCGACGGGGTCGAGGCCCTGGTCCGCTGGCCGCATCCCAATCTGGGGCTGCTGCCCCCGAGTGCGTTCATCGACGTCATCGAGACCACCAACCTGGCCGGTGAACTCGGTCGCTGGGTGATCGAATCCGGCTGCCGGCAACTCAAGGCCTGGCACGATCGTTTCCCCAAGGACGAACCGCTGACGATGAGCGTGAACGTCTCCCCCGCCGAGCTGCTCACCACCGACTTCGTCGCCACCGTCCGCCGGACGTTGGTCGAGACCGGGCTCGACGGGCAGTACCTCACCCTGGAGATCACCGAGAAGGCACTGGTCCGGGACACCGAGCAGGCCCTGCTCACCCTGCGCGGGCTCAAGGAGATCGGCGTCAAGGTCGCCATCGACGACTTCGGCACCGGGTACAGCTCGTTCGCCCAGTTGCGGGCCCTGCCGGTGGACGAGTTGAAGATCGACCGCACCTTCGTCTCCGAATTGGGTCACAACTCCAACGATCTGGCCATCGTGCGGTCGATCATCGGGTTGGCCGACGCCTTCGACCTGGAGATCGTGGCCGAGGGTGTGGAGACCGAGGTAGCCGCGGCCACGCTGATCGCGCTGGGCTGCCGCCGGGCCCAGGGCTTCCTGTTCGGAGCTCCGCGGTCGGCCGCCGACCTGACGACGATCCTGGATCAGCGCAGCGCTTCCCGCTCCGCCCGGGCGGGCCGGCCCAGCCGGCCCGCACTGATCCGGATCCCCACCATTCGCTGACGCCCCGCCCGGCTCGTCCCCGCCACCGGCCCATCCCGATCGGTAGGGTCGGACCACGGGTGCCCCGGCCCGACGGTGTCCGCGGGCCAGGCGAAGGGGCGAGCATGCGCATCGGACGAGGACTGCACCGGGCCGCGGCGGGGCTCGCGGTCGTCACGATCATTGGGTTGACCGCACCACCCGCCAGCGCCGAACCTCCGTTCCGGCTGCCCAACCAGATCACCGACCAGGTCGGGGCCCTCACCGGGTCCGACCGCACCGACGTGCAGACGGCCCTGGACCAGCTCTCGGCCGAGGAGAACATCGACCTGTACGTGGTCTACGTCGATACCTTCGACGAGCCGAGCGCGGCCGTCGACTGGGCCGCCCAGACCTGGCAGACCTCCGACCTGGGCGCCAATCAGATGCTGCTGGCCGTGGCCACCGGTGGTCGGGCCTATGCGGTGCACGTGCCGAACAACTTCAAGATCTCCGACGCCCAGCTGCAGCAGGTCGCGACCACGCAGATCCAGCCCGAGCTGCGCAACGACGACTGGGCCGGCGCGGCCATCGCCGCCGCCAACGGCTACCGGGACGCACTGGGCGGCGGCTCCTCGACCGTCTGGTGGTGGATCGCCGGCGCCATCGTGGTCGTCGGGGCCGGCGGGTACCTGATCTACCGGCGCCGAGCCAAGGCCGGCGCCGGCTCCGGGCCAGCCGGTCCGGCGGGTGCCCCGGGGCAGCCCGCGGAGCCGCTCGAGCCGTTGGAGGCCCTGTCGGCGCGCAGCGTGCAGGTCCTCATCGACACCGACAATGCCGTGCGGGCCAGCGAATTCGAGCTCAGCGCAGCCGAGAGCGACTTCGGCCACGACGCCGTCGCGCAGTTTCGGGTCGCGTTCGACTCGGCCCGCGAGTCGCTCACTCAGGCCTTCGAAATCCGGCAGAAGGTTGACGACGACCAGCCCGAGGACGACGCCACCAAACGCGCCATGATGAACGACATCATCGACCGGTGCGCCCAGGCCTCGGCGACGCTGGACGCGCAGAGCGATCGCTTCGACGAGCTGCGGGGGCTGCGATCCCGGCTGCCGCAGGTGCTGGCCGAGCTGCCCGGCACGATCGACTCCCTGCAGGCGCGGATGCCGGCTGCCGCATCGACCCTGCAGCGGCTGCAGCAGCAGTTCTCGCCGACCGCACTGGCCACCGTGGCGGCCAACGTCGAGCAGGCCGGTGAGCGGTTGCAGTTCGCCCGGGTCAGCCTGGACCAGGCGCGCCAACAGGCGGCCGGATCGACCCCGGCCACCAGCACCCTGCCGCTGCCCGGTCAGCCGCCGGCGACGGCCACGC
Source organism: Nakamurella multipartita DSM 44233 (assembly GCF_000024365.1). NCBI lineage: Bacteria > Bacillati > Actinomycetota > Actinomycetes > Nakamurellales > Nakamurellaceae > Nakamurella > Nakamurella multipartita. The sequence continues at coordinate 5,852,866 of NC_013235.1, forward strand.
CCCCGGCGGCCGCGGTGTTGGCCGCCGGTGCGGCTCAGGAGGCGGCCGACCAGGCCCGGACCCTGCTGGACGCCATCGACCGGATGGCCGCCGATCTGGCCACCGCGACCACGCAGCTGACCGGCGCGATCAGCGCGGTCGATCAGGAGCTGGCCGCGGTCCGGGCGGCGCTCGATTCCGCGACCGCCGGGGCCAACGAGGCCTCGATCCGGGCTCAGCTCGACCAGATTCAGGCCATCCTGTCGGTCGCCCGTTCCCCCCAAGGCGCGGCCGACCCGATGACCGCCCTGCACAAGGTCGAAGAGGCCGACCTCGCTCTGGACGGCATCCTGGCCAGCACCCGCAGCGCCCAGCAACAGGAGCAGCGCAGCCAGGCGGCGCTGGGCCAGGCGCTGCCGACCGCCCGGGCCGAGGTGGCGGCGGCCGAGGACTTCGTGAACACCCGCCGCGGCGCGGTCGGGAGCCAGGCCCGCACCCGGCTGGCCGAGGCGAAGCGGCACCTCGCCAATGCCGAAGCCGGCACCGGCGGCGCCGCGGCCGCGGCGTCCGAGGCCCAGCAAGCGGCCGCCCTGGCCCGGGAGGCCGCCGATCTGGCCCAGCGAGACGTGAACGGCTTCGGGGGTGGCGGTTTCGGCGGTGGGCAGCGCGGCGGCAACAGCGGGCTGGCCGGCGCCGTCCTTGGCGGCATCGTGCTGGACGCCGTGCTCAACTCGGGCCGACGCGGTCGTGGGGGCGGCGGCTGGGGCGGGGGCTTCGGTGGCGGCGGCTACCGTGGTGGCGGCGGTGGTTTCGGCGGTGGCGGCGGTGGTTTCGGCGGCGGCGGTGGCGCCGGGTCCGGGCACAGTGGGGGCAGCGGCCGCTTCTGATTCCGACGCGTCCGGCGCCGCAGCAGCTCTCGCTCCCGCCGCGCTCATCACGCGATCAGCAGTGACTACCCTGACCATCACGCGACAAAGGGCCGGCTCCCGAAGGAGCCGGCCCTTGGCGTTCGAGCTGATTGACGCGAGGCCCGCAGTCAGCTGGCGGAACCCGACTTCACACTCTTGCGGCGCAGCACCCCGCGAGTTCCGAAGAACAGCAGTGTGAGACCGGCCAGCAGGGCGACAATGCCGATGGCCAACGGAGCCCCGATGCTGGCGCCGGTGGACGCCAGGCCGGCGTATCCGGACGAGACGTTGCCGCCGGTCGAATAGCCGGAGGTACCGGAGTACGCGGAACCGCTGTTACCCGAGCCACTCCCGGACCCCGAGCTACTACCGGTTCCGGATCCCGAGCCGCTGCCACCGACCGTCCCGCTGCCACCGCCGGCGGCCGTCGGAACACCCGGCGGATCCGGCAGCACCGCGGGCGGGACCGCCCCGCTGCGGTTGCCGACCGCAGTGACGATCACATCGCCGTCGGACGTTAGGACGAATCTCTTCGACCAATTGCCATTCTCGTCCGGGGTAACCGAGAAGCCGTCCGCAGCCGCAGCCGCAGCCGCGGACAGGCCAGCGCTGCTGCGCAGCCCGGACGGACCCCCGTAGCTGACCGTCACCGTCACCACGTCGTCTGGGCCGTCCACCGTGCCGAAGTTGGTGCCGGTGATGATGATTTCGTCCACATTGATGGACACGACCGATACGCTGGCCGGTGCGTAGATCGGTGCCGCGGAGGCCGTGCCCGCGGCAACCAGGATCACGGCGCTCATCATCGCGAACACCGACGCGATCCTTCTGAGCATGAAGTCTTCCCCCATTCTTTGACGTTTGCGAGAACCTCGCTGACGATCAGCTCGGACACTGGTCGGAGCATATGCCAGCAAATATTGATGGGTAAGCCCACGCCAATCACTCGTGACTTCACCGGCTGCCTACGGTGATCGGACCGACGGCCACCCGGCACCTAGTGGTGACGAGATGGCAACACTCCGCAACTGCCTGCTTACACAAGGTTAACACCCTGTCCGATACCGACCGTAAAGCTCGGGCCGCACCCCTGAACGAAGGAACTTGCACTCGTTCGGGCTGCACCGGTCAGGCAATGCCCGACTAACGGTGCACGGAGCGCAGTTAGCCCTGCTATAGAGGCGATCTCGTGGCGGTCTCCCCCTCGCCGCATCGCCCGACCACGGCCGTGCGGACCGGATCGGCCAGCCGGCGACAGCGGCAAACGCTACTGAGGGTCACCTACACCACCAGACGATGTGTTCTGGCCAGGTCGCCTGGGCCGATCCTGCGCTCCGCCCGGGGGACGCCACGGGGACATCCGGTGGTTGACCGAAGAAATGCTTCGCCGAGTTCACCCGACATTCGCGAAGAATCGCTCAGATTCGCCGCATCACCTGAACATGACGTGAATTGTTGGTGCAAAACCTTCAGGTCTGCGCTCGAGAGAGCGACCCGGACGCGTGCCCGTTGCGACGATCCTCACCCGGACCTGCCGCTGGTTGATCGGCCGAGACCTGTGCGGTCTCCACCGGCGGGCTCGTCACCGCGTCGCCGGGCTCACCCGGCAAGAGCACCTCGCCGGACACCGGCGTGGTGGGCGCGTACCCGTATCCGTAGCCGTACCCGTAGCCGTAGGTCGAGCTGGCCCGTTGTGGCACGAAGTTGAAGATGGTGCCCAACACCTGGGTGCCGACGGAGTCCAGCCGCTGGCGGGCCTGCGCCGCCTGATCCCGGGTGGTCTTCCCATGGCGCACCACGAGGATCGCCCCGCCCGTCTGGGCCGCGATCAGGGCGGCGTCGGTCACCGGGAGGACGGGTGGCGCATCGATCACGACCGCGTCGTAGTCCCGGCGCACTTGTTCCAGGACGGCGGCCATTGCCTTGGACTGCAGCAGTTCCGCCGGGTTGGGCGGCAGAACGCCACTGGCGATCACATCCAGCCCGGTTCGGCCCCATGGCTGGATCGCGTCGGAGAGCTGTGCACCGCCGATCAGGACGGTGGTCAGCCCCACCGTGGACTCCAGATTCAGATACTCGCCGAACTTCGGTCGACGCAAGTCGGTCTCGATCAGGATCGTGCGACTGCCACTCTCGGCCAGCGCGAGCGCGATGTTGATGGAGGTGGTCGTCTTCCCATCACCGGGCATCGGGCTGGTGATGGCGTACGTCTTGGATGTCTGGTCGACATCGAGGAACTGCAGGTTGGTGCGCAGGACCCGGAACGATTCCACCCGTGGCGCGTGCGGGGACAACCCAGTGATCAGCGGCTTCTTGACCGCGGCGGGATCGAAGAAGATGGATCCGAGCAGGGCGGCTCCGGTGATGCGCTGGATCTCCTCGATCGACTTCAGGGTGGTGTCCAGCGTCTCCCGTAGCCACGCAGCGGCCAACCCCAGCAGCAGACCGATGACCGCTCCAAGACCGATCGTGATCATCGGCTTCGGCGACACCGGATTGGTCGGAAGTCCCGCGTCATCCACGATGTTGGCCCGGATCGGCGATCGCGAGGGGTCATCCGCGCTCTCCAGCTCGCCGACATACTGGGTGAACACCTCCGCCGTGCTCTGCGCCAACAACTGGGCTCGGGCCGGACTCGGGTCGGTGACCGTGATCTGCAGAATCACCGAGTCCGGGTCGGCGGTGGCGGTGATCTGGTTGACCAGCGCCGCGGGCGACTCGTCCGATCCGATCCGCTCCAGCACGCGCTCCGCGACGGTCGAGCCCTTGATCAGGTCGGCGTAGGAAGTCACCCGCTGTTGGGAGAACAACCCACCCTGGTACATCTGGGCGTTGGCACTGTCGCTGCCGGGGGTGGACACGAAGAGCCGCGCCGTCGACGAGTACAGCGGCGTCGCGCGCAGGATGATCACGACACCCACGGCGGTCCCCAGCAGTAGGCCGACCAACACCACCACCCACTGTCGACGCAGCACCCGCAGATATTCCCGAAGATCCACTACTCCCCCTTGAGCCGGCGCTGCCCGCTTGCTACCTGGTGCCCGATCGTCGGAGCTGTTCGACCCCCGAAAAGCGATGATACGCTCTGTAGCGGCCGATGCACCCAGCGTGATGAGTCGGTGCCGTGGGTCATTGTAGGCCAAGGGGAGGCCGGAAATTGCACCGGAACGTGAGCGGTCTGATTGCCCGCATGTCAAGCCATCGACACTTTTGGTTGCTCCTGTTCGACTCGACGGTCTGGGTATTGGCCGTCGGGTTCGCTGCCGTTGCCCGGATGGACTTCCAGTTCGTTCAGGTCGGTTGGCCATCGACGATGGTGCTCGCCGCCATCTGTGTCGTGACATTTGCGATCGTGGGGTGGATCTCGCGTCTGCATGAAGGCCGCGCCCCGCTTGGCAGCCTGGACGAGACGATCCGGCTGGCCTCTGCCGTGCTGTGCGTCGGGGTCGCCGTTTACTTGGCCAACCTGCTCTTTCTGCACCTCGTCCCGCGATCGGTGCCACTGATTGCAACGCTGGTGGCGGTCATTGTGATGGCGTGGGGGCGGGCCCTCGTGCGGGCCATCCGCGACAGTTGGAGCATCACCGATACGGCCGGGCGCGGGCAGCCGGTGCTGGTGATCGGTGCCGGTGACGGCGGACGGCAGCTAATCAGGTCGATGCGTCGGGATCCAGCGTCGCGGTGGTCACCGGTTGGGATCCTCGACGACGATCGACACAAGCGGCACCTGCGCATCGACGGTGTTCCGGTCCTGGGCACGATTGCCGAGTTGGCGACCGTGGCCCACGAAAGTGATGTGTCGACGGTCGTTGTGGCCATCCCCAGCGCGCCGGCCTCACTGCTGCAGGACATCTCCAATCAAGCAGCGGACGCCCAGCTGACGGTCAAGATCTTGCCCGGCGTGGAGGAGTTGCTCGGTGGACGGGCCGGGATCAAAGATGTCCGCGATATCAACATCCCCGACCTGCTCGGTCGCCGCCAGATCGACACGGACGTCGCCGCCATCGCCGGCTACCTGACCGGCCAACGGGTGTTGGTGACTGGGGCCGGCGGCTCGATCGGATCGGAACTGTGCCGTCAGATCAGCCGGTGGAGCCCGGCCCACCTCATCATGCTGGACCGGGATGAATCCGCGCTGCACGCGGTGCAGTTGTCGATCGAAGGCCGAGCCCTGCTCGATTCCAGCGACATCATTCTGGCCGACATCCGGGATCGCGACCGGATCATGGGCATCTTCCGGGAGCATCGTCCCCAGGTCGTCTTTCACGCCGCGGCCCTCAAGCACCTGCCCATGTTGGAGCAGTACCCGGCCGAGGCCGTCAAGACCAACATCTGGGGTACCCAGACCGTGCTCGAGGCGGCCGCCGCCGTCGACGTCGAACGATTCGTCAATATCTCCACCGACAAGGCAGCGAATCCGGTCAGCGTGCTGGGCTACTCCAAACGGATCGCCGAGGGCCTCACGGCGGCCATGGCCGTGCGGGCCACTGGCACCTACCTCAGCGTTCGCTTCGGCAACGTCTTGGGTAGCCGCGGTTCGGTGCTCACCGCGTTCGCCGCGCAGATTGCCGCCGGCGGTCCCGTCACGGTCACCCACCCCGACGTCACTCGGTTCTTCATGACCGTCAACGAGGCCGTTCAGTTGGTGATTCAGGCCGCTGTGCTCGGGCACGACGGCGAGGCCCTCGTCCTCGACATGGGAGAGGCGGTGCGCATCGACGCCATGGCCCGGCAGCTCATCGCGCTGTCCAAGCAGGACATCGCGGTCGAGTACACCGGGCTCAGGGACGGCGAAAAGATGCATGAAGATTTGCTGGGCCATGACGAGCCGGACCTGCGCCCCATGCATCCCCTTGTCTCCCATGTCGATGTCCCCCCGCTAGTTTCCGACCACCTTGTTCCTATCGACATAGCCCAACCCGCCACGATTACCAACGCTCTTGGCGCTCTATGCACCGCAATGACAAGAAACAAGGAGATTATCTGCGATGACGAACTCCTCCCACGCTGATCACTTGCAAGACCGGCTACTCGCGCGATCGGCCTCCATCGGGATCATCGGCCAAGGCTATGTGGGTCTGCCTCTTGCCCTTCTATTCGCCGAGTCCGGCTTATCAGTGATTGGCCTCGATACCGACGACGCCAAGGTGCAATGTCTGAACGCTGGCCGCTCGTTCATCAAGCACATTGGACCTGACCGGATACGCGAGGCCGTCGAGAGCGGTGCATACCGCGCGACCGGGAACTTCGATGAACTGGCCGAGTGCGATGCTATTCTGATCTGTGTGCCGACTCCCCTGGGGCGCCATCGCGAGCCGGACAACTCCTACATCCACGCGACCGGACGCGAGATTGCCACCCGACTCAAAGCCGGCCAACTGATCGTTCTGGAATCGACAACGTATCCGGGCACGACCGCCCAGGAACTTCAGCCGATCCTGGAAGAAGGTTCGGGACTGAGCTGCGGCACAGACTTCTTCCTGGCGTTCTCGCCGGAGCGTGAAGACCCCGGACGTGGTGACTACAACACCCGCACGATCCCGAAGGTCGTTGGTGGTGTCGACACGATATCGACCAAGCTTGCCGTCGCCATGTATTCCATAGCTATCACCAAGGTTGTACCCGTCTCGTCGGCGGCTGTTGCCGAATCGGCGAAGCTGTTGGAGAACATCTTTCGATCGGTAAACATTGCCCTGGTGAACGAGCTCAAGACGGTCTTCGACGCCATGGATATCGATGTCTGGGAGGTTATCGAAGCGGCCAAGACAAAACCCTTCGGATACATGCCATTCTATCCCGGGCCCGGTCTGGGCGGGCATTGCATCCCGCTGGATCCTTTTTTCCTCTCGTGGAAAGCCGCGGAACATGGGCGCTGGGCACGCTTCATTGAGCTGGCCGGCGAGATCAACACCTCGATGCCTGCATGGGTAGTAAGCAAGACCGCAGCTGCGCTCAACGACCACGGCAAGTCTGTCAAGAACTCGAAAATCCTAGTCTTAGGCCTGGCTTACAAGCCCAACGTCGACGACGACCGCGAATCGCCCTCGTACGAGCTCATCTCTGAGCTGTCCAGCCGCGGTGCGCTTGTCGACTATTGCGATCCCTATTTTCCGCGCACGGCACCCACTCGCAAATGGAATCTGGGCCTCGAATCGGTTGCTCTTTCCAACGAAACGCTTCGATCTTATGACGCCGTGGTTGTCGCCACCGCTCATGAGGAGTTCAAGGATCAGACTCTCTACGCTGGCGTTCCTCTGGTCATCGATACTCGGAACATCGTGCTATCCCAGGGGTCCGCCGATGTGGACATGACCCTGGTCAAGGCCTGACCGAAGGAAGCAAAGCCCCTCCTGGACCGATCGGAACATCCCCTCGCAGGCTACTGGTGATAACTAGATCCTGTGTGATAACTAGATCCTGTGAGGGGGCACTTCCGTCGGCTCGGAGCTGCATGCCCCGGCCTTTCCACTCGTCTTGGAGCGGATGCGCCCCGCTGCTGCGCAGGCAAGGATCAGATAAGCCCAGAAGAATCTTGTGTCATAGTGATCGCCCGAAACCATCGACGCAACAAAGATCGTGGTGCCGGCTGCCAACGGTCCCAGAACTACCGGTGAGCGGGTATTCTTGGTCCACAAGCCTCTAACCAGCACGAGCAGTGCGACCGTCAAGACAGCCAAGCCCAACAAGCCTGCGTCTACACCGACCTGCAGGAATAGGTTGTGTGTGTAGAAGCCATTGTTGGTCATGAAGGATCCGAGACCAGTCCCAAAGACAGGGTTCTCCGACATCGACGAAGTCGCATGCTCCCAGAGCGTGTCACGGCCGGAGGTATAGCCCTCCTCAAAGGTTAGCTTGACGATTCGCAAGGCAACGACCTTCTCAACGTTGGCTCCGTACTGGCCGTACAGGATGAAGAGAATCGGCGAGGCCACCACCGTGCATAATCCAAACTTCAACCAGGTTCGCCAGGAGAAGGCCACACAAACCACCAGCAATCCACATACAGTTCCGATCAAAGCCCCGCGCGACCCGGACAAGATATTGGCAACGGCCATGACGGGAATGAAGGCAAGCAGCGCTGGCCAGCCTCTCTTGCCTCTCAGCATCCAGAAGACGGCGGCGATAATGCCGATACCGGTGATGCGAGCAAAGACGTTGGGGCCTCCCCCAAATGCGGCCAAACGCGCACCTGAGCCACCGAGGACCAAGCCACCAACCGCGAAGATAATGCCGGTCACCGCACTCAGCAACATGAAAGTATCGACAGCCACCTTCGGCGACAACTGCGCTGCCGCCGAGACTACACAGAGAACCCCCAGCATCAGGACGATCCACATCAGCTGCAACCACGTCGCCTCGCCCGCCTCGCTCCACAGGCTCGAAAGAGCCAGGACGGCGAACAGCACGGCACAGGCAAGCATTGGGCCCGACGAAGCACGCCGTTCCGGCGACCTTCGTAGCGCCGCGGCTATAGGGCCCAACAGCAGCGCAAGCAGCGCCGGGACAGCAATCGCGGCAAGCGGAAGGGAGATACCGGAAGGACCACGCAGTTCGGTTTTCCCCGCAAGAAGCACGATATATGCTGCGCCGGCGGCCAACTTGGCCATTCCATCTGCACGCGATTGAGATTGGGGCGCCTGAAACCCATTTGTTGTATCGATCGACTTTTTGCTTGGTAAGTCAATCCGCATTCGTCCGCCCCCTTCCAGTCAACGCGATCCCGATCATCAACCCGATGGCATAGACCACGAGCGAGGACCAGGCAGCCCCTTGCGATGCTCCATAATATATCGAAACGAAGTACACGGGGACAGCCACGGCGGCCGTCGAAACCTCGATCACCGTCACCCGAGTCGGATCGTGTCGGCCCAAGTTATAAGAGACCGCTTGTCGGTACAGCGACAGCATGACGGCAGCGAGGCATAGCGGCAAGATCAGCGGAGCTGCACTCGCGAAGGCAGGACCAAGCAGCGGCAAGAGCCATAACCAAATGGTCAGCCCGGCAACCGTCGCGATGGGTATAAATATGAGACAGTCTCGAGCGAGAATTCCCATCAACTGGCCCCGCCGATCCCGACCTCCGGCGAGCGTGCTGACGCGATGATCACCCAAGGAGTTGGCAAGCCAAGTGAGCACCTCGGTTGCGGTCGCTACGGAAACGTAGAGGCCCAGCTGGGATTCGGGGGCTAGAATACCTAGAATTACCCGGTCAAGTCGGGTGACGATGACCGCCGAGATACTGGCCGGAAGAAGCTTCAGTGAGTCGGCGCTCACGTCCACGAACATTCCCCGACCCAGCTTAATATTTCGCCGCAATCCAGCCACCACCACGATTGGAATGGCAGGCAGCGCATAGGCGAGGGTCCACATAAACCAGTCCTGAACCTTGAGCAAATATAGCGTGACCGCGAAAGCTAAAATCGTTAGCTGATACCCCGCTATGAGCAACGTGTAGGTGCTGAATTGGTTGTCCCTGAACGACCTACTTCGTAAGACGGCGAGTGTCGCGATCGTGTATACCACCGGCCCAATCAGCGCCGTCCAATCTCGGGTCAAGGCAAAAACGGCAACGGTGACAAGGAGGCAAAGACTGGTCAGATGGACAGGAACAAAGCTGCCTTGGTCACCGCTCCTTCTGAGGGCGACCCTCTCAGCGCCAAGCAGTACAAACGGCACGATAAGGTAGGAGGCTTGGAGTACGAACGCTACCTCGCCACGCGAGTCTGGACCCAATTCCCGCGATATCAGGATGTTCGTGATGAAGGCGACCCCGGCCGCCAGGGCCGAGAGCAATACGCCCGCGCTCACCGCTTTTCGGGTGGCGACTGACGCCTTGGGCTGGTCTGATGGAGCATCCCTTCGCTGGGCGGCCCGGCGATCTGCCTCGTTCACCGGACGCCCGCACCCCCAGCCTTAGGCACTGGACTGGGCGACATGGTCCCGCGACGCCCCTGTTGCCGATCGGCGTGGTTTACGCGAGCGCCGCTCCGTGGTCGGATCCTTCGTCGGTTTGCGGCGGCGGCTCTTTACTGCAACCAGCGTCTCAAGCACGCGATCGCTCAGAAGATCTCGGGCGAACTGCTGATCAGCCAGGAGCCTAGCGGCGTCACGGGCTCTCGAGACTCGGCCCGGATCCCTTAAGAAGTCGATTAAGGCGCGGGCCGCTTTGTAGGGATCCTTGGGATCCAGCACGAGACCTGCCCCCGAGGCCTCAAGCAGCTCAGCCTGCCAGCCGTAGTGATTGACTGCCATGGGGCGCCCGGCGGCAAGCGCGTCGAAGAACTTGTTGGCACTGTTGTATTCGAGTTCTTTTACGGGCAGCACGAACGACGTACATACATCTGCCGCGCTCAGAATATCGGGCAGCTCCTTTTTGGTGACGGCACCTGGCATGAAGAGTGTCGTGTTCAGCAGGCCCAAAGAATCTGCACGTTCCCGAACTAGTTGCTCTTCTGCTCCGGTGCCATAGATGGCGAAAGCGATGCTCGACTCCAAAAGTCTTGTAGCGGCCGCTACATCGACCATATATCGAATATTGTTGACCTTGCCCAGAGTGCCGCAGTAGACCACCAACGGTCGGTCTTTGAGCCATGGCTGGCTTTCGCGATAAGCAATGCCGATAGCGTTCGGGATATTGAAATCCTCGTTGTCGCAGGAGTTAGGCGCAACGACGATTCTACTGGCTCCAATCCCTCGGTTCCGTATCCCCTCGGCCATTCCTGGCGAAAGCGCGACAACAGCGTCGGCCGAGTGGTATGCGATCCATTCCAATGTTCGTGCAGCACGTTGCATGAGTGGATTATTGAGAACCCCAAGCGCAATCGGAACATCGGGCCAGAGGTCCCGCACTTCGAAGACCATCGGGGTTCGCCGAAAAGCCGTCGCGAACAGTGCCGGCACGATGATGGTGAGTGGGGTGCTCGTCGCAAAGACGACGTCCCCCTTCAAACGACGAGCCCGGAAGCTGGCCCGAACTCCGAACTGAAAGAACGCCTGGATCCGGCGGCCAAAGGACATCGCGTTGGAATAGGGGACGGCACACGCGTGCACCGTGATCCCTTCCACTTCGTACGTGCGCCAACCTCCGGTGGACCGTTCGCTGTCACTGGTCACCATGTGGACACGGTGTCCCCGCGCCACCCACCTACGTGCCATTTCGTAGGAGCGCGTTCCGCCATTTGTCTGGGGCGTCTTGAAGTACTGGTGCAGGTAGACAATTTTCATGATCTGGTCCGATCTGCGGCCAGCCACCAGTGCTGAACATGGCCGCCGAGGAGAATGACCGAGCTCGATGTGCCAGGCGTGCTTCTCATTTCGCCGGCACCCCTTTCACGACGCGGTTTGCCGGGACGTCCCGTACCACGACGGCACCCGCACCAATCACCGCGTTGTCCCCGACCTGGAGTCCGGGCAGGACGGTCCCACTGGCACCGACCAGCACGCCTTGGCCGATCGTGACCGACCCGGACACGCATGCCTGAGGATTCAGGCGGCTGAAGGCACCCACCCGGCTGTCGTGACCGATGGTCGCGTTCTGATCGATGTGGACGTGGGACCCGACTGCGATATTCGTGCTCAGGCGCGCGCCGGCAGCAATCACCACACCGGATCCGATCTCGATGTCCTGACCCACGGTGCTGTCCGGATGAACGAGCGCCGGCCAGTCGAGATCGACGTCGGCCAGGCGGTCGACGATGGCCCTCCGGGTCACCGGAGAGCCGACCGCAGCAACCGCCGCCATCCCACCCGCGCGCAGCTTCGACACCGGGCCGATCACGCTGGAACCCAGGCGTTCGACGAGACGAAGGTTGGTCGGCGACGGGTCGTCGTCGACGAACCCGGCGATGTGCCAGCCAGTTCCCTGCTTCTGCAGCGTCAGGGCCAGCGAATACACCTCTCGCCCGAAGCCCCCGCAGCCGATGATCACCAGGTCCCGGGTCATGGTCCGGACTCCTGACCGACGGCGGTGCCCATGAACTCCGTCGTGGTCACATGTCCGGGTGCGGTGATGCCGTCCTGGCGGACGACCTGCCGCGCGGTCGCGACCAGGATCCGAACGTCGAGCATCAACGTGCGACGGTCGACATACTCGACATCGAGGGCGAGTTTGTCGTTCCAGGCGATCGCGTTGCGGCCCGATATCTGGGCCAGTCCGGTCAGACCGGGTCGGACGTCATGCCGGCGGGCCTGTTCGGGGGTGTACCGGTTCAGGTAGCGCACGAGTAGCGGTCGTGGCCCGACCAGGGACATGTTGCCGCGAATGATGTTGATCAGGGTCGGAAGTTCGTCCAGGCTGGTGGCCCTCAGTTTGGCCCCCAACGGTGTCATCCGGGATTCGTCATCCACCTGCCCACGATCGGGGTCAACCGGCAGCATGGTGCGAAACTTGACCAGCTCGAATGATTTTCCGTGCAGTCCGGGCCGCTCCTGCCGGAACAGCACCGGTCGGCCGAGTTTGCTGGCCACCAGGATCGCAATCACGGCCTGCAGGGGCAGCGTCAGGACGAACGCGGGAATGGCCACGACCAGGTCGAGCAGTCTCTTGAGCACGGGTGACCGCATCGGCTACCCGACCTTGAGACATGCTTCGACCGCGAGCAGCACTTGGTCGACATCGTCGTCCGACAGACCCGAGCCGCTGGGCAGGCTCAACCCGGTCTGGAACAGCCGGATCGAGACGGAGTTGGAATAGGCCCGGGCGTGCAGGAACACCGGTTGCAGGTGCATCGGCTTCCACAGCGGACGGGCTTCGATGTTTTGCGCCGCCAGCGCCTCAATGATCATCGTGGGCGTGGCCGAGACCAGGCGCGGATCCAGGACCAGGGTGGTCAACCAGCAGTTGTCGGCGTGGTCCGAACGCCCACTTGCGGTGCGGCCCAGGAACCGGACGCCGGGCAGGTGGCCCAGCGCTTCGACGTACCGTTCGCGGATTGCTCGCCGCCGCTCGATCATGCAGTCCAGCCGCGACAACTGGCCCCGGCCGAGGGCGGCCAGGATGTTGGACAGCCGGTAGTTGTAACCGATCTCGGTGTGCTCGTAATGCACGACCGGTTGCCGAGCCTGCGTCGACAGGTACCGGCAGCGGGCGATGAGGTCGAGGTCGTCGCTGAGGAGCATCCCGCCACCCGACGTGGTCATGATCTTGTTGCCGTTGAACGACAAGGCCGCAGCCCGTCCGAATGACCCGGCCCGGTGGCCTCCGATCGCAGCACCGAGTGACTCGGCGGCATCGGAGATGACCGGGATCCCGCGCTCTTGCATTGCCGGAAGAATCTCCGGGTAGTCGGCGCACCGGCCGAAGAGATCCACCATGACCACGGCGGCAATATCCGCGCCCTGCGCGCGCAGCAGGTCGACCGCTTGCACCAGTAGCTGCGGGTCGACATTGCCGTCCACGGCCTGGGAGTCCACGAAGACCGGTTCGGCGCCCGTGTAGACCACCGCGTTGGCCGTGGCGGCGAAGGTCATCGTGGGCACGAGAACCACACGACCGGGCCCGGCCCCGACCTCGAGCAAGGCCAGGTGCAGGGCCGCCGTTCCCGACGAGAGCGCAAGCGCGCCTTGTACTCCGACGTACTCGGCGACCTCGGCTTCGAAGGCGTCGACATCGGGTCCGAGCGGCGCGATCCAGCCGGATCGCAGCGCTCCGAGCACGAACTTCTCTTCGACCTCGGTGACCTCTGCCTTCGACAGATAGATCCTGGTGGTCACCTGCGCCCACTCCCCATTTGCGGCCCCCCTGTTTTCGGCCACACGCCACGTACGACCGGCGTAGCCGACTCGACACTGCGATCACCCTGCGGCACCGGACAGCACCCCGGAACATTACTGAGTGTAGACCAGAGACTACATTCCGCTATGCTCGCGACGGGTCGGACGGGGTCGCCTGACGGGCCCGCCGAACCGACGGAGCGTGGGGGCCGCAGTTGTCAGCTCGCGATGCCGACGACGAGTCCGCCGACCCGGCGACCGCCGAGAACCACGGAGCGAACGGCCAGAACCACGAGCCGCCGCGCCGGCGACGCCCGGGCCTCGCCTGGCTGATGCTGGTCGCCGGCGCGGTGATGGTGCTCGGCACCGCCTGGGTCGGGTGGCGCACGTACCAGGCCTACCGGGACCTGCAGTCGGCCGCCGTCCAGGTCAGCGCGCTGCAACGGCAGTTCGACGACGTCGACCAGCTCGGGCCGGCCGACGCCCGGCAGCCCGTCATCGCCTCCCTGCAGGCCGACGCGGCCTCGGCCCGATCCGCCGTGGAGGACCCGGTCTTTCGGCTGGCCACCGGGGTGCCCTGGGTCGGGCCCAATCTCGACGCGATCCGGCAGGTGAGCCTGACCGTCGACTCGCTGTCCACCGACGTCATTCCCTCCCTTGACGACATCGCGCAGACCCTGGATCCGGCCGCCCTCGCCCCGAAGGACGGCGCGATCGATCTCGCCCCGATCGTCGCGATCGGTCCCCGCCTGCAGCAGGCCGACGCCGCGGTCCAGGACGCCCGGGCCCGGCTCGGGCAGATCGACAAGTCGTCGATCGTCGCGCCGGTCGGCGACGCCGTCTCCGCCCTGCAGGCCAAGCTGGACGCCGCCGCCGACCTGACCGACCCGGCCGCCCGGATCGCTCGGCTGCTGCCCGCCGCGCTCGGTGCGGACGGCCCCCGGACCTACCTGGTGGTGTTCCAGAACCTGGCCGAGCCGCGCGCGACCGGCGGCATTTTCGGTTCGTACGCGGTGGTGACGGCCGATCAGGGGAAGGTGACGATCGTCGATCAGGCGCCGGCCCGGTCGATGAAGTTCTTCGAGCCGCCGGTCGGCGGCCTGTCCGATGATCAACAACGATTGTTCGGATCCGAGCCGGCCACCTTCCCCGCCGACGTCAACCTCACCCCCGACTTCCCGACCGCGGCGCGCCTGTTTATCGAGATGTACCAGGCCCGCGGCGGCGGGGCCGTCGACGGCGTCCTGGCCATCGACCCGGTCGCCCTGTCCTACCTGATGAAGGGTGCCCCTGCCCTGAACGTGGACGGGGTGTCGATCGACGCCGGCAACGTCGTGGCCACACTGCTGTCCGATGCCTACCAGCGCTTCGACGACACCAACCACGATCGGCGGGACGACTTCCTCGCCGGGGCCACCACCGCGGCCTTTGCGCAGATCTCCTCCGGCGCCACCGATCCCCACGCCGTCGTGGCCGGCGTGCGCAAGGCCGCCGGCGAGCGTCGCCTGCTGTACTACAGCACCCATCCCGACGAGCAGACCGACCTGAGTGCCACGGGGCTCAGCGGTGCCCTGAACGGCCCCACCGAGGCCGGCGGCTTCGGGGTGTTCCTCAACGACGCCGTCGCCTCGAAGCTCGGTTACTACCTCACCGGGCAGGCCACCGTCACGGCCGGCGAGTGTCAACCGGACGGGTCCACGTTGGGCACGGTCACGGCGACCCTGAACTACCAGCCACCACCGTCGGGCCTGCCGTCCTACGTCAGCGGGTCGAGTGCCGACTACTCCTACCGCACCCACGTCCTGCTGGTCGCCCCCACCGGCGGCTCCATCGACGCGGCCTTCCTCGACGATCGACCGGTCAGCCTGCAGTCCGGCACGGACGGTGGCCGGTCGACGGCCATCGCCGTCGTCGAGCTCACACCGGGCTCCCGGTCGACGGTCTCCTTCCACGTCTCGGTTCCACCCGGGTCATCCGCCCCGACGCTGACTCACACGCCGACGGTGGAGGACTGGTCGACCACGGTGCAGGGATTCGGGGCCTGCGGCTCGTAGAACGGACGCGCCCCCGGCGAGCTGGTACCCCGGTCGGCCAGCACGGCCAGGCTGTCGTACTTGGCGACCGTCCGCCCGATCTCGTACTCGGCCCATCCCGGCGGTGGCGCCATTCCGTGGAGGTCGGCCACGTAGAAGGCCGGAACGTCCGCGCCGGCCTGGTGATTGAACGGGTAGCCGCCACCGAAACGCGGGTTGATGTCGAGAACGAAGAACTGCCCGCCGGCGTCCACCACGTCGATGTCGATCAGCCCCTGCGGCTCGAGCAGACCGGTCAGCGCCTGCGCCAGGGCGTGGAAAGGCGCAGGATCGACGGTGGTCGCCACGTTCGCCTCGCCCGAGCGCATGGCCACCTTCTCCCGGGCGAGCACGGCGGCCGGACGCCGACCCCCACGCAGGCCGGTGACGATGTCCAGCCCGAAGTGGCACCCGGTGATCTCCGGTTGGACGATCCATTCCGAGGCCACCGGGCTGCCGTGCCGGGCCAGGCCGGACACCACCAGGTCCGCCTGGGCCGCATCCACCCGGTGCAGCCCCACCGACCCGCTCCCGAATCGCCGCTTCACGATCAGCGACCGGGACAGGGCAGCCATCCGCCGGAGTCCTTCGGAGTCGCCGGCCAGAACCGTCGGTGGGGTCAGGACGCCACACCCGGCCAGGGCCGAGGCCATCGCGTACTTGTCGGTGACCACCCGCTGGCTCTCGACCGACAACGACAGCACGCGGCACCCGGTCCGACGCAGGCGGTCGGCCAACGGTCCGGCCATGGCGAACAGCTCGTGGTCGTTGAGGGAGAAGTACAGGTCGGGTGCGATCCGGTCGACGAGGTCGGCCATCGCCCGGGGGTAGTCCGGGTCGGCATACCGCGGGACGACGTGGGACGCGTCGGCAAATGCGGTGGTCGCGGCCATCGGGTCGTGGTCGGTGATGTGGACCTCGCCGATCACCTCGCAACGGCTTAGGGCCTGGCGGAACCACTCGACCAGGTACACCCGGCGCCCGGCCGAGCCGATGAGAATGCGCGTCATCAATCCGTCCTTCGGACAGTGCCACCGGTAGGCCCCTGGTCGCTCGACATCCCCGTCCGGCCGACCGCCCACTTTGACCGATGTCACCATCAGTGTCCGGGAGATTACCGGCGGTTTGGGCCTGGTGTCGGATCCACACACCGGCCGACCGCGCCGGCCGACCGCTGACAGCGCCGTGTGCGCCGGCTGTCAGGGGTCCCCGGCAGGCTGGTCGTCGAAAGCTGAGAAAGGACGACCGATGACTCACATCATTGAGGCCGAGGGCCTGCGCAAGGCGTTCGGCAAGACCCAGGCGCTGGACGGGGTCGACCTGGCCGCCCGGGAGGGCACCGTGCTCGGGGTGTTGGGTCCCAACGGGGCCGGCAAGACCACCGCGGTGCGCGTGCTGGCGACCCTGCTGCGGGCGGACGCCGGCACCGCCCGCATCGACGGGTACGACGTGGTCAAGCAGGCCGCCCAGGTGCGCCGCACCATCGGCCTGACCGGCCAGTACGCCTCCGTCGACGAGGACCTCACGGGCGTGCAGAACCTGGTCATGATCGGCACCCTGCTCAACCTCTCGGCCCGCGACGCCAGGTCGCGCGCGCTGGAGCTGCTCGACTGGTTCGGCCTGGCCGACGCGGCCGGGCGGCGGGCCAAGACCTACTCGGGCGGGATGCGCCGGCGGCTGGATCTGGCCGCCAGCCTGGTCGGCCGGCCGCGGGTGATCTTCCTGGACGAGCCGACCACCGGGCTCGATCCGGCCAAGCGCGAGGACATGTGGGACGTGGTGCGGCGGCTGGTGGCCGACGGCTCGACCGTCCTGCTGACCACCCAGTACCTGGAGGAGGCCGACGCGCTGGCCGACGAGATCACGGTGATCGACCACGGCCGGGTCATCGCCCACGACACCCCGGAGGGCCTCAAGCGGACCATCGGCGGTCAGCGCATCCGGGTCAAACCCAGCGACAAGGATCGGCTGCCCGACGTCGGCCGGATCCTGGCCGAGATCTCCGGCGGCCAACCCCAGCCAACCGGTCGGGACGAGCTGACCGCGGCCGTCGACACCGGCGAGGACGCTCTGGCCCGCACGGTCGGCCGGCTGGCCGCCGAGGGCATCGGCGTCACCGAACTGTCCCTACACCTGCCGTCCCTGGACGAGGTGTTCCTGACCCTGACCGGCCAACGCGTCGGCGACAACTCCACCGGGCCCTCCGGTCCCACCGTCACGACCTCGAAGGACGCGGCATGAGCACCACCACGACCACCACGACCGGCCACCGCGCGGCCGGCCCCGCCCCCCAGCAGACCCCGACCGCGACCGCCGCCGCCTACCCGCGGCACGTCGTCGCCCTGGCCAAGCGCAGCCTGATCAAGATGTGGCGCACCCCGGAGGCGCTGATCGACGTCACCCTGCAGCCGATCATCTTCCTGCTGATGTTCACCTACATCTTCGGTGGGGCGATCGCCGGCAGCTCCGCGGACTACCTGCAGTTCCTGCTGCCCGGTCTGCTCGGCCAGACCATCGCCATGGCCGGCGTCGCGCTCGGTCAGAACCTGAACGCGGACATCGAGAAGGGTGTGTTCGACCGGTTCCGGTCGCTGCCGATCGGCCGCTCGGTGCCGCTGGTCGGCGCCGTCTTCGCCGACATCGCCCGCTACTTCATCCTGTGCGTGGTCACCCTGGGCTTCGGCATGATCATGGGCTTTCGCATCGAGACCAACCCGATGGCCGCGCTGGCCGCCGTCGGCATCTCGATCGCGTTCGCGCTGTGCTTCTGCTGGATCTCGGTGTTCGTCGGCATGAAGGCCCGCACCTCCGGTGCGGTGCAGGGCGTGATGTTCCTGATCGTGCTGCCGCTCTCGTTCGCCAGCAACACCTACGTGCCGACCTCGACCATGCCGAGCTGGCTGGAGACGTTCGCCAATGCCAACCCGATCTCGCAGCTGGTCACCACGGTGCGCGGGCTGATGATCGGCGGCCCGGTGGCGACCAGCCTGATGTGGACGCTGGTCTGGATGGCCATCCTGCTGATCGTGTTCGTCCCGCTCGCGCTGCGCGGCTACCGCCGGCGGGTCTGACCCTCCCGCTCAGCGGCCCAGGGCGTGGTCGGGGTCGATGGCCTCGACCGCGCCCGCCCGGGTGAGCGCGCCGCCCCGGCCGTAGTGCTCGGCATAGGCCTCGCCGAGATCCCCGCGCAGGCGCGCGATCAGCCGGGCCACCACCGGATCCCCCGGATCGTCGCTACCGCGCAACCGGGCCGACGCACCCAGGGCCACCGCCGCCCGATCCGGATGGCCGACGGCGGCGGCGACCCAGGCCACCGCCACCCCCAGCGTGGCCACCACCGGCATGTCCTCGGTGCGCAGGGCGATCGGGTAACCGGTCCGCACGTCGGCGACGGCGGTGTCCACGTCCCCGGCGTGCACGGCCACCACCGCGGTCGCGGCGACGACGAACGCCACCGCATGACTCTGCAGAGGGTCCGCGCCGCGCCGCTGCCAGTCCCCGCGCAGCTGCGTCGCCTGAGCCTGCGCGCCGGCCAGGTCCCCGGCCAGCAGGCTGATCATCGCCTGCATGCCGGCCGCGAACAGCCGCCGGTCGAATCCGGGCGTGCGCTCGTCCAGCGGGTCGTGGACCTGGGCGACCAGATCCTGCGCCCGACGCAGGTCGCCGGCCCGCATCAGCAGGCCGGCCAGCCGGAGCTGGATCATCGCCTCGTCCTCGGCCGCCCCCAGCTCGCGGGACAGGGTCAGCGCCCGCTCGTAGTCGGCGATGCCACCGTCGATGTCGCCGCTCGTGGCCCGCAGGTTGCCGCGGCTGGAAAGCACCGACGACTGGCCCCAGCGGTCGCCGATCGCCTCGAAGCCGGCCAGCGCGAGGTCGATGTCGGCCCGCATGTCGGCCGGGCGTCCCTCGTTCTCGGCGAACAGGGCCCGGCCCATGGCCAGCGCGGCCCGCGTCCACGGATCGGTCGCCCAGCTCGACGCGGCCGCCTGGGCGACCAGGTCGGCGTCGTTGGCGAACAGGGCCAGCATCGTGGGCACCATGGCGAACCACGAGGAGGGCGGCGGTCCCGCGGTCAGCAGGGCCCGGGCGATCCGTCCGGACTCGGCCCGGAAATCCGCCATCGCCGAGCTCGCGCCCACGCCGGCGAACGTGTCGACCAGGGTGAGCAATGCCTGCGCCCAGGGCCGGAGCGGATCCTGCTCGTCGTCGGCGGTCGCGGCCATCGCCACGGCCAGCAACCCGGAGGCCTCCGCCGTCGCCCCGGTCATCTGCCAGTACCAGGACATGTGCAGCACCAGCGCCAGAGCGGCCCGGCGATCGGCCGGGTCGGCCGAATCGGCCAGGTAGTGAACGGCGGCGACGATGTTGTCGCGCTCGTCGTTGAGGGCGGCGATGGCGGCCAGCTGCTCCCCCGTCCGCAGCAGCGGATCGGTCCGGCCCGCGAGTGCGGCGTAGTACCGGGCGTGCGCCGCCCGGGCCGCGGCCGCCTCGCCCCGGTCGGCCAGCCGCTCCACCCCGTACTCGCGGATCGTCTCCAGCATCCGGTACCGCACGACCGACCCGCCGGTGACGGTGAGCAACGACTTGTCGACCAGCGAGAGCATCAGGTCGGCGACGTCGGTCCCGGGCAACCGGGCGTCGCCGCAGACCGCGGCGGCCGCGGCCGGGGTGGCGCCGGCCGGGAAGACGGCGAGCCGCTCGGCCAGCAGCCGCTCCGCGGGGCGCAACAACTCCCAGCTCCACTCGACCACCGCCCGCAGGGTCCGGTGCCGGGGCAGGGCGGTCCGGCTCCCCCCGGTGAGCAGGCGGAACCGGTCCGAGAGCCGCGCCGCGATCTCGCCGACCGGCATCACCCGCAGCCGCGCGGCGGCCAGCTCGATGGCCAGCGGCAGACCGTCCAGCCGCCGGACGATCTCCACGACGGCCTCGACGGTGGCCGGGCTCACCTCGAACTCGGAGGTCACCGCATGCCCGCGCTCGACCAGCAGGCGGACCGCCGGATAACCGGCCGCCTCGGCCGCCGTCGCGCCAACCGGTGGCAGGCCCAGCGGCGGCACCAGGCACAACGACTCGCCGACGATGCCCAACGGCTCCCGGCTGGTGGCCAGCACCCGCAGCCGCGGGCTGGCCGCCAGCAGCGCATCGACCAGGTCGGCGACGGCCGCGACCAGGTGCTCGCAGTTGTCCAGCACCAGCAGGCAGTCGGCCTCGGCGAGCACGTCGATCAGGTACTCGATCGAATCTCGGGCCGCCCGATCGCTGCGCCGGTCCACCGCCCGGGTGTCCAGCAGGCCCAGGGCCCCGATCATCGCCGGCCCGATGCCCTTCGGCTCGGTCACCGAGGCCAGCTCGACCAGCCATACCCCGTCCGGGCGAGCAGCGGCGTCGGTCCGGCCCACCTCCTGGGCCAGCCGCGTCTTGCCGGCCCCGCCCGGACCTACCACCGTCACCAGCCGCCCGTCGGCCAGCAGGTCGGTGATCCGCCGAACCTGGGCATCGCGCCCGATCAGCCGGGTCAGCGGGGCCCGCAGGTTGGTCCGGCGCCGCAACGGGTTGTTCGCCGCGGGGGCCACGGCCGGTTCGGCGGCGATCTCACCGCGCAGCACGGCCAGGTGCACCGACTGGGTGTCCGCGCCCGGGTCGACCCCGAGCTCGCCGGCCAGCCGGTCGCGCAGCCGTTCGTAGACGGCCAGGGCGTCGGCCTGACGGCCGGTCGCGGCCAGGGCGCGCATCAGCTGGGCGGCCAACCGCTCGCGCAGCGGGTGGGTCGCCACCAGCTGTTCCAGGTCGGCGATCACGTCGGCCGACCGGCCCAGCCGCAGCTGCGCCTCGATCAGGTCGACCTGGGCATCCAGTCGCAGCTCCTGCAGCCGGGCCCGGGTCGCCGTCGCGTAGGGGCCGTCCGCCGCGTCGGCGAGCGGCTCACCCCGCCACAGGGACAGGGCCCGGGTGAGCAGATCCTGGGCCTGCGCAGGTCGGTCCCGCTGCAGCTCCCGGCGCCCGGTCGCGACCAGCTCGCCGAACACGGCGGCGTCGACCTCGGCGCCCTCGACGGTCAGCCGGTACCCGCCGGGCACCTGTTCGATGCGGGCCGCGTCGCCCAAGGCCCGCCGCACCCGGGACACCAACGACTGCAACGCATTCGTCGGGTCCCCGGGCGGCTCACCCGGCCAGAGGGCCTGCACCAGCTCGGCGACCGACACCGGCTCCGGGGCGGCCACGGCCAGCCGGGTCAGCAGCGCGCGCAGCCGGGTACCGGCGATCGGCACCGGCCCGTCGCCCGCCTGCACCTGGAGCGGGCCCAGGATCCCGACATACACCTCATCACTGTCCCAGAGCCCGGACAGTGAGCGGAATATCACGCCTTTGGCGCAACGTGTCACTCCCAAGAACCATTCGAATCCTTGCCAAAGTTGACACCATGATGCGAATGCCGGCAGCTGACAGCGAATGGGTCCTCACGGCGCAGCGCATCGCCGACGACGAACTGTTCCCGGCCGCGCCGGCCGTCGAGCGGCTGGACCGGGTGCCGCCCAACCACTTGAACCTGCTGGCCGACCACGGTTTCTACGGCCTGCCGGCCCCGGTCGAGTTCGGCGGTCTGGGCCGGGCCGGCTTCCCGGTCCTGACCGACGTCATCGCCGCGCTGGCCGGGGGCTGCCTGACGACCACCTTCGTCTGGTTGCAGCACCTGGCCCCGCTGATGGCCGTCGCCACCGTCGCCCAGCCCGACTTCCGGGACCGCTGGCTCGGTCCCATGGCCGCCGGGCAGGTACGGGCCGGGCTGGCCATGGCCCGTCCGCACCTGATCCGGGTCACCAAGGTGCCCGGCGGTTACACCCTGACCGGCGAGTCGGCCTGGGTGACCGGGTGGGAGCTCATCGACATCCTGCTGGTCGGTGGGGTCGACGAGCGCGGCCTGCTGCACTTCTTCCTGATCGACGCCCGGTCATCGCCCACCCTGGTGGCCGAGCCGTCCGAGTTGATGGCCGTGCAGGCCAGCCGGACGGTGTCCCTGCGGTTCACCGGGCACTTCGTGCCGGACGACCGGCTCGGGCACACCGAACCGTTCGCCTCGTTCGTCGCCGCCGAGGCGCAGGGCTCGGTGATGAACGGCTTCCTGGCCCTCGGCGTGGCCGGGCGCTGCGCCCGCCTGCTGGAGGCCGAGGACCTCGTCTCGGACATCGCCCAGGCCCGGCTGCGGCTGCTCACCGCGGCCGGCGAGCAGGTGCCGACCGCCCGGGCCGAGGCCAGCCTGCTCGCGTCCCGGGCCGCGGCCCGGCTGATGGTGCAAACCGGCAGCCGTTCGGTGCTGGCCGACGAGCACGCCGGACGGCTCTACCGCGAGTCCGGCTTCCTGCTGGTCTTCGGCCTGCGCCCGGCCATCAAGACGGCCATGCTGCAGCGGCTGGCCGACCCGGTCGGCGAGCCGGCCTGACCCCGGGGCCCGCCTCGGCCCCGCCCGCCCCGCCCGCCCCAGCCCCAGCCGCCCCCCTTCGCTGGGCGCGCTGATCGAAGGACCAGAAAACCGGACGAAACACCACCCAGATCGGCACTTGGATCAGCGCGGCCCCGCCCCCGGGCGCCGAGGGCAGCCGGAGCCGGGCGGGGGGGTGGTCAGTCCTGGCCCTTGATGCCGGCCAGCAGCATCTGGGCGACGTCCATGACCTCCACGTCGGCCACGTCGGCGGGGGTGGTCTCGGTCGGGGTGTTCTGCCGGGCGGTCAGGCCGTCGGTGAGCATGACCCGGCAGAACGGGCAGCCGGTGACGATGGTGTCCGCGCCGGTGGCCAACGCCTCGTCCGTGCGTTCCAGGTTGATCCGCTTGCCGGTCTTCTCCTCCATCCACATCCGCGCGCCGCCGGCCCCGCAGCAGAACGACCGGGCGCTGTTGCGCGGCATCTCGGCCAGGGTGACCCCGGTCGCGCCGATCAATTCCCGTGGCGGCGTGTAGACCTTGTTGTGCCGGCCCAGGTAACACGGGTCGTGGTAGGTCACGTCCCGCGAAGCGGCCGGCTTCTTGGGCACCAGCCGCCGGTCCCGGACCAGCTTGTTGAGCAGCTGGGTGTGGTGGATGACCTCGTAATGCCCACCCAGGTCGCCGTACTCGTTGCCCAGGGTGTTGAAGCAGTGCGGGCAGGTCACCACGATCTTGCGGGTCGCCCGGTCCCCGAACGCGGTGTTGATCGTCTCGACCGTGGCCTGGGCCAGCATCTGGAACAGGAACTCGTTGCCCGCCCGCCGCGCCGGATCACCGGTGCAGGTCTCCTCGGTGCCCAGCACCGCGAACCCGACCGCGGCCATGTGCATCAACTCGGCCACCGCCCGGGTCGTCTTCTTGGCCCGATCGTCGAACGCGCCGGCGCAGCCGACCCAGAACAGGTACTCGTGATCCGGGTCGATCGTGTCGGTCACCACCGGCACCTCGAACGGCAGGTCCTTGGCCCAGGCCATCCGGTCCTTGCTGTTCTGCCCCCACGGATTGCCCTTGTTCTCCAGGTTCCGGAACAACCCGCCCAGCTCCGAGGGGAACTCCGACTCGATCATCACCTGGTAGCGGCGCATGTCCACGATGTGATCGACATGCTCGATGTCCACCGGACACTGCTCCACACACGCCCCGCACGACGTGCAGTCCCACAAGATCCCCGGATCGATCACCCCACCGATCTGGTTCCCGTCGGCGTCGACGTCCGGGCCACCGACCAACGGCCGGCCCGCCTCCAGCATCGCCAACGGATCAGCGTGGGCGAACGCCGCCAACTCCGCCTCACCCATCTTCTCCGCCCCGTCCGGGGCGGTGCCCCCACCCGCGGCCAGGTACGGCGCCTTGGCGAACGAATGGTCCCGCAGCGAGAGCACCAGCAGCTTCGGCGACAGCGGCTTGGCCGTGTTCCACGCCGGGCACTGCGACTGGCAACGCCCGCACTCGGTGCACGTCGCGAAGTCCAACCAGCCCTTCCAGGAGAAGTCCTCGACCTTGCCCACGCCGAACGTGTCGACCTCCGGGTCGGCCTCCTCCAGGTTGAGCACCTCACCACCGGAAAGCATCGGCCGCAACGCACCCAACGCGGTCGACCCGTCGTCCTCACGCTTGAAGTAAATGTTGAAGAACGCCAGGAACCGGTGCCAGGCCACCCCCATCGACAGATTCCGGGCGATCACGATCGCCCACACCATCGACACGATCACCTTGACCAACGCAGCCACCGACACCGCCGCCGGCCACGCCGGCAACCACGACCCCAACCACGTCGAGATCGGCGCCGCCCACGTCGGATACGGCAGGAACCCGTTAGCCGAGGCAAACCCACGGATCAGGAAGATCAGCACCCCGATGCTCAGGATCACCGACTCGACGAAATACGCCTGCCCGAAATTCGACCCCTGGAACCGGGAAACCCGCTCGACCCGCCGCGGATGATTCAGCTGCCGGACCACGATCAGATACCCGATGCCCAGCACCGTGGTCAGCGCGATCAACTCGACGAACAACCCGTACCAGGCCTGATAACCCAGCCAGGGAATCTCGAACTCCGGATCGAACGTTTCCCCGACCGCCTGCACCAACGTCAAAAACAGCGCGCCGAACCCGATCATCACGAACCAGTGCGCGACCCCGACCCAGCCCCACTTGAGCATCCGGGTATGCCCCAGGAACTCCTTGACCAAGGTCCTCAGCCGCGCCCCGACCGGACCGGCCCGATGCGGATCCGGCGCCCCCAACCGGACATGCGCGAACATCTGCACCCCGGCCCGGATCAGCATGCCGAAACCGACCACGATGAACGCCACCGCGATCAGCCCGAGCACCCACGACCACCACATCATCGGCAGGTCCCTCTCCCTGAACACCTCGGCGATCGCGGCCGCCCGACGGTGAATGTTATCCACCGCTCACTTACGGTCCCGTTCCGGCTGCCGTGCGCCGCCGTCGCGTGCCTGTGTTCACATCCTGCGGCACGAACCTCTCCGGATGATCACGCGGTCCACTTCCTTGCTCGCCGACCGGTCCGTGGCGACCGCACCGCGGTCCGGCCGGAGCCGAAAAAACTCTCCCGCCGGTGTCGATCGGCCGCCGGACCGTTCGTAGAGGTGGTGACCAGCCGGCCGCACCCTGCTCCGGCCACACCCGAGGAGATCGACATGACCGCACCCTGGCCCACCGCCACCCACTCGACCAGCCCGACCTGCCCCCCGGCCGACCGGATCACCAAGTCCCTGCTGGGCTACGGCGTCATCGCCGGGCCGTTCTACGTCGCGGTGGCGCTGGCCCAGGCGCTGACCCGGCACGGCTTCGAGCTGAGCCGTCATTCCTGGAGCCTGCTGGCCAACGGCGACTGGGGCTGGATCCAGGTCGCCAACTTCATCCTCACCGGCCTGATGGTGATCGCCTTCGCGGTCGGCCTGGATCGTGCGCTGGGCCGCGGGCCGGGCGCGACCTGGGTCCCGCGATTGATCGGCGTCTTCGGCGTCAGCATGATCACCGCCGGTCTCTTCCGCGCGGACCCGGTCGCCGGGTTCCCGGTCGGGTCCCCGGCCGGGTCGGTCCCGTCCTGGACCGGGCTGGTGCATCTGGCCGCCGGCGGGATCGGCTTCACCTGCCTGGCCATCGCCTGCACGCTGATGGCGGCGCGGTACCGCAAGGAACGCCGGCCGGTCTTCGCAGCCTTCTCGGCGATCACCGGCATCGTCTTCCTGGCTGCCTTCCTGGCCCTGGCCGGCAGCGGCGGCGCCCCGGTGGCCACGCTGGCGTTCGTTGGCGCCGTCGTGCTGGTGTGGACCTGGATGACGATGGTCGCGATCGACCAGTACCGGACGGTCGCCGCCAGGTCCCGCTAGCTGTTGAGCCCGGACAGGTTGGTAACGGCTGGCGTGCGGTAGGCGGGCGGTTTGCCCTTCAGCGCGGTGTGCGGCCGATGGTAGTTGTAGCGGTGCACGAACCCGGCCAGGGCGGCGGCTCGTTCGTCGTTGCAGGACCAGGCCTGGCGGTAGGCCCATTCCCGGGCCAGGGTCCGGTGGTACCGCTCGACCTTTCCGTTGGTCTGCGGTCGGTACGGTCGGGTGTACTTGTGGACCGTGGCCCCCAGAGCGGTGTTGAAGTCCTTGCCGCGGTAGCAGGAACCGTTGTCGGTCAGCACCCGGTGGATCCTCTCGATGCCGTGCGCGGCGAAGAACTCGACCGCGCGGGCCCAGAAACCGGCCGCGGTCACGGACTTCTCGTCGGCCAGTTCTTCGGTGTAGGCCAGCCGGGACCGGTCATCGATCGCGGTGTGCAGGAACGCGTACCCGGGTCGCTGACCCCGCTGGGAGGCTCGGTGGGCGTCGTTGCCCCGGCCGTGGATTCGCCAGCCGCCGCCGTCGGGGATGCGGCCGATCTTCTTCACATCGACGTGGATCAGGTCACCGGGCGCGGCCCACTCGTACCGGCGGACCGGTTCCCGCAGCTGATGGCCGGTGACGTCCAGGTGCCGCAGGCGAGAGATGCCCCGGCGCACCAGGACCCGGTGGATCGTCGACGGCGCCAGCGTGATCCCGAACTCGCGCAGCTCCGCGGCCAGCATCACCGGACCGAGCTTGAGGTGCCGCCGCAGATACTCCACGACGTCCTCGACCTGGGCGTCGACCTGGCCGGGTGAGGACACCGGGCGCGACGAGCGGTCCTGCAGGCCGGCCGGACCGTCGGCCTTCCAGCGGGCGTGCCACTTGGCCAGGGTTTGCCGGGCCACGCCGGCCTCGGCGGCGACGTGACAGATCGGCCGACCGGCGTCGACGCGCTGGCACAGGCGTCGGCGTCCCTCGGGGGTCAGCGGGGCGTTACGGTGGGCCACGAGGGTCCTCCTGGTTCGGCGTGTTTGCTTGGTCGCTTCACACCTCACCAAGGGGACCCTCCCTCATGCCCGCAACCAGCCGACCCGGCGTGTCACCAATGTCCCTGGATACAACAGCTAGCGCACACACCCACTCACCCACCAGCCACCAGCCAAGGAGTCAGCAATGCGCTACCTCGTCCTGCTCACGGGAACCCAGCCCGGCACCCCGCCGCCCCCGGAATTGATGGAGGCGATCATGAATCTCGGCGCGGAGGCGACCGCCGCCGGGGTGCTGCTCGACACCGCCGGCCTGATGCCGCGCGCCGGCTCCGCCCGGGTCCAGGTCGCCGGCGGGCAGCTCAGCGTCACCGACGGCCCGTTCGCCGAGGCCAAGGAGTTCATCAGCTACGCGCTCTACCAGGTCCGCAGCCAGGCCGAGGCGGTCGAATGGTCGACCCGGTTCATGCAGCTGCACGCGGACCGGTGGCCCGGATGGAGCGGTCAGGCCGACGTGGTCAAGGTGATGGGCCCGGAGGACTTCGGCCCGCCGGCCTGACCGGGCGCCGGTCGGCCGACCGCAGTGGTTCGATCGACGGGTGAGCACCGCCACCCGGGAGGCCGTCGAGGCGGTGTGGCGCATCGAGTCGGCCCGGCTGATCGCCGGGCTGGCCCGGGTCACCGGCGACCTGGGCCTGGCCGAGGAACTCGCCCAGGACGCGCTGGTCACCGCCCTGGAACAGTGGCCGAGCGGCGGCATCCCGGCCAACCCGGCCGGGTGGCTGATGACCACGGCCAAACGGTTGGCGATCGACGCCCACCGGCGCCGGATCGTGTACCAGCGCAAACTGGAGACGATCGGCCGCGCACAGCCCGGCCATGATCTGGCCGACGAGATCGGCCGGGCGATCGACGATGCGCTGGACGACCACATCGGCGACGACCTGCTGCGGCTGATCTTCACCGCGGCCCACCCGGCCCTGTCCACCGAATCCCGGGTCGCCCTGACCCTGCGCTGCCTGTGCGGTCTGTCCACCCAGGAGATCGGTCGGGCCTACCTGGTGAGCACCGCCACCGCGGCCGCCCGGATCGTCCGCGCCAAACGGACGCTCGCCGCGCAGTCCGTGCGCTTCGAGCTGCCCGACCCGGCGGCGATGGCCGATCGGCTGGCCTCGGTCCTCGAGGTCATCTACCTGATCTTCAACGAGGGGTACTCGGCCTCGTCCGGGGACGACTGGATGCGGCCGGCGCTGTGCGAGGAGGCCTTGCGGCTGGGCCGGGTGCTCGCCGGGATGGTGCCGGACGAGCCGGAGGTGCACGGGCTCGTCGCCCTGATGGAGATCCAGGCGTCCAGAACCGCGGCCCGGACCGGACGCGAAGGGGAACCGGTCCTGCTGGCCGACCAGGACCGGCGCGCGTGGGACCGGTTGCTGATCCGCCGCGGCCTGGCCGCCCTGCAGCGGGCCGAGTCCCTGTCCAAGCCGATCGGGCCGTACACCCTGCAGGCCGCGATCGCCGCCTGTCACGCCCGGGCGACCCGGGCGCAGGACACCGACTGGGCCCGAATCGCCTCGTTGTACGTCGTCCTGGCTCATGTGTGGCCCTCACCGGTGGTCGAGCTGAACCGGGCCGTCGCGGTGGGGATGGCGGACGGTCCGGCGGCCGGACTGGCCGTCCTCGACGCCGCCGTGAACCGGGGCGAGCTGGGCGACTACCCGCTGGCGCACGCCGTCCGCGGCGACCTGCTAGCCCGCTCGGGGAATCACGGCGAGGCCGCGCAGCACTTCCACCGGGCCGCCGAGCTGACCCGCAACGCCGGCGAACGAAAGGTGTTCACCCGGCGCGCCGCCGAGCTGGCGGCGCCCGAGGTCAGCGCCGGGTGTCGTCCGCCCGGAAGTTGAGGTGGGCCCGCGACGGCGTGGGGCCGCGTTGCCCCTGGTAGCGGGAGCCGGCCTCGGCCGAGCCATACGGGTGCAGGGCCGGCGAAGTGAGCCGGAACAGGCACAGCTGGCCGATCTTCATCCCCGGCCACAGGGTGATCGGCAGGTTGGCGACGTTCGACAGCTCCAGGGTGATGTGCCCGGTGAAGCCGGGGTCGATGAACCCGGCGGTCGAATGGGTCAGCAGGCCCAGCCGCCCCAGGGACGACTTGCCCTCCAGCCGACCGGCCAGCGAGTCGGACAGGGTCACCCGTTCGAACGTCGAGCCGAGCACGAACTCGCCCGGATGCAGCACGAACGCGTCCTCGTCGTCAACCTCGACCAGGCTGGTCAGGTCGTCCTGCTGGACCTTGGGGTCGATGTGGGTGTAGCGCGAGTTGTTGAACACCCGGAAGAACCGGTCCAGCCGGACGTCGATGCTGGAGGGCTGGACGAGCG
The DNA here is from genome assembly GCF_000024365.1 of Nakamurella multipartita DSM 44233. Classification (NCBI taxonomy): domain Bacteria; kingdom Bacillati; phylum Actinomycetota; class Actinomycetes; order Nakamurellales; family Nakamurellaceae; genus Nakamurella; species Nakamurella multipartita. Next base: position 5,882,724 of record NC_013235.1, read on the forward strand.
AGGCGTCGAACGGGTCCAGGGCGAGTGACCCGGCCTCGATCTCGGCCAGAAGGTCCCGGTCGGACAGCAGCATGCGGGCACTCTATGCGCCCGCCTGGTCAGCCGTGGGACCGGTCGATACGAAGCAGGTGCCAGTCCCACGGGCCGAGCCGGACGAACAGCCCGTCCACCAGGTCGTGCCCGTTGCGCTCGTAGGTCACGTCGTGGGTCGGGTCGACCAGCCGCCACATGTGGCCGCCCAGGCCGTCCAGGGGCAACCGGACCCGCCCGGTGACGGCCAGCCCGCTCAGGTTGACCACGACCAGCCAGCGGGTGGGGCCCTCCCAGCACCAGGCGACCAGGTTCTCAAAGCCGGAGCCGGGCCAGCCGGCACGCTCGGCCAGCCGCCACCGGCCGGTGTGGAACGTCGGATCGGCCAGCACCTCGAGCAGGGCCCGCGCGGACGCAGCCAACCCCTCGTCGGTGGGTTCGTCGGGGTAGCGACCCAGGAACACCGGCAGCTGGGTGCGCCAGCCCTGCGCCTGCCCGTCGTGGATCAGCCGCGCCCCGGCCTGGGTCAGCGCGGCCACCGCCGTCACCGGCGCCCGCTCGTCCCCGAACACGGCGGCGGCCCGCGGCTCGTCGTGGTTCTCCACGAACCGGACCAGCTTGTTCTGGTAGTCCAGGTCGGCGCTCAGGTGGGCCCGCACCTGCTCGGCCGGCCCGTGCACCAGCCGGTCGTAGAGTCGTTTGTCGTAGCAGAAGTCGAAACCCTGCTGCTGCAGCGCCCACTCGGTGTCCCAGTAGGCCTCGGCCAGGAATCGGAATCCGGGATGACGCTCCCGCACGGCCGGGATGACGGTCGGCCAGTAGTCGGCCGCCGGCGCCGGCCCGACCCGCTCGCCCCAGGTGCGGGCGAAGATCTCGTTCATCATCAGCATCGCCATGTCGCAGCGCACCCCGTCGCACTGCGCGGCGATCGCGTCCAGGGTGTCGATGACGGTGGCCCGCAACGCGGGCGCGAAGGCGTCGAGCTGCACGACGTCCGGCCAGGCCGGGAAGTAGGGGTCGCGCCCGTTGGCCAGGACGCGCTGGCCCACCCGGACGAACGCGGCCGGGTCCCGCTCGAGGTCGGCGTCGGTGCCGGCGACGAACAGCTCGGGCCGGCCGGTCACCCAGGGGTGGTCCGGTGCGACGTGGTTGGGCACGAAATCCAGGATCAGGCCGACGCCGCGGTCGGCCAGCGCGGCGCGGGCGGCGGCCAGCCCGGCCGGCCCGCCCAGCTGCTCGTCGACGACGTACTCACGGATGCAGTACGGCGACCCGGCGACGTCGGCGGGTGTCCAGTCCGGCAGCGCGGCGCCGAAGGACGCGGTCAGGTCGGGGTTGGCCAGCGCGATCGCCACCCCGGCCGGGCTGCGCCGCCACACGCCCATCAGCCAGACGGCGTCGACACCGGGTGCGGCCAGCTCGTCCCAGGCCTGGTCAGGGACCGTGCCCAGCTCGATCGGCGCCCCGGCCCCCCGCCTCAGCCGGCTCAGCCGGTTCAGCCACGGCCAGGTGTTGATCTCAACGATCACCGGATGCGTGGCGCTGCTCAGCCGGGTGCTCACGGGCCCTCCCACTGGGCATCACGCGGCCGACCGTGACCGCCGGATCACTCTAAGCGAACGAGCGGGCGAGGCCACCATGACCACCGGCGTAGGTTCGGCCGGGTGACCGATCGTGACTGGGCGCGGCGCGCCGATCAGCTGGCCGGGCAGGCGTACGCCGAGGGGCGACCAACCGGATGGTTCGACCAGCTCTACGCCGAGGGCGCCGCCGGCGTCATCGACATGCCGTGGAACCGCACGGATCCGCAGCCACTGCTGCTGGACTGGTTCACCGGGTGGGCCGGCCGGCAGCCGCCCGGCCGGGCCTGTGTGGTCGGCTGCGGGCTGGGCGCGGACGCCGAGTTCCTGGCCGCCCGGGGGTGGGCGACCACCGGCTTCGACCTCTCGCCCGCCGCGATCGGTGCGGCGGGTGCCCGCTATCCGGACTCGGCCGTCGACTACCGGGTGGCCGACCTGCTGGACCTGCCGGCCGACCTGGTCGGCGCGTTCGATCTGGTCGTCGAGATCTTCACCCTGCAGGCCATGCCCGACCCGCCGCGCCGGCAGGCCGCCCGCGGGGTCGTCTCGCTGCTCGCCCCCGGCGGCACCCTGCTGGTCGTCTCCTTCCGCGCCACCGGCGCGGTCACCGCACCGCCCCCGTTCCCGTTGACCCGGGACGATCTGCGGGCCCTGGAGGTCGACGGGGTGGTCGCTCGCCACGTCGAGGAACTGCCCGGCGAGCGCTGGCGGGCCGAACTGGTCCGCGGCCCGATTCGCCGGTGACCCGGAGCCGGTCCGTGGGCGGTCCGGCTCCGGGTATAGTGAACGGGCCTTTGCGGGCGTAGTTCAGTGGCAGAACTTCAGCTTCCCAAGCTGATAGCGCGAGTTCGATTCTCGTCGCCCGCTCCAGATGTTCCTCAGCTGTCGCCGCGCCACTTGGGCGCGCCCAGCAGCAACGGCTTCTCGGTGATCCAAGGCTGGTCGTCCCGGCCGATCTCGGCGTCGATCAGCGCCTCCAACTTGGCCAGGTAGGTGGCCACCAGCTCCCGTTGGGTCGGGTCGGTGGCCAGGTTGCGGGTCTCCCCCGGGTCGGTGACCCGGTCGTAGAGCACCACGTCGTTGGCGGCCAGCAGCTCGTCGACGGTGCGCGGGCGGTTCGGCGCCAGCGGCGAGAAGTAGCGCCCGAAGGAGTACCGGTTGTCGGTGTAGCCGCGCAGGAAGCCGCGCTTGTGCCAGTCCGGTCGCAGCTCGCCGGACTGGATTCGGGCCGGCGCATCGGCCTGGCCGAAGGCCCGCCAGAAGTCGGCGTCCAGGGTCAGCACCGATTCCACCGCGGTCAGCACGCCGTCGCGCACCTGGGCGCCGTCGGCCAGCGCCGGCACCAGCGAATGACCGCCCAGGCCGTCGAACTCGCCCCGCAGCTCGTCCGGGTCGACCCCGGCCAGGTGCAGGATGGTCGGCGCAAGGTCGACCGCCGAGCCGAGCGCCTGGGTGCGGCCGCCGCCCGGGATGTCCGGGTGCACGATGACCAGCGGAACGTGGAAGTTCTCGTCGTAGACCAGGTTTCCCTTCTGCCGCAGCCCGTGCGAACCGGCCAGCTCGCCGTGGTCGCTGGTGAACACGACCACCGTGCGGTCGGCCTGCCCGGACGCGACCAGGGCGTCCAGCACCAGGGAGACGCTGCGGTCGACGTCGCGGATGCAGTTGACGTAGAAGTTCAGGCCCAGCCGCCAGTCCTGCGGGTCGACCACCGGGCCGAACATCGCGTCGGCCAGCCCGGCGTACTCGCGCACGGCCTGCGGGGCGCCGGACAGGTCGTCGCCGGCGTTGTCCGGCACGTCGATGTCCCAGACCTTGCTGTACAGCGGCGTTTCCGCCGGCGGCTTGACCTTGACCGCCTCGGCCAGGTTCGGCGGCGGGGTGATCGAGCGGGTGCTGCCGTAGTCGTAGCTCATGATGTCGTGCGGATTGACGAAGTTGACGGTCATGAACCAGGGCTGGTCGCGCGCCACGACCGGGGCCTTGTCCCGGAGCCAGCGCACCGCCTGCCCGGCGATCACCGGGTCCACCTTGAGCCCGGCCCACGCCCCGCCGTCGATGTCGCCCCAGTCGTTGAACTCGGTGAACCCGTACGGCTGCAACGCCTTCGACGTCTCCCCCGGGTTCTGCGGGGTGCGGTAGGCGTTGGACAGGTGCCACTTGCCCTGGTAGGCGGTGTAGTAGCCGGCCGCCTGCATCATCGTGCCCAGGGTGGCCATGCCCGGATCGAGCGGGCGGATGTAGGGCATGTTGTCGTTGTCGAAGATCATGGTGCTGGTGACGTGCTGCCCGGTATACATCACCGAACGCGACGAGCTGCACATCGCCGAGGCGACGTAGTAGTCGTCGAAGCTGGTGCCGCGCTGGTGCAGCCAGTCCCGGGCCGGCAGGGTGAAGCCGTCCAGTTTGGGCAGCGTGTAGCGCTCCTCGCCGGTGGTGATCAGCAGGACGTTGGGGCGCCCGTCGGCGCGGCCGAGGCGGGGTGCGGTCATGAAGGTTCTCCTTGGGGTGTGGGTCCGGGCGGCGGATCGAGGACGGGCAGGGGTCGGTGGGCGATCTCGGCCGCCTCGGCGGCCGGCAGGCCCAGGGTGGTGAGCAGGGTCGCGGCCAGCAGGTCGGCGTCGGCGTCGGTGACCGAGCCGCTCCCGTCCGCGGTCAGCCGCATCTGCAGGAAGGCCAGCACGCTGCCACCGACGACGGCCAGGGCCAGGGCCGGACGGGCCAGGGTGAACCGGCCCGACGCCAGCCCCTGCCGCAGGTCCCGGCTGGCCAGCGGGGCCAGACCCCGGTCGGCCACCAGGAACTCGGGACCGGTCAACACCAGCACCCGGGCCACGGCCGGCCGGGTGGCGGCCAGCCGGCAGGTCGAGCGAATGCCGATCGCGACCAGTTCGGCCGGATCCTGCACGTCAGCCCGGGCCGCGTCGATACCGGCGGCGAACGCGTCGAGCAGGTCGAACACGGCCGCCTCGAACAGCTCGGACTTGGTCGTGAAGTGGTTGTAGAACGATCCGAGGCCGACGCCGGCCTCGTCGGTGATGTCCTGCACGGCCACCTCGGTGGTCCCGCGGTCGGCCAGGATCCGTTGCCCGGCGGCGATCAGCGCGGCCCGGGTACGGGCCTTTCGCCGGTCGACGCGACCGATCGCGGGGCTGGACACGGCGCGAGCGTAGGACCGGAGTTGACGATTTCGTCAGGTTCGAAACCGAGCTCATCCGAAGTGGGTGAGGCCCGATCCGAGCATCGTCGCTGTCGGCAACCGACCGTGCCGCAGCGTCCCGGTCGAGTGCATTGACGACCCCTTCGGGTGGTGCCGCCGCCGGCGCGCGTCGGCCCGCTCCGGTGAATGTTTTGCTGAGGATCGCGCTCCGACCGTTCCCCGCCCGAGGACCTGGAGGTCCGGTGTTCCATCACCAGTCCGCACCCGACGTCACCGACCTGCCCACCGGGGCATACCTTGTGCGGCGCAAGCTGTCCAGCATCGAAGGGTTCCTGGTCTACGACCACACCGACACCCAGCTCTACCACTTCAAGGGCCACCTGGCCTTTCCCGGCCAGCGGTGGAGCATGCTGGACGCCACCGGCACGGAGGTCGCCGGCCTGCTCCGGCCGGCCATGCACATCCACCCCACCTTCACCGTCACCCGGCCCGGCCGGACCGACGTGGTCATCCGCAAGGCCAACTTCGCGCCGATCAAGGAGAGCTGGCGGATCGAGGGCGCCGAGGACGGTGACATCGACCTGCGCGGGGACCTGCTCAATCACGAGTTCGTCTTCGAACGCAACGGCCAGGCCGTCGGCAGCACCACCCGCCGGTGGATCTCGTTGACCGACGCCTACACCCTGCAGGTCAACGACATGGACCCCGTGCTGGCCATCGCGGCGGCCGTGGGCATCGACTCCATCGAAGAGGACCGGCAGCGCTGAGCCTGGGCCGGGCGCACGGGCTGCGGGATGCAGCGGCCGGTTCTACTGTCCTGATGTGCACCTGCCGCTGGGCCGCCGCCCCGACCTGAGCGTGGCGCGGCCGGCCGCCGTGGTGATGATCGCCTGCGCGGCCGTGCACGTCGTCGGCGCGATGCGGCACTGGTCGCCCGGGCTGTCCCTGCTCACCATCGCGGTCGCGCTCGGCTGCCTGCACTGCGTGCACCACCTGTGGACGGCGCCCCGGGTGGCCGACTGGGTCTGGGTGACGCTGGGCAGCGCGGCCATGCTCGCGCTGCACCTGATCATGCTCGCCGGCCCGACCGGCTCCGGGCACGCCCACCATCCGGTCGCCCCGGCCGGCGGCACCGGGCTGGACCCGGTGACCGTGGTCGGCCTGCTCCTGCCCCTGCTCGGGCTGGCCCTGGCCTGGTGCGCGCTGTCCGCCGCCCGGATCAGCTCACTTGGCGTCGGCGTACCGGTCGACGATCACCGGGCGCACCGGGGTCTGGACGGCTGACCCGGGAAAGACCAGCCGCCGGGCGGCGTCGGCGGCGTCCTCGATCAGCCCGGCCACCGGCTCCGCGACGGGCTCGGGGGCGTGCACGATCAGCTCGTCGTGCTGGAAGAAGACCAGCTCGGCCCCGGCCACCTCGGTCAACGAGGTGCGCAGACCGGCCAGCCAGACGGCGGCCCAGTCGGCCGCCGACGCCTGGACCACGAAGTTGCGGGTGAACCGGCCCCGATCACCGGCCAACCGGTCGGCCAGCGTCCGTTCGGCGGGGGTGGCGTCCTGCTGCCGGCCGATGCGAACCGCCTCCCATGAGGTTCCCGGCGGCGGGCAGGCCCGGCCCAGCACCGAATGCACCACCTCGCCGCGTTCGCCGGCCCGGGCCGCCCCGTCGACGTAACCCATGGCCTGCGGGTAGCGGGCGCGCAGGGTGCTGACCAGCCGCCCGCCCTCACCGGTGGTCTGCCCGTACATCGCCCCCAGCATGGCGACCTTGGCCGCCGCCCGGTTCCCGCCGAATCCGTCCGCGGCCAGCCCCGCATACAGGTCGTCCTCGGCCGAGATCGCCTGCAGCACCAGGTCTGCGGAGATCGCGGCGAGCACCCGCGGCTCCAGCTGGGCGGCGTCGGCGACGATCAGCCGGTAGCCGGGGTCGGCGACGACGGCCTGCCGCAGCACCCGCGGGATCTGCAGGGCGCCCCCACCGCGGGTGGCCCAGCGGCCGGACACCACCGCCCCGGACAGGTATTCGGCGTGAAACCGGTTGCCGCGCACCCACTGCTCCAGCCAGGCCCAACCGTTGGCGGTGTGCAGGCGGACCAGTTCCTTGTACGCGAGCACCGGGCGCACCGCGGGATGGTCGATCGCCTTGATCACCCAGGACCGGGTGCTCTCGATGTCGAACCCGACCCGCCGGAAGGCCGCTCGCACGTCGACCGCCGAATCGGGATTGACCGGGAAGCCGAAGGCCTGGCTGATCTCGTCGGCCAACGCGGCCAGCGTCGGCGGGCGGCCCCCACCGACCGGCCGCGGACCCAGCAGCTCGGCCAGCACGGCCAGATGGATGTCCCGGCGCCAGGGCAGGCCAACCGCACCCATTTCGGTCGCGGCCAGGGCCGACGCGCACTCGGCGGCCAGCAGCAGACCGAGCGCGCCGTCCCGGCCGGCCCGGGCCCGCTGGTCGAGGTAGGCCAGCCGCAGCGTCTCGGTCGGGTCCTCGTCCGGCGGCTGGTCGGCCGGGCCGGACAGCTCGAACAGGGTCGGCGCCGGGTCGAGGTCGGCGACCCGCTCGGCCGGGGCCGGGCGACCCTGGGCCCGGGCGAGCACGGCCGCGGGACTGGTCGGCTCGCCGAACGCGCCGGCCCGGCCGAGCAGGATCCGCTCGACCACCGCGACGTCGTGACAGCGGGCCGCCCGGATGCCGGCGGCCATCAGCGGCGGGTAGTCCACCCCGGTGCTCGCCCACAGCCAGCGCTGACCGGCCGGGTCCAGCTGATCCAGGTCGTGCTGATCCAGGTCATGCGGTGCTCCGACCCGATCGCCGTCGTCGGTGAGCTGCTGCACCACCAGCGTGCCGTCGGGCCGGCGCGCGCAGGCCAGCACCGGCCGCGGCCCGCTCAGGTCCCGGAGCCGGAGCCGCGCAACGAGTTCCGGATCGCCGCGAGCTTGTCCTGGGCCGCCTTCTCCCGCTCCGCCTGCTGTTCGGCCGCCGACCGCGCCTCCGGGGTCTCGCCGGCCAGTTCGGCCGACCCGAGCGAGCGGGCGAACCGGCCCTCGATCTTGTCCCGCACGAAGTCCAGGCTCGGCACCCCGCCCGCCGAGTAGTCCGGCGGCGGCGCCACGATCGCCGCCGGGCCGCTGTCGACCGGCGTCACGGGCACCGGCGTCACGGGCACCACCGCCGCGGCCTCGGGTTCGGGGGCGTGTTCGTCGGCCATGGTGTCCTCCCTTTCGCTGCGTGCTCCGCCCATCTTGCGCCGACTTGCCCCAGACGCACGCCTGCGGGCGGATCAGCGGTGCGTTTGTGGCAAGTCGGCGGACACAGGGGCCGGGCCTGGCGGGCCGGCCGGCGCGGGGGCAGGCGGGGCGGGCGGCGCCGAGCCCTGCCGGGCGGCGACCGGTGGGTTACCGTGGGCGCCATGGGGCGACTGAGCGTCCTGAACTGGCCGGTGGTCCGGCAGTTCCGGTCGGGCGACGTGTTCGGCCGTGGGCCGGCAGTCACTTCGGCGCGCACCCGGGAGCTGACTCCCCGCACCTCCACCGCCGACCGGGTCGCCCGCAGCGTGTGCCCCTACTGCGCCGTCGGCTGCGGGCAGAAGGTGTTCGTCAAGGACGAAAAAGTCGTCCAGATCGAGGGCGATCCGGACTCGCCGATCTCCCGGGGCCGGTTGTGCCCCAAGGGGTCGGCCAGTGAGCAGCTGGTCAACTCACCCGCCCGGCAGACCCGGATCCTGTACCGCCCGCCGCACGCCACGGACTGGCAACCGCTGGAGCTGGACACGGCGATCGACATGATCGCCGACCGGTTCCTGGCCGCCCGCCGGGCCCACTGGCAGGACGCCGACGACGAGGGTCGACCGCTGCGCCGGACGATGGGCATCGCCGCCCTCGGCGGGGCCACGCTGGACAACGAAGAGAACTACCTGATCAAGAAGCTGTTCACCGCGGCCGGCGCGATCCAGGTCGAGAACCAGGCCCGTATTTGACACTCCGCCACGGTTCCCAGTTTGGGAGCCTCGTTCGGACGCGGCGGCGCGACGCAATCGTTGCAGGACATGGCCAATGCCGACTGCATCGTGATCCAGGGCTCCAACATGGCCGAGTGCCACCCGGTGGGCTTCCAGTGGGTGTCCGAGGCCAAGGCGCGCGGCGCCCGGATCATCCACGTCGACCCCCGCTTCACCCGAACGAGCGCGATCGCGCACAAGCACATCCCGATCCGGGCCGGATCCGACGTGGTGCTGCTGGGTGCGTTGATCAAGCACGTGCTGGACAACGACCTGTGGTTCCACGAGTACGTCGTGCACTACACGAACGCGGCGACCATCGTGAACGAGGACTTCCGCGACGCCGAGGACCTGGGCGGGCTGTTCTCCGGGTTCGACCCGGCGACCGGGAAGTACGACCTGTCGTCCTGGGCCTACGAGACCGCTGATGATGCGCACGAGGACGCCGCCGAGCACGGCGCCTCCGCGTCCGACCGGGCGGCCGGTGACGAGCACGGCAGCGGTGGGCCGACCCTGCCGCACGCCAAGGTGCTGCGCGACGACACCCTGCAGCACCCGCGGTGCGTGTTCCAGATCCTTCGGCGGCACTACGCCCGCTACACCCCGGCGATGGTGCAGGAGGCCTGCGGGATCAACCCGGCCGACTTCCGGTACCTGGCCGACTCGATCACTCAGAATTCCGGGCGCGACCGGACCACCTGCTTCGCCTACGCGGTCGGCTGGACCCAGCACACGCTGGGTGCCCAGTTCATCCGCACGTCGGCGATCCTGCAGCTGTTGCTGGGCAACATGGGTCGCCCGGGCGGCGGGATCATGGCCCTGCGCGGGCACGCCAGCATCCAGGGCTCGACCGACATCCCCACCCTGTTCAACCTGCTGCCCGGGTACCTGCCGATGCCGACGGTCGGCCGGCACGACACCTACCAGGAGTACCTGGACGCCATCTCGTCCAAGCAGCAAAAGGGGTTCTGGGCGGCCGCCGACACCTACGTGGTCAGCCTGCTCAAGGCCTGGTGGGGGAACGCGGCGACGGCCGAGAACGACTGGGCCTACGACTATCTGCCCCGGCTGTCCGGGCCGCACGGCACCTACCAGACCGTGCACGACATGCTCGAGGACAAGGTCGACGGCTACTTCATCCTCGGCCAGAACCCGGCCGTCGGGTCGGCCAACGGCCGGATGCAGCGCCTCGGCATGGCCCACCTCAAGTGGCTGGTGGTGCGCGATCTGAACCTGATCGAGTCGGCCACCTGGTGGAAGGACGGCCCGGAGATCGCCTCCGGTGAGCTGACCACCGAGGGCATCGGCACCGAGGTGTTCTTCCTGCCGGCGGCCACCCACGTGGAGAAGGCGGGCTCGTTCACCCAGACCCAGCGGCTGGTGCAGTGGCGGGAGAAGGCGGTCGACCCGCCCGGGCAGGCGCAGGCCGAGCTGGAGTTCTTCTACGAGCTGGGCCAGCGGATCCGGGCCAAGCTGGCCGGCTCGACCGACCCGCGGGACCGCCCGCTGCTCGACCTGACCTGGGACTACCCGCTGGACGAGCACGGCGAGATCGACCCGGAATCGGTGCTGCGGGAGATCAACGGCTACCGGTTGACCGGCCCCGACGCCGGGGTGCCGATCTCGTCCTACCTGCAGCTGCGCGCGGACGGCAGCACGGTGGGCGGGTGCTGGATCTACGCCGGGGTGTACGCCGACGGCGTCAACCACGCGGCCGACCGGGTGCCCCACGGCGGGCCGAGCCCGAGCCAGAACGAGTGGGGCTGGGCGTGGCCGGCGAACCGGCGGATCCTGTACAACCGGGCCTCGGCGGACCCCGCGGGCCGGCCGTGGAGCGAACGCAAGAAGCTGGTCTGGTGGGACGAGCAGCAGCAGCGCTGGGTCGGCAATGACGTGCCCGACTTCGTCGTCGACCGGGCCCCGGGCAGCCGTCCCGACCCGGAACTGGGCGGCGCCGCCGCGTTGGCCGGCGACGACCCGTTCGTCATGCAGGCGGACGGCAAGGGCTGGCTGTTCGCGCCCAAGGGCATGCTCGACGGCCCGTTGCCCACGCACTACGAACCACAGGAGTCCCCGGTCCGCAACGCGCTGTACCCGCAGCAGCAGAGCCCGTCGCGGATCCTGATGCCCGGCAAGGACAACCTGTGGGCGCCCAGCGCCGGTCAGCCCGGGGCCGGGGTCTACCCGTACGTGTTCACCACCTACCGGCTGACCGAACACCACACCGCGGGCGGGATGAGCCGCTGGCTGCCGTTCCTGGCCGAGCTGCAGCCGGAGATGTTCTGCGAGGTCTCCCCGGAGCTGGCCGCCGGGAAGGGCCTGGAGAACTTCGGCTGGGCGACCATCATCTCGCCCCGGTCGGCGATCGAGGCCAAGGTGCTGGTCACCGACCGGATGACGCCGCTGACGATCGGCGGGCACACCATCCACCAGATCGGGCTGCCCTACCACTGGGGCGTCGGCGGCGACGCCGTGGTCAGCGGGGACGCGGCCAACGACCTGCTCGGCATCACCCTGGATCCGAATGTGCAGATCCAGGAGTCCAAGGCCGGGTCGTGCGACATCCGGCCCGGCCGCCGGCCGCAGGGCGAGGACCTGCTGCGACTGGTCGCCGAGTACCAGTCCCGGTCCGGCGCTACCGTCGAGACCGACAACGAGCGGGTCACCGACCCCGACCGTGAGGGCGAGGGGCGGCGCTGATGGGCCAGCTGACCGGGCCGACCAACCCGACCACCGACGCCAACTGGGCCGATCCCCAGCCCCGGAAGGGCTTTTTCACCGACACCTCGATCTGTATCGGCTGCAAGGCCTGCGAGGTCGCCTGCAAGGAGTGGAATCACAACCCCCGCGACGGCGACCTGCAGTTGCTGGGCTCCTCCTACGACAACACCGGCTCGCTCGGGGCCAGCACCTGGCGGCACGTCGCGTTCATCGAGCAGGACGGCGACCGGATCGAGCAGGCCCGCGAGTCCGGCCGGGCCCTGGTCGGGTTGGGCATGCCGGCGGTGCGCTCGTCGGCCGCGCCGGTCGACACCACGCCCCCGGACACCGCCGAGTTCCGCTGGTTGATGTCCTCGGACGTGTGCAAGCACTGCACGCACGCCGGCTGCCTGGACGTGTGCCCGACCGGCGCGCTGTTCCGCACCGAGTTCGGCACCGTGGTGATCCAGGCCGACGTGTGCAACGGCTGCGGCACCTGCGTGGCCGGGTGCCCGTTCGGCGTGGTCGAACGGCGCGACGACGGCACCTACTCCACCCACGCCAGCCGCCCCGGGCAACCGGAGGCGCACACCGAGGTGCCGAACCACAACGTCGCCCAGAAGTGCACGCTGTGCTACGACCGGATCCTGGAGGGCCAGACGCCGGCCTGCGCGCAGACCTGCCCGACCACCTCGATCAAGTACGGCGACCATGACGACCTGGTGGCGCAGGCCCGGCAGCGAGTCGGCGAGCTGCACGCCCAGGGGATGACCGAGGCGCGGCTATACGGCGCCAACGAGCTCGACGGCGTCGGCGGCACCGGGTCGATCTTCCTGCTGCTGGACGAGCCCGAGGTCTACGGGTTGCCGCCGGACCCGCGGGTGCCGACCGCCGACCTGCCGCGGATGTTCAACCGGGCCGGCATCGCCGCCGTCGGCATGCTCGCCGCCGCGGCCCTGTCCTTCCTGACCGGACGCGGGACGGGCCGGCGCCGGTGACCACGTCCGAGTTCGACAGCCTGCGGCCGCCGGAGCCCTCGGGCCGGCGGCGGCGCCGTCGACGCGCCGGGGCGCCCGGCCCGCAGGTCGGGGCTGACGGCTCCCGCGAGATGCCGATGGTGCCCGAGGCCGAGTTCACCTCCTACTACGGCCGGCCGGTGGTCAAGGCGCCGCCGTGGGGCGAGGACGTGCCGGCCTACCTGTTCCTCGGCGGGCTGGCCGGCGGCTCCGCGCTGCTGGCCGCGGGGGCCCAGTTCACCCGGCGGCCGACGCTGCGGCGCAACGCCCGGCTCGGCGCGATCACCGCGATCGGCCTGGGCAGTGTCGCGCTGGTGCGCGACCTGGGCCGGCCCGAACGGTTTCTGAACATGTTGCGCACCGTCAAGGTGACCTCGCCGATGAGCATCGGCTCCTGGATCCTGGCCGCCTTCGGCGCCGGGGCCGGCGTCACCACCGCCCTGGAGCTGGACCGGATGACCGGGCGGCGCTTCCCGCTCGGCCCGCTGCGCCGGGTGCTGCCGTTCGTCGACGGCGCGGCCGGGGTCTGGACCGCCCTGTTCGCCCCGCCGCTGGCCGCCTACACCGCGGTGCTGCTGGCCGACACCGCCGTCCCCACCTGGAACGCCGCCCGCGACGAGCTGCCGTTCCTGTTCGTCGGGTCGGCCGCGTTGAGCGCGGGCGGGCTGGCCATGATCACCACCCCGCTCGCCGAGACCGGGCCGGCCCGCACCTTCGCGGTGGCCGGCGCGGTGACCAAGGTCGCCGCGTCCGAGGTGATGAAGCACCGGATGGACCCGACGGTGGCGCAGACCCTGCACCACGGCGGGGCCGGAAAGATGCTGCGGGCCAGCGAGATCCTGACCGTCGTCGGCGGGCTGGGGGCATTGCTGGCCGGTCGCCACCGGGCCATCGCCGTCGGCTCCGGCCTCGCCCTGCTGGCCTCGTCCGCGCTGACCCGCTTCGGCATCTTCGAGGCCGGCATCCACTCCGCCAAGGACCCGAAATACACCATCGTGCCGCAGAAGCGCCGCCTGGCCGCTCGCCGCGCCGCCGGCATCACCGACGACTCCATCACCACCGCTGGCTAACCCCCCGCCCCCTCCCCCCGCGCGGATCAACTACTGCGGCGCGGATCAACTCACACCAGATGTGACTGGTGTGACCGGTGAGTACGACTTCATCCGCGCGGGGGCAGCCGGAGGCGGGAGAGGGGCCAGGGCGGGGCAGGCCGGGGGCCTGGGCCGGGACGGGCCGGGCGCCGGTACCGCCGCGGTCAGCGCACGTCGATACCGGCGCCGGCGACGGTGTGCCCGATCACCGGATAGCCGGGCACCTCGCCGATCACCAGCAGGCCACCGGAGGTCTGGGCGTCGGCCAGGATCAGCAGGTCGTCCTCGGTGACGCCGGCGCCCGCCCGCAGGTGCGGCCGCACCCAGTCCAGGTTGCGCGCGGACCCGCCGGGCACGAAGCCGTCCCGGAGCGCCTGCCGGGCCGCCTCCAGCACGGGCACCGCGCCGCGGTCGATGACCGCCCCGACGCCGGAGGCCCGCACCATCTTGTGCAGATGGCCGAGCAGGCCGAAGCCGGTGACGTCGGTCGCGGCCTTCGCGCCGGCGGCCAGCGCCGCGTCGGCGGCGTCCCGGTTGAGCTGCGTCATGGTCGCGATGGCTTCCGGGAACACCTCGCCGGTCCGCTTGTGCCGGTTGTTCAGCAGGCCCAGACCCAGCGGCTTGGTCAGCGTGATCGGCCGGCCGGCCTCGGCGGAATCGTTGCGCAGCAGCCGGTCCGGATGCGCCACCCCGGTGACGGCCATGCCGTACTTGGGTTCCGGGTCGTCGATGGTGTGCCCGCCGATCACCGGGCACCCGGCGGCCGCCCCGACCTCCAGGCCCCCGCGCAGGACCTCGGTCATCAGCTCCATCGGCAGCACGCCCCGCGGCCAGCCGACCAGGTTGATGGCCACCACCGGCCGGCCGCCCATCGCGTAGACGTCGGAGAGCGCGTTCGCTGCGGCGATCCGGCCCCAGTCGTAGGCGTCGTCGACGACGGGCGTGAAGAAGTCCGCGGTGGAGATGACGGCCAGGTCCGCGCGCAGCCGGACGACGGCCGCGTCGTCACCGCTGTCCAGCCCGACCAGCACGTCCGGACCGGCCTGGCCGACGAGCCCGCGGACCGCGTCCTCCAGCTCGCCGGGCGGGATCTTGCACGCGCAGCCACCGCCGTGCGCGTACCCGGTCAGCCGGATGCCCTCGGCCCGGTCGATGGACGCCGTCGTACCCATCCCCCGAGCCTAGACACGGCCTCAGTCCGGGTGCCCGACGACGTTGACCACCACCCCATGCGGATCGCGGACGAAGAACCGGCGGACGCCCCAGGGTTCATGGGTGAGCGGGTAGACGATCTCGTACCCGCGGCGGCGGGCCTGCTCGTAGGCGGCATCGACATCGCTGACGTTCACGCTCAGCGCCGAGGGCTCGGGGGCGGTGGGATCGCCGGAGACGATGCTGACCTGCACGCTCGGGTTGGTCGGCGACCGGAAGCTGGCCACCCAGCCCAGGTCGAACTCCTTGCGCAGGCCGAGGAAGTCCTCGTAGAACTCGTGGCCGGTGCTGGCGTCGTCGACGTTCAGGTTCGGCACGATCCGATGAATGGTCATTCGTGGCCTCCGTTGCCGCCCGCCCCAGCTTTCGCCACTGTAGGTTGGCCCGGCTGGTGCTGACAGGGAGGCGTGCGGGTTCCTGGTGGTCCCCTCGGTCTTCAACACCGGAGAGGTCGAGTATCTCGGCCTGGCGGGTTCGATTCCCGTCCGCCTCCGCCACCCGACCCACGATCGAGGGGCCAGTTGCGGTCGTTCGGGCCAGCCCCGAACGACCGGAAGTGGCCCCTCGATCCGCGGCGGCTCCCCCGACGTGGGAACAATGCAGGCGTGAGCACGACCGACCCGCGCCGGCTGATCCCGCGGACTGATCGTCTGCTCGCCCTCCCGGCGGCCCGGGACGCCCGGCAGCGGCTGGGGCCCCAGGCCGTGGGCGCCCTGGTTCGCGACCTGCAGGAGCAGGCCCGGCAGGGCACGATCCGGCCCGAGCAGGTCGAGCCGGCGCTGCTGGACGCGCTGCGCCACCCGCCGGCCGGCCTGACCGCCGTGCTCAACGCCACCGGGGTGCTCGTGCACACCAACCTGGGCCGGGCCCCGCTCTCGGCCGCGGCCGTCACCGCCCTGCTCGACGCCAGCGGCTATGTGGACGTGGAACTGGACCTCGACACCGGCCAGCGATCGCGCCGGGGTGCGGCCGCCCGCGCCGCGCTGCTGGCCGCCTGCCCATCGGCGCCCGAGGCGCTGGTGGTCAACAACGGCGCCGCCGCCCTGGTCCTGGCCACCACCGCGCTGGCCGCCGGCCGGGAGGTGGTGATCAGCCGGGGTGAGCTGATCGAGATCGGCGCCGGCTTCCGGTTGCCCGATCTGATCGCCTCGACCGGCGCCCGGCTGCGCGAGGTGGGCACCACCAACCGGACCCACCTGCGGGACTACGCCGACGCGATGGGCCCGGACACCGGCTGCCTGCTCAAGGTGCACCCGAGCAACTTCCGGGTGCAGGGTTTCACCGCGGCCGTCCCGGTCGCCGAACTCCGTGGGCTGACCGGCGAGCACGGGGTACCGCTGGTGGTCGACATCGGCAGCGGGCTGCTGGCTCCCGACCCGTTGCTGCCCGACGAGCCGGACGCCGCGACGACGCTGACCGACGGCGCCGACCTGGTCACCGCCAGCGGGGACAAGCTGCTCGGCGGCCCGCAGGCCGGCCTCCTGCTGGGCCGCGCCGATCTGGTGACGACACTCGCCCGGCACCCGTTGGCCCGGGCGGTCCGCGCCGACAAGCTCACCCTGGCCGCCCTGACCGCGACCGTGCTCGCCGGCCGGACCCCGGTCGGCGACGCGCTGCACGCCGACCCGGACCGGCTGCGCGAGCGGGCCGACCGGCTGGCCGCCGCGGTCGGGGCGCCGGTGGTGGCCCACGACGGGCGGGTCGGCGGCGGCGGGGCCCCCGGGGTCCCGTTGCCCGGCTGGGCGGTTGCCCTGCCCGAGTCGGCGGCGACGCGGCTGCGCACCGGCCGGCCGGCGGTGCTGCCCCGGGTACACGACGGCGCCTGCCTGGTCGATCTGCGCTGCATCCCCGAGGCCGACGACGAACGGCTGCTCGGCGCCGTCCGGGCCGCGCTCGGGAGCTGAGCGGTGCCCGACCCCGCCCACGTCGTGGCCACCGCGGGCCACGTCGACCACGGCAAGAGCACGCTGGTCCGCGCGCTGACCGGGATGGAGCCGGACCGCTGGGCCGAGGAACGCCGGCGCGGCCTGACCATCGACCTGGGGTTCGCCTGGACGACCCTGCCCTCCGGCCGGCCGGTCGCGTTCGTCGACGTGCCCGGGCACGAACGGTTCCTGGGCAACATGCTGGCCGGGCTCGGCCCGGTGCCGGTGGTCGTGTTCGTGGTGGCCGCCGACGAGGGCTGGCGGGCGCAGTCGAGCGATCATCGGGACGCGGTGGCCGCGCTGGCCATCGAGCACGGGCTGATCGTCATCAGCCGGGCCGACCGGGCGGCCGACGGTGGCACGTCGGCGTTGCGGCAGACCCGGGCCGAACTGGCCACGACCGGGTTGGACGAGGCTCCCGCGGTCACCGTCTCCGCGGTCACCGGCACCGGTCTGGCCGAGCTGCGGACCGCGCTGGACGGCGTCCTGGCCGCCGTACCGGCCCCGGTGAGCTCCGGCCGGCTGCGGCTGTGGATCGACCGGTCGTTCACCGTCGGCGGGGCCGGCACGGTGGTCACCGGCACGCTGGCCGCCGGCACCCTGAGCCGGGGCATGCCGCTGCAGGTGCTGGGCCCCGGCTCACTCCGCGACGTCGCCGTCCGCGGGCTGCAGAGCCGGGGCCAGACCCACGCCACCCTCACCCCGGTCGACCGGGTCGCCCTGAACCTGCGCGGGGTGCCGGTCGATCAGGTCCACCGCGGCGACGTCCTGCTCACCCCGGACGCCTGGCCGGTCACCGCCCTGCTGGAGGTGCGCCGCACGTCCGGGGCGCCGTTCACCGAGGCCCCCGAACACCTGACCGTGCACGTGGGCACGGCGGCCCTGCCGGCCCGGGTGCGCCCGTACGACGACGACCATGCCCGGATCACCCTGGACCGCCGGCTGCCGCTGGTGGTGGGCGATCGGCTGGTGTTGCGCCATCCGGGCAGCCGCCGGGTGCTGGGCGGGGCGCAGGTCCTGGACGCCGAACCCCCGGCGCTGCGCCGTCGGGGCGACGCCGCGCGCCGGCTGGCCGTGGTGGCGCGGCTGGACCCCCGCGGCGATGTGGCGGCCGAGGTCGCCCGGCGGGGGGCGGTGCCGGTGGCGCACCTGGGCCGGCTCGGCCTGCTGGACGCCACCGCCACGCCGCCGCCGCAGGTCCGGGCGGTGGACCGGTGGTGGGTGCACGCACCGACCTTCCAGGCCTGGACGACCCGGCTGCGCACGGCGGTCGAGGCCCTGCACGACCGAGATCCGCTGGCCGGCGGCCTGTCTCGAGGCGCGGCGGCCGACCTGCTGGCGCTGCCCGACCGCGACCTGCTGGACGCGGTCGTGACGGCCGCCGACCTGGACTACGCCGGTGGGCACATCCGGCTGCCCGGCACCGGTGACGAGCTCGGGCCGGCCGCCGCGGCCGTGGCCGAGCTGGAGACCCGCCTGCGGGCCGCCCCGTTCGCGGCGCCCGAGGCCGATGACCTGGCGGCCCTGCAGCTGGGCGCGCGCGAGCTGGCCGCGGCCGAGCGGGCCGGCCGGGTGCTGCGATTGCGCGACGGGATCGTGCTGCTGCCAACGGCTCCCGCGCTGGCGATGCGGGCTCTGTCCGGTCTGGACCAGCCGTTCACCACCAGCCAGGCTCGGGCCGCACTGGCCACCACCCGCCGGGTGGCGATCCCGCTGCTGGAGCACCTGGACGCCCGGGGCTGGACGCGGCGGCTGGACGCCGGTCACCGCGAGGTCGCCCGGCCGCACGCCTGATCATCGGCAGCGCTGCCACACTGGGCCGATGCTGATCCGTCCCGCGCACGCCGGCGACGTCCCGGAGCTGGTCGTCCTGCTGGACCAGTGGGGCCATCCGCAACCGGCGGACGTCGTCGCCGCCCAGCTCGCGGACTGGACGCAGACCCCGAACGCCGCCTACCTGGTGGCCGAGGCCGACGGCACCCTGGTTGGCGCGGTCGCCGTCGCGGCCACCCCGCATCTGGGCCGGCCGGGACGCAGCGCCCGGATCGTCGGGTTGGTGGTGCGCGCCGGGCAGCGGCGCACCGGGGTGGGCGCGGCCCTGGTGGGCGCGGCCGAGGACCGCGCCCGGGGTTGGAACTGCGACGTCCTGGAGCTGACCTCGTCGCGAGCCCGCGACGCCGCGCACCCCTTCTACCGGGCCCTGGGTTACCAGGACCAGTCCGATCATCACGCGCGGTATCTGCGGGAGCTCTGACCGGCGGGTCAGATACCCCGAAGAGCGCCCGAAGTATCCCGTTTGTGCCTTCGTTCTGAAATCTCCCGCCCAGGAGCCATTGTCACGTGGCGCCGGTCGGGCGCAGACTGGCGGCGGGTCCGTTCACCGCCGCGCCGGCCCGCCCGTCGATGCTCACGCATGGATCAGGAATCGACGCGCACCCCCGCCGACCGGACGCCATCGCCGGCCGAAGGGAAGCGCGCATGCAGACACCCGCCCCCGTGGACTACGCCCGGGCGCACAGCGTCGAGCAGGCGCTGGACCTGCTCGACCAGCACGACGGCGAGGCCCGGCTGATCGCCGGCGGGCACAGCCTCATCCCGATGATGCGGTTGCGGATCGCCCAGCCCGAATGCGTCATCGACATCAACGATCTGACCGAACTGGACTACATCCGGGTGACCGGCGATCACCTGAGCATCGGCGCCCTCACCCGGCACAAGACGGTCCTGGCCTCCCCGGTGATCGGCGAGCACTACGCGATCCTGCACGACGCGGAACGGGTGATCGCCGACCCGATCGTCCGCAATCGCGGCACGGTCGGTGGGTCACTGTGCCAGGCCGACCCGGCCGAGGACCTCAGTGCCGTCCTGGCCGCCCTACGGGCCGAGGCGGTGATCCGCTCGCGCACCGGATCTCGGGTGGTGCCGGTCCGGGAACTGGACGACGGCCCGTACCAGACGGTGCTCGAGGACGCCGAGATCCTCACCGAGGTCCGCATTCCCATCCGGCCGGGGGCGGGCAGCGCCTACGAGAAGGTGGAGCGGCGGACCGGGGACTGGGCCGTCGCCGCCGTCGGCGCCTACCTCGTCCTCGACGGTGGCGTCGTCTCCGACGTGGGCATCGCCCTGGCCGCACTCGGGGTCGAGCACGGCTGCGCCACCGAGGCCGAGGACTACCTGCGCGGCCGGGAGATCACCGACCAGACCCTGGCCGAGGCCGGCCGGCTCGCCGCGGCGGCCAGCCGGCCCAGCCCCGATCAGCGCGGGCCGGTCGTCTACAAACGCCATCTCGCCGACGAGCTGACCCGCCGGGCCCTGCGCCGGGCGGCCGATCGCGCCCAGGGAAGGATCTGACATGCAGGTGCGGATCACCGTCAACGGCGTCGAGCACGTCAACGAGATCGAGTCCCGGCAACTGCTGGTGCACTACCTGCGCACCACCTTGGGCCTGACCGGAACCCACTGGGGCTGCGACACCTCGCAGTGCGGGACGTGCGTCGCCTGGCTGGACGAGGAACCGGTCAAGACGTGCACGGTGCTGGCCGCGATGGCCGACGGGCACCGGGTGCGCACCGTCGAGGGCCTGGCCGACGGGGCCACCCTCGATCCGGTCCAGGTCGGTTTCATGGCCGAACACGGCCTGCAGTGCGGGTTTTGCACCCCGGGGATGATGATGACCGCCCGGCACCTGCTCGATCACGATCCCGATCCGGACGAGGCCACCATCCGGGAGGCCATCTCCGGTCAGATCTGCCGCTGCACCGGTTACGAGAACATCGTCCGTGCCGTCCGGCACGCCGCCGGCCATCCGTCCCATCCCTCCGACGCCGCCGGCGCCGACCCGGCCACCGACGGCGACAGCGCCGTCGTCGGCGAACCCAGCCAGGAGGTCCCGGCATGACACCCTCTGTGTCAACCTCAGGCCGCAAGTTGCCCGCTGTTGATCTTGTTCGCGTTGCCGTGCCTGGCCGGGTCGTAAGGCTCTCGGTCGAGCCAGCAGCGGTAGATCACGCGCACCCAGGCGCGGGCCAGGACCCGGACGGCGTGCGGGTGGTCGTGCCCGCGTTGGATAGCTCTGCGGTAGACCTCGGCGGCCCACGGGCTTTGGTGGCGACTGTTGTCGGCGAACGTGGTCATCGCTTTACGGAATCGTTTGTTGCAGGCCCACCGGAAATGCACGGCATGATATTTACCGGACGCTTTGGTGACCGGGGTCAGGCCGGCCAACGCCGCGACGGCGTCGGGCGAGTCGTAGGCTTGCCGGGAATCGCCCCACTCGGCGAGCACCTGGGCGGCGTTGATCTGACCCGACCTTGGCAGCGACGTGAAGATCGCGGCGTCCGGGTGCTCCCCGAGGTGGGCGGTCACCGACCGGTCCAGGTCCTTGCGGGTCTCGCCCAGGGTGCGCAGCACGGCCACCAGCGCCAGCACGGCGTCCCGGACGGCCTCGACCAGGTCCGGGTCGGTGGTGCCGGCCGGCGCAGCCCGCAATCGGGTCAGCAGCTCCGCGGCCGAGCGGCGACCGGAGTAGCCGTGCTTGACGCAGAACGCGGCCATGCGCTTCTCACCCAGGCCCGCGGCGTGTTTGGCGGTCGGGTACCGGGTCAGGAACTCCAACGCGATCGGCGACTCGATATCGGCGAAAACCTTGGTGGCGCCGGGCCAGTGGGCATCGAGCAGGGCGGTCAGCTGGTTCGCCGTGGCGGTCCGCATGGCCACGATGTCATCGCGGGTGCGTACGACCGTACGCAGCGCCCTGGTCGCCGGGGTGAACGGGGTGGCCGGCCGCAGCCGGTGCGACCGCAGCCGCAGATATTCGGCGATGACGGCGGCGTCGCCGGCGTCGGACTTGGCGCCGGACAGTACCTCCCCGTCGCGCCAGGTCTTGATCGCGTTCGGGCTGACCGGCACCACCGGGTAGCCCGCTTCGAGCAGGGCGTCGACCAGCCGACCGTCGGGCCGTTCCAGGGCGACGCTGACCTGCATCGGGTCGCTGGCCAACCGACCCAGACGGGCCAACAGGGTCGCGAATCCGTCGGCGGTGTGCTCGATCGTGAACTGCGCGGTGATCTTCCCGGCCGCGTCCTGCACACACACGGCGTGCGTTTGGGCGGCCCAATCGATACCGACGTAGAAATCGCATTCGGGCAGGGACAACTCAACAACTCCTCACAACGGCAGCGACGACTCGGCGAGGAGGCCGATCACCGGGCGGTCACTGACTGGCGCTCTGCGGCGCGTCCCTCTGTTGCCGGTCTACAGCCCCGCGAGAACCGGGGGCGGCGGTGTCATGCAGGCCGTCGAACGGCGACCGGCACAGGCCGTCACCCCGGCTCCCGCCGAGTCCCTACAACGAGCACCCTCTCAGGGCCCGCAACAAGGAGTGTTCACCAGTGACCACCACCGCCGACGCCCCCAGCGTGCCGCGCAGCGCGGCCGGCAATCCGATCGGCTTCGGCCGGATGCCGCGCAAGGAGGACGCCCGGTTCCTGCGCGGGCAGGGCCACTACGTCGACGACGTGCGCATGCCCGGCATGCTCGAATCGGCCATCCTGCGCAGCCCGTACGCACACGCCCGCATCCGCTCCATCGACACCACCGCCGCGGCAGCGCTGCCCGGGGTGCACGCGGTGATCACCGGGCAGACCCTGGCCGGATTGAACCTGGCCTGGATGCCGACGCTGTCCGCGGACGTGCAGGCCGTGCTGGCCACCGACAAGGTGCGCTTCCAGCATCAGGAGGTGGCCTACGTCGTCGCCGACACCGAGTACATCGCCCGGGACGCGCTGGAGCTGATCGAGGTCGACTACGAGCCGCTGCCGGCCGTCGTCGACGCCAAGCGGGCCCTGGACCCGGACGCGCCCGTCATCCGCGACGACGTCGACGGTCGCACGGACAACCACATCTTCGACTGGGAGGCCGGCGACGCCGCCGAGACCGCGCGGGTGTTCGACGCCGCGGAGGTGGTCGTCACCCAGGAGATGCTCTATCCCCGAGTGCATCCCGCACCGATGGAGACCTGCGGGACGGTCGCCCACATGGACCCGGTCACCGGCAAGCTCACCGTCTACTCGACCAACCAGGCGCCGCACGCGCACCGGACCATCTACGCGCTGGTCGCCGGCATCCCCGAGCACAAGATCCGGATCATCTCGCCGGACATCGGCGGGGGCTTCGGCAACAAGGTCGGCATCTACCCCGGGTACGTGCTGGCCGTCGTCGGGTCGATCGTCACCGGCCGGCCGGTCAAATGGATGGAGGACCGCAGCGAGAACCTGATGGCCACGTCGTTCGCCCGGGACTACCACATGACGGGCAGCATCGCGTCGACCCGGGACGGCAAGATCACCGGCCTCAAGGTCGACGTGCTGGCCGACCACGGGGCGTTCAACGGGACCGCCCAGCCGACCAAGTTTCCGGCCGGCTTTTTCCACATCTTCACCGGCTCGTACGACCTGCAGGCCGCGCACTGCAAGGTCTCCGGCGTCTACACCAACAAGGCCCCGGGCGGGGTGGCCTACGCCTGCTCGTTCCGGATCACCGAGGCGGTGTACCTGGTCGAGCGGATGGTCGACCTGCTCGCCCGCGAATTGGACATGGACCCGGCGCAGCTGCGGCTGAAGAACCTGCTGCGGCCAGAGCAGTTCCCGTACACGTCCAAGACCGGCTGGGAGTACGACTCCGGTGAGTACCCGCGGGCGTTGAAGCTGGCCATGCAGATCGCCGGGTACGACGAGCTGCGCAAGGAACAAGCCGAGAAGCGGGCCCGCGGCGAGCTGATGGGCATCGGCATCTCGTTCTTCACCGAGGGGGTCGGGGCCGGACCCAAGAAGCACATGGACATCCTCGGCCTGGGCATGGCCGACGGCTGCGAACTGCGGGTCCACCCGACCGGCACCGCGCAGCTGCGGCTCTCGGTGCAGAGCCAGGGACAGGGGCACGAGACGACCTACGCGCAGATCGTCGCGCAGGAGCTCGGGCTGCCCCCCGAGGACGTCGAGGTCATCCACGGCGACACCGACAACACCCCGTTCGGCCTGGGCACCTACGGCTCCCGGTCGACCCCGGTCTCGGGTGCGGCGGCGGCCATTGTCGCCCAACGCATCCGGACCAAGGCGCGGATCGTCGCGGCGGCGGCGCTGGAGGTTAGCGCGGACGACCTGGAGTGGCAGATCACCGCCGCGGGCGGCCGGTGGCAGGTCAAGGGCGACCCGGAGCAGGGCAAGACGATCGCCGAGATCGCCATGCTCAGCCACGGGACCCTGGAACTGCCCGAGGGGGTCGAGGGGCACCTGGATGCCTCCGTCGTCTACGACCCGCCGAACCTGACCTACCCGTTCGGCGCGTACATCTGCGTCACCGACGTCGACCCGGGGACCGGCCAGGTCAAGGTGCGCCGGTTCATCGCCGTGGACGACTGCGGCCCGCGGATCAACCCGATGATCGTGGAGGGGCAGGTGCACGGCGGCCTGGCCGACGGGATCGGGATGGCGCTGATGCAGCTCATCGCGTTCGACGCCGACGGCAACTGCGTCGGTGGTTCGTTCATGGACTACCTGCTGCCGACGGCGCTGGAGTGTCCGAGCTACGAGCTGGGCGAAACGGTGACACCCTCACCGCACCACCCGCTGGGCCTCAAGGGGGTCGGCGAGTCCGCGACCGTCGGGTCGCCGCCGGCCGTGGTGAACTCGGTGCTGGACGCGATCGCGCCGTTCGGGGTGCGGCACGCCGACATGCCCCTGACCCCGGCCAATGTCTGGATGGCCATGCAGGGCACCCCGATGCGCACCGACCTGGCCGTGACCTGAGCATGGGTCGCCAAGACCTGGACGAGCGGGCCGCGCAGCTGCGCACGGCCGGGGTGCCGTTCGTCCGCGCGCGGGTCGTGCTGGCCCGCCGGCCGACGTCGGCCCGGGCCGGCGACGAGGCGATCGTGCACGCCGACGGGTCGATCGAGGGATTCGTCGGCGGTACGTGCGCCGAGTCGACCGTCCGGGTGCAGAGCCTGCGCCTGCTGGGACGCCCGGAGCCGCTGCTGTTGCGCATCGTCCCCGACGACGGCGTCGGGCGCGGCGACGGTGACGGTCACGAAGACGGTGCGGCCGAACCGGCGGGCACCCTGACCGTGCACAACCCGTGCCTGTCCGGCGGTGCCCTGGAGATCTTCCTCGACCCCGTCGTGCCGGCGCCGCTGGTGCTGGTGCACGGCGACGGCCCGGTCGCCCAGGCCCTGCGGCAGGTGACCGAGGCGGCCGGCTACCGCTGCGCCGAGGCCGCGGCGCAGACCGTCCCGGGCGCGGACGCCGTCGTCGTCGCCTCGCACGGCCGCGACGAGACGGCCGTGCTGGCCGCGGCGATCGAGGCCGGCGTCGGCTACATCGGGCTGATCGCCAGCCGCCGTCGCGGCGCCGCCGTGCTGGCCGAGATCGCCGCCGCCCGGCCCGATCTCGCGGAACAGCTGCGCCAGCGGGTGGACACCCCGGCCGGCCTGGACCTCGGTGCCCGCACCGCCGGCGAGATCGCGGTCTCCGTCCTAGCCGCCATCGTGCACTCCCGGGCCCACCCTCCCGCGCGGATCAACTTCGCCGGCGCGGATGAAACTGCACCGAATGTGAATGGTGGGACAGAAGTCAACGACTTGAGCCGCGCAGGTATCCACAGCGGAGGTGGGGACACCCGCGCGGATGAAACGGCACCGAATGTGAATGGTGGGACAGAAGTTGCCGACTTCGCCCGCGCCGGGGAAGTTGATCCGCGCGAGGATCAGGGGCGAGGGCGGGGGGAGGCGGTCGACCCGGTGTGCGGGATGACGGTGGCCACGGTGCCGGCGAGCGAGCGGGCGGAGTACGACGGGCGGACCGTGTGGTTCTGCGGACCGGGATGCCGGAACGCGTTCCTGGCGGACCCCACTCGGTACCCTGAGTCGTGACCGCGCCGGCCGACCTGTCCGATCTGTTCCCGGATGTGCGCGCGCTCGGCGCGACGCTGCAGGCCACCGGGTACCTCACCGATGACGGCCTGGCGACGGCCCTGTTCTGCGCGGCCCGGTTGGGGCAGCCGCTGCTGCTCGAGGGCGAGGCCGGGGTGGGCAAGACCTCGGCCGCGCTGGCCCTGGCCACCGCCCTGGACACCCAGCTGATCCGGATGCAGTGCTACGAGGGCATCGACATCGCCGAGGCCGTCTACGAGTGGAACTACCCGCGGCAACTGCTGGCCATCCGGGTCGCCGAGGCCGAGCGGCAGGAGATCGCCACGGCCGACCTGTTCGATCCGGAGTTCCTCATCCACCGGCCGCTGCTGCAGGCGTTGACCCACCCGGGCCCGCGGCCGGCCGTGCTGCTGATCGACGAGATCGACCGCGCCGACGAGCATTTCGAGGCCTACCTGCTGGAGATGCTGGCCGAGCGGTCGGTCACCGTGCCCGAGTTGGGCACGCTTCGGGCCACCGTGCCGCCGATCTGCATCCTGACCTCCAACCGCACCCGGGACGTGCACGACGCCCTCAAGCGTCGCTGCCTGTACCACTGGATCGAGCACCCCGAGGTCGCCCGGGTGGTGGCCATCGTCCGGTCCCGGGTGCCCGGGGTCGGCGAGGCGCTGGCCACCGCGGTGGCCGCCGCGGTCGCCCAGCTGCGCACGCTGGATCTGCAGAAACCGCCCGGGACCGCGGAGGTCATCGACTGGCTGCGCGCCCTGCGGGTGCTGGGTCGCGACCTGCTGGACGAGGCCACCCTCGCCGCGACCCTGGGGTCGGTGCTCAAGTACAAGGAGGACCAGGAGGTGGCGGTGGCCGCCGGGTTGGCCCGGTTCGCCGGTGGCTGAGCCGGACCTGAGCCTGGGCGCCGATCTGGCCACGGTCGGCGCGCTGCTGGCCGACCGGCTGGCCCGTCACGGGGTGCCGGTGCCGGTGCACCGGGCGGTCTGGTGGACCCGGGTGGTGATGGCCGGCGGGCCGACCACCGTGGACGAGTTGTACTGGCTGTCCCGGGTCAGCCTGATCGACCGGCACGAGCACCTGCCGACCTTCGACGCGGTGTTCGCCGGACTGTTCGGCGCCGGCACGGCCGCGCCGCCGGACCCGGCCGCGTTCCGGGGCGATCAGAACAACGAGCTGCCCCCGGCCGCGGCCGCCGGGTCACCGTCGCCGCCCCAGGCCCCGGACGCCCCGCCGCCTCCGACGCGTGACGAGCAGCCCACGGTGCAGCAGGTGGGCGACGACGAGGACACCGGGGCCGAGCCCGAGGAGGACCAGTCGCCGGGCGTGGCCGCCGTGGCCTCGTCGATCGAGCTGCTGCTGGCCAAGGACTTCGCCGACTGCGACGCGGACGAGATCGCCGAGCTGAACCGGATCGTGGCCCGGATGCGGATCGTCGCGCCCACCCGGCCGGCCCGCTGGAAACCCACGCTGGGGCCGGGCCGGTCGGTGGATCTGCGGCGGACGCTGCGCCGGGCCAGCCGCACCGGCGGGGACCCGGTGCGCTGGGTCCGCCGGCGCCGCAGCGCCGTGCCCCGGCGGGTCGTGCTGCTGGCCGACGTGTCCGGGTCGATGCAGTCCTACGCCCGGGTCTACCTGCGGGTGCTGCAGGGGGCCGCGCTCGGCGCCCGGGCCCACGCCTACCTGTTCGCCACCCGGCTGCATCCGGTCACCCGGGCATTGGTCCGCGGCCCCCGCGAGGGCGGCATCACCCGGGCCATGGCCCAGTCGCCGGACGCCTCCGGCGGCACCCGGATCGGCGCGGCGATCAAGGAATTCCTGGACACCGACGGCCGCCGGGGCCTGGCCCGCGGCGCGGTGGTCGTGGTGGTCTCCGACGGCTGGGAGCGGGCCGATCCGGCCCTGCTGGGCGAGCAGATGGCCCGGCTGCACCGGCTGGCCCACTCGGTGATCTGGGTCAATCCGCGCAAGGCCGCCCCCGGCTTCGCCCCGCTGGCCGGCGGGATGGCCGCCGCGCTCCCGCACGTCGACCGGTTCATCGAGGGGCACTCGGCGCGGTCGGTGCAGGGACTGCTGGACGCGATCGCCGACAGCACCGGCGGGCCGGTCGGCGCCGCCCGCCCCGGCCGGCCGGGCTGATCACCCCCGCGGCGGGACGCCGGATCGGTCCGGCTCGACGCGGGTGGGGTCCGCCGACCCACCCGGCAATCCTTCGTCGGCGGCCCGCCGCAACAGCCGGGCCAGCCCGGTCAGCCAGGCCGAGGTCAGCACCACGGCCAGCGCCGAGCGGACGCTGCCACCGCCGCCGGGCAGGAAGATCAGCAACAGCGCGGCCACCGCCATGAGCAGGCTGGCGACAGCCCAGCCGGTCCGGCCGCGAGCGGCGAACCAGCGGGCGAAGACCAGGCCCAGCCCGATCAGGCAACCGAACGCGACCGGCGGCGCGATCGCGTGCACGACGCCGTGCCAGCTCATCGCCGGGCCCGGTGCCGCGGCGTCGAGCGGGAAGCCGGCTCCCGGATCGACCAGGAACACTCCGGTGGCGATCAGAGCGCCCCCGTAGCCCCAGATCAACGGGGCAGCCGCGGCCGGCAGGCCGGGGCCCAGGCGGCGCACGCCGACCCCGAATCCGATGGACAACGCGCCGGCCGCGACGAACGAGGCGATCTGGATCCAGCCCCGATCACCCAGGCTGAGCAGGCTGATCCCGTGCCGGCGCAGATCGAAGCCGTCCCGGGTGAGCACGCCGGCGGCCGTCACCCCGACAAACAACGGCCCGGCGACGACACCGCCGGTCAACCATCGCCGGGTCCGGGCCGCCGCGGAACGCATGGCGGCCAGTGTGTCAGCCGGCCGGGGTCGGAACCACCGGTTCGTCGAACTCGGAGCCTTCCCGCAGCTCATCGATGCGGACCATGGCCACGCCGGCGACGATCAGGGCCCCGCCCAGCAGCTGCACCACCGTGGGCAGCTGCCCCAGCAGCAGCCAGGCGAACAGGACCGCGAACAGCACCTCGGTCAGCCCGACGAACGAGGCCAGCTTGGAGCCCAGCGCGCGAGCGGCCATGATCCCGACGACGTAGGCGAACACGGCGGCCAGCAGGGACAGCCCCAGGATGGGCACCCACCAGGGCACGTCCTGCCCGGCGAAGACGACGTCCGCGGTGGTGGCGGCCAGCGGCAGCAGGCCGACCGCCCCCAGGGCCAGCAGCGCGATCGCGCCGATCACCATCCCGCCGCCGGCCATCACGATCGGCGGAAGCTCGGGATCGCTCTTGGCCGACATGACGAAGAAGACGGCCAGTCCGATGGCCGCGACCAGGCCCCAGAGCACGCCGACCAGATCCACGGTCGCATCCCCGACCAGGTCCAGCACCAGCGCCAACCCCAGGATCGAGACCACGGTGCCACCGACGGTCAGCCGGCGCGGACGCTGCCGGTGCCGGACCCAGAGCCAGCCGACGACCAGCACGATGCCCATGTACTCCAGCAGCAGCGCGACCGCGACCGACAGGTGCTGCACCGCGTTGAAGTAGGCGACCTGGCAGCCGGCGATCGCGATCAGCCCGAACGCGGTGATCATCGGCAGGTTGCGGCGCAGGACCGACCACCGGCCGCGCAGCGCCACGATCGAGGGCACCAGCAGCACCACGGCGGCGATGCTCACGCGGGCGGTGACCGCGGCGGCCGGGGTCCACCCGGCGTCGATCAACGAGCGGGCGAACGCCCCGGAGGTGCCGAACGCCGCCGCGGTCAGCAGGGCCAGCAGCAGGCCGAACCGAGGTCGGTGCGACAGGCTTGGGGTGTGGGTGTGATCGCGGGTCAACGGACACCTCCCGTCATGAGTCATCGGTACGTACGCTAGTGACATTAGAGTTCCGAACCGTCAGGAGTCAACATGGTCTTCACCCATGACACGGAGGTCGCGCTGGCCGCGGCCGCCGCCCTGGTGAACACCGCCCCCAACCCGGACACCGGTGACGCCGAGGAGCTCGCCGATGTCGAGGACCTCGACCGGTTCGTGCGGACCTGGGGATGGACCGGCAGCCGGCACCGGGACGAGGCCGAGCTGGCCGCGGTGCATGCGCTGCGGCCGCGGCTGCGCCCGATCTGGGACGCCGACGTGGACGGGGTGGTCGAGATCGTCAACGGCCTGCTGCGGGAATTCCAGGCCCTGCCCCAGCTGGTCAAGCACGACGAGTGGGACTACCACCTGCACGCGACGCGTCCGGATGCGCCGCTGGCCGCCCGGATGGCGGTGGAGGCGGCGATGGCCCTGGTCGACTTGGTTCGGGCCGGCGAGCTCGAGCGGCTGCGCACCTGCCAGGCCCCCGACTGCCAGGACGTCGTGGTGGACCTGTCGAAGAACCGCTCCAAGCGCTTTTGCGAGTCGGGCTGCGGCAACAGGATGGCGGTGGCCGCCTACCGGGCCCGGCGCTCGTCTCTATAGTCCGGCCATGATCCGTCGCGGCGCCGACCCGACCACCGACACCCGCTGGAGCCGTGCCCGCACCGCGCTGCGCCGGATCCTGCGGCCACCGATCACGATCACCGACCCACCCGCCGGCGCGTTGGCCCAGTGGGACGTACCGGTGCCGATGCGGGACGGCGTCCACCTGCGGGCCAACGTGTTCCGGCCGCTCGGGGATGGACCGTTCCCGGTCCTGCTGTGCGCCCACCCCTACGGCAAGGACGACATCCCGCTGCACCACCGGACCCGACGGGGCTACCGGCCCTCGCTGCAGTACCGGCTCATGCGCAGTGCCCCGGTCACCCATTCGGCCTGGACGTCGTGGGAGGCGCCCGATCCGGCCCACTGGGTGGGCCGCGGCTACGTCGTCGTCAACGCCGACCTGCGGGGCTGGGGCACCTCGGAAGGCGAGCCGACCGCCCTGTCCGCCCAGGAAGGTCTGGACGTGCACGACCTCGTGCAGTGGGCCGGCACCCAGCCGTGGAGCAACGGGCGGGTGGGCATGAGCGGGGTGTCCTATCTGGCCCTGAGCCAGTGGGCGGGGGCGGCGACCCGGCCGTCGCACCTGGCCGCCATCTGCCCGTGGGAGGGCTTCACCGACTGCTACCGCGACTTCGCCCGACCCGGCGGGATCCTGGAGACCGGCTTCCTGACCGTTTGGGGCACCGCGATGCGGCGCCGCAGCCGGGGCCGGGTCGACCTGCTCGGGCCGGCCCGCCGGCGCCGGGAGTTCGACCAGTGGTGGGCCGACCGCGATCGGGACCTGGCGCGGATCGACGTGCCCGCGCTGATCTGTGGCAGCTTCTCCGACCACAACCTGCACACCGCCGGCTCGTTCGAGGGCTTTCGGCGGATCGGTTCGGCGCACCGCTGGCTCTACACCCACCGCGGCCCCAAATGGGCCACCTACTACTCACCGGAGGCACTGGCCGCCCAGGCCCGCTTCTTCGACCATTTCGTCAAGGGACAGGACACCGGCATCGCCGACCAGCTCCCCGTCCGGCTGGAGATCCGGGACGACCGGACGACGATCACCCGGGTCGGCGACCACGCCGACTGGCCGCCGCCCGGCATCGGCTGGCGCACGCTGCACTGTCGCCCGGACGGCACCCTGACCGACCCCGGGACCGACACCGACCCCGGGGCCGACACTGGCACCGACACCGACCCCGGGGCCGACACTGGCACCGACACCGAGAGCGACATCGGGCCGACCACCGTCGGCTTCGCGGCCCGGCGGGGCCGGATCAGCTTCACCCACCGCTTCGCCGCCGACACCGACGTGGTCGGCCCGATGGAGTTGAGCCTGACCCTGTCCGTGGACGCCGGTGACGACCTGTCGGTGTTCGCCGGCGTCCGCAAGTTCCGCGACGGCCGGGAGATCACCTTCGAGGGTTCGTACGGCTTCCAGGGGGACCTGGTGACGCACGGCCTGCTGCTGGCCTGTCACCGGGCGCTCGATCCGAGCCGGTCCCGCGACGGGGTGCCCTGGCACCCGCACACGGCCCGGGAGCCCCTGGTCGCGGGCCGGCCGGTTCGGTTGCGGATCGGCCTGCTGCCCTCGGCCACCCACTTCCGCGCGGGCGACGAGCTGCGCCTGGACGTCCAGGCGCATTGGTTCCACGGCCGCAACCCGCTGCTGGGTCAGTTCCCGGCCGGCTACCGGCGGGTCGGCCGCGGCACCGCCACCCTGCACCTGGGCGCACCGGGCTGCGACCTGCGCATCCCGGTGCTCGACCGGGACGATCAGGAAGCGCCCTTCCTTGCGCAAGTTACTCGCCAGTAATAACCTGGGTTAACAAACGCCGGCCCTCTCGACCACTCGGGCACGTCGCGGTGCCCGGGTCGCCACGTTTCGTCAGCCAGCAGACCTCACGTCAGGGAGCACGCAATGTCGCACTACCGTTCCAACGTTCGAGATCTCGAGTTCAACCTGTTCGAGGTGCTCGGTGCCGGTGAGCGGATGGGCAAGGGCCCGTTCGCCGAGATGGACGCCGACACCGCCCGCAACGTGCTGCACGAGTTCGAGCAGGTCGCCAGCGGCCCGGTCGCCGCGTCGTTCGTCGACGCCGACCGCCACCCGCCGGTCTACGACCCGGCCACCTTCAGCGTCACGCTGCCCGAGTCGTTCAAGAAGTCCTACCGGGCCATCGTCGACGGCCAGTGGGACCGCCTCGAGCTGCCGACCGAACTGGGCGGGTTCGGGGCCAGCCCGAGCCTGCGCTGGGCCGCGGCGGAGCTGATCCTGGGCGCCAACCCGGCCCTGTTCATGTACTCGGGCGGCCCCAACTTCGGCGCCGTGGTGCACCGCAACGGCACCCCCGAGCAGCAGCAGATGGCCCGCACCATGATCGACAAGCAGTGGGGCTCGACGATGGTGCTGACCGAGCCGGACGCCGGCAGCGACGTCGGCGCGGGCCGGACCAAGGCCGTCCAGCAGCCCGACGGCACCTGGCATCTGGAGGGCGTCAAGCGGTTCATCACCTCGGCCGAGCAGGACCTGACCGAGAACATCGTGCATCTGGTGCTGGCCCGCCCGGAGGGCCCGGGGATCGAAAGTCGGCCCGGCACCAAGGGTCTGAGCCTGTTCATCGTGCCCAAGTTCCTGTTCGACCCGGCCACCGGAGAGCTCGGCGAGCGCAACGGCGTCTTCGTCACCGGCGTGGAACACAAGATGGGCCTGAAGGTCTCGACCACCTGCGAGCTGAGTTTCGGCCTCAACGGCAGCCCGGCGGTCGGTTACCTGCTGGGCGAGCGGCACGACGGCATCGCCCAGATGTTCCAGGTCATCGAGTACGCCCGGATGATGGTCGGCACCAAGGCCATCGCCACCCTGTCCACCGGCTACCTCAACGCCCTGGACTACGCCAAGACCCGGGTGCAGAGCGCCGACCTGACCCGGGCGGCCGACAAGACCGCCCCGCGGGTGACGATCATCCACCACCCGGACGTGCGCCGGATCCTGATGCGGCAGAAGGCTTATGCCGAGGGCCTGCGGGCGGTCTACCTGTACACCGCGTCCTGGCAGGACCGGATCGCCGGCGGCGAGCTCGGCGGTGGCGAGCTGGCGATGGCCAAGCACGTGAACGACCTGCTGCTGCCGATCGTCAAGGGGGTCGGGTCGGAGCGCGCGTACGAGAACCTGGCCCTGTCGCTGCAGGTCTTCGGCGGTTCCGGTTACACCCAGGACTACCCGATCGAGCAGTACATCCGGGACGCCAAGATCGACACCCTGTACGAGGGCACCACCGCGATCCAGGCCCAGGACTTCTTCTTCCGCAAGATCGTCAAGGACGGCGGGGCGGCGCTGGGCGTGATCGCCACTGAGATCGCCACCTTCGTCAAGACGAGCATGCCCGAGACCCGGGACGGGCGGTTCAAGGAGGAACTGGCACTGCTGGGCACCGCCCTGGCCGACGTGCAGGCGATGGTCGGCGCCCTGGTCGGCTACGCCATGGCCGCGGTCCAGGACCCGCCGTCGGTGTACAAGGTCGGCGAGCACGCGGTCGCGCTGCTGATGAGCGTGGGCGATCTGCTGATCGGCTACCTGCTGCTGCGCCAGGCCCTGGTCGCCCAGGCCGCGTTGGACGACCTGCCGTCGGACCGGGCGGCGGCCAAGGACAAGAACTTCTACGCTGGCAAGCTGGCCGTGGCCCGGTGGTTCGCCCGGAACATGCTGCCCGAGCTGACCGCCCGCCGCGCCATCGTGGAGTCCGCTGACCTGTCGTTGATGCAGGTCGACGAGGCCGCCTTCTGATCGGGCCGGCGCCGCGCGGGCAGCTCTAGCGCGGCGCGGGCAACTCGATCTCGGCCCGGATCCCGCCCGCGGGTCCGGGCCCCAGGCGCAGCGCGCCGCCGTGGGCCACGGCCACGGCCCGGACCAGGTCCAGGCCGGTGGTCGGACGCTCCGCGCGGCCGGCCGGCGGCGGTGCCGGCTCCCCGTCCAGGCCCTGCCCGTCGTCGGTCACCGAGAGCACCACCACCTCGTCGGTGACGACGGCGGCCAGATCGATGAAGCCGCCCCGGGCGGCGTTGGCCAGGGCCCGGTTGACCAGCGCGATCAGGGCTCGTCGGAGGGCGGCCCGCGAGCCGTTGACCCGCGCCTGCACGGGGATGGTCACCACCACCGTGGCGTCCTGCTCGTCGGCCAGCACGGACATCGACATGGCCACCTCCTGCAGCAGCTCCCGCACGTCGACGGACTCGGCCGCACCGGGTTCGGGCCCCAGCCGGGCGCCGGCGGCCAGGTCGTCCGCGATCTCACCGAGCACCCGGCTGTCGGCCAGCAGCTGCCGGATGGCCGGCAACGCCGGATCGTCGGGCGGGGTCCGGCGGGCGATGAGCTGGGCCCGCAGGTAAACGACGGTCAGCGGGGTCTGCAGCTCCTGCCGGGTGTCGGCGACGAACCGCTGCTGACGCCCGATGACGGCCAGCAGCGGCGCGACCGACCGACGGGCCAGCAGGACCGCGAGCAGGCCGCCCACCAGCACCCCGACCACACCCGCGACCAGCAGAGCCGCCGGGGCGACGGGCACGTCGGTCTCGGCCGCCCACAGCCGGCTCAGCCCGAGCGTCAGCCCGACCGTGAGTACGACAGCGACGAGCACCGTCGCGGCCACCGCCACCGTCAGCTGCCGAGCCGGCCGCCGGCCGGCAGGCTGCTCGGCCCCGCCACGGTCGCGGCGATCCTCGCCCGGCTCGGCGATCCGATCCACGTCCCTCTCGACACCGTGCGGCCCGGTCATCGCGCTCGCACCGCCTCTCGTCGCCGGATCGGAATCCGGCCCGTCACGCCCGCCCTCGGCGGCGCCGACGTCCACGATCTCAGATTGCGCCCGACCGGGTGGGTCAGATGTCCGCGGATGGTTGACCGAACCCCCACCGACCTCTATCGTCTGTGGCCTGACCACCTATGGTCAGACCACAGGATCAGATCACAGGATCAGATGACGTCCAATGACTCAGAGGAGAGCCATGGTCAAGCGCCAGCTGCCCAAGCCCGCCGAACTCGCCGAACTGATGAAGTTCAAGAAGCCCGAACTGAACGGCCGCAAGCGTCGCCTGGACAAGGCCCTGACGATCTATGACCTGCGCAAGATCGCCAAGCGCCGGACGCCGGCCGCCGCGTTCGACTACACCGACGGAGCCGCCGAGGCCGAGCTCTCACTGACCCGGGCCCGCCAGGCGTTCGAGGACGTCGAGTTCCACCCGGACATCCTGCGGCCGGCGCCCGACGTCAACACCTCCACCACCATCCTGGGCGACACCAGCGCCCTGCCGTTCGGCATCGCCCCCACCGGCTTCACCCGCCTGATGCACACCGAGGGCGAGATCGCCGGGGCCGGGGGGGCCGGGGCGGCCGGCATCCCGTTCACCCTGTCCACCCTGGGCACCTCCTCCATCGAGGACGTCAAAGCGGCGAACCCGCACGGCCGCAACTGGTTCCAGCTCTACGTCATGCGGCAGCGGGAGATCTCCTACGGCCTGGTCGAGCGGGCCGCCCGCGCCGGCTTCGACACCCTGATGTTCACCGTCGACACCCCCGTGGCCGGCTACCGGATGCGTGACAAGCGCAACGGCTTCTCCATCCCGCCGCAGCTGACCCCGGGCACGATCATCAACGCGCTGCCGCGGCCGTGGTGGTGGATCGACTTCCTGACCACCCCCACCCTGGAGTTCGCCTCGCTCTCCTCCACCGGCGGCACCGTCGGCGACCTGCTCAACTCGGCGATGGACCCGACCATCTCCTACGACGACCTCAAGGTCATCCGCGAGATGTGGCCGGGAAAGCTGCTGGTCAAGGGCGTGCAGAACGTGCCCGACGCCGTGCGGCTGATCGACCAGGGCGTGGACGGCATCATCCTGTCCAACCACGGCGGCCGGCAGCTCGACCGGGCGCCGATCCCGTTCCACCTGCTGCCGCAGGTCGTCCGCGAAGTCGGCCGGGACGCGACCGTCATGGTCGACACCGGCATCATGAACGGCGCGGACATCGTCGCCTCCATCGCCCTGGGCGCGAAGTTCACCCTGGTCGGCCGGGCCTACCTGTACGGCCTGATGGCCGGTGGGCGCGAGGGCGTGGACAAGACCATCGCCATCCTGCGCAGCGAGATCGAGCGCACCATGGCCCTGCTCGGCGTCTCGACGCTGGACGAGTTGGAGCCGCGGCACGTCACCCAGCTGGCCCGGTTGGTGCCGGTCGCCCCGTCGGTCGCGCAGGCGGCGCTGCCGCTGGCCCGGTAGGCCTGCGGTCGCCGGCCCTACCATCGGTGCGGTGCCGACTGCCCAGATCCCCACGCTGGCCGAACTGGACCGGACGATCGCCGGCTGCCGGGCCTGCCCCCGGCTGGTGGAATGGCGGGAAGAGGTGGCCCGGGTCAAGCGGGCCGCCTTCCGCGACCAGACCTACTGGGGTCGGGGGGTGCCCGGGCTGGGGCCGGCGGACGCCCGGCTGCTCATCGTGGGCCTGGCCCCGGCCGCGCACGGAGCCAACCGGACCGGGCGGATGTTCACCGGGGACCGCAGCGGCGACGTGCTGTTCGCCGCCCTGCACCGGTGCGGACTGGCCTCGCAGCCGACGTCGACGCACCGCGGCGACGGGCTGACCCTGCGCGGGGTGCGGATCACCGCCCCCGTGCACTGCGCCCCGCCGGACAACCGGCCCACGCCGACCGAGATCGCCACCTGCTCGGCGTACCTGCGCCGGGAGCTGGCGCTGATGGCCCCCACGGTGCGCGTGGTGCTCACCCTGGGGGCCATCGGCTGGCAGGCGATGCTGCGCGTCCTGATCGCGGATGGCTGGCCGATGCCGCGACCCCGGCCCCCGTTCGGCCACGGCCGCGAGGTGGCGCTGAGCCACCCCGACGGCCGCCGGCTGACCCTGCTCGGCTGCTATCACGTCAGCCAGCAGAACACCTTCACCGGCCGGCTCACGCCGGCCATGCTGGACCAGGTGCTGCGCCGGGCCTGGGCGCTGACCACCGACGAGCCGCACTGATCGCGCCGCCGCAGCGGCCGATCAGCGGGGCCCGCGGCCGGATCAGACGTCCTCGTCGACCCAGTCCAGCGTCTTGGTGACCGCCTTCTTCCACTGCCGGTACAGCCGGTCCCGCTCCGAGGACTCCATCGAGGGGTTCCAGCGCTTGTCCTCGGCCCAGTTGTTGCGGATGTCGTCCTCGGAATCCCAGAACCCGACGGCCAGGCCGGCGGCATAGGCGGCACCCAGGGCGGTGGTCTCGGCCACCACCGGACGGATCACCGGCACGTCGAGGATGTCGGCCTGGAACTGCATCAGGGTGTCGTTCGCGACCATGCCGCCGTCGACCTTGAGCGCCTTGAGCTCGACGCCGGAGTCCGCGTTCATCGCGTCCAGTACCTCCTTGGTCTGGTAGGCGTTGGCCTCCAGCACGGCCCGGGCGATGTGCGTCTTGTTCACGTACCGGGTCAGGCCGACGATCGCGCCGCGGGCGTCGGACCGCCAGTACGGGGCGAACAGGCCGGAGAACGCGGGCACGAAATAGCAGCCGCCGTTGTCGGGCGCGGCCAGTTCCTCGATCTCCGGCGCCGAGCTGATCAGCCCGAGGTTGTCCCGCAGCCATTGCACCAGCG
Source organism: Nakamurella multipartita DSM 44233 (assembly GCF_000024365.1). Lineage (NCBI taxonomy): Bacteria > Bacillati > Actinomycetota > Actinomycetes > Nakamurellales > Nakamurellaceae > Nakamurella > Nakamurella multipartita. The sequence continues at coordinate 5,920,450 of NC_013235.1, forward strand.
AGCCGGCGATGGCGATGGAGCCCTCCAGGGCGTACACCGTCGGCTGGTCGCCGATCTTGTAGCAGACCGTCGTGAGCAGGCCGTTCTTCGACGGCACCTTCTCGGTCCCGGTGTTCAGCAGCATGAAGCAACCGGTGCCGTAGGTGTTCTTGGCCTCGCCCGGGGACAGGCAGGCCTGGCCGAAGGTGGCCGCCTGCTGATCGCCCAGGATGCCGGCGATGGGCACTCCGGCGAACGAGCCCTTCTCGCGCCCGTTGCCGTACACCTCCGAGGAGGACCGGATCTCCGGCAGCATGGAAAGCGGAATGCCCATCTCGGCGGCGATCCCGGCGTCCCAGGACAGCGTGTCCAGGTCCATCAGCATGGTCCGCGAGGCATTGGTCGGGTCGGTGACGTGCAGGCCGCCGTCCACCCCGCCGGTCATGTTCCACAGCGTCCAGGTGTCCATGTTGCCGAACACCAGGTCGCCGGCCTCGGCCTTGGCCCGGGCGCCCTCGACATTGTCCAGGATCCAGCGGACCTTCGGACCGGAGAAGTAGGTGGCCAGTGGCAGACCGACCTTGGCCTTGTACCGGTCGGCACCCCCGCCGAGGGCCCCGAGCTCCTGACAGATGGCGTCGGTGCGGGTGTCCTGCCAGACGATGGCGTTGTGCACCGGCTCGCCGGTGGTGCGGTCCCAGACCAGGGCGGTCTCGCGCTGGTTGGTGATGCCGACCGCGGCGATGTCGCTCTCGTTCAGATCGACGTGCGCCAGCGCGTCGGCGGCCACCAGACGGGTGTTGTCCCAGATCTCGATGGCGTTGTGCTCGACCCAGCCGGCCTTGGGGAAGATCTGCTCGTGCTCGCGCTGGGCGACCGAGACGACCCGGCCCTCCCGGTTGAACAGCATGCACCGGACGGAGGTGGTGCCGGAATCGATGGCGGCGACAAACTTCTCACTCATGTGCTGCAACTTCCCTTTCATTGCTTCCACGATGAAGCGGTTGACCACTTGGTAGGCACACGGCCGGGGCGCCCGGCCCGGATGGGTCCGGGCGCCTCGCCGATCACATGGTGCGAAACGGCGTCAGGACACGCCCGGGAAGATCCCCGGACCACCCAGCGCCAGGAACAGCAGCGCGCCGAGAGCGCCACCGATGAACGGGCCCACGATGGGAACCCAGGAGTAACCCCAGTCCGACGAGCCCTTGCCCTTGATCGGCAGAATCGCGTGCGCGATGCGAGGTCCGAGGTCACGAGCCGGGTTGATCGCGTACCCGGTCGGGCCACCGAGCGAGGCGCCGATGCCGACGACCAGCAGGGCGACGAACAGCGGTCCGAGACCGGACGGCGTGCCGCCTGAGATCAGGATGACGAACACCAGGACGAAGGTGCCGACGACCTCGGTCAGGGTGTTCCAGCCGTAGTTGCGGATGGCCGGACCGGTGGAGAAGACGCCGAGCTTCTTGCCCGGATCCTCCTCCGCATCGAAGTGCTGCTTGAACGCGAGCCAGGCGATGATCGCGCCGACGAAGGCACCGGTCAGCTCGGCCGCGAAGTAGATCGGCACCACCGACCACGAGATGCCGCCGTTGTCCGGCCCGGTGATCGCCAGCGCCAGGGTGACGGCCGGGTTCAGGTGCGCGCCGCTGCGGAACGCGACGTAGACGCCGGCGAAGACGGCCAGGCCCCACCCGAAGTTAATCAGCAGCCAGCCGCCGCCCTCACCCTTGCTCCCTTTGAGGATCGCGGTGGCGACCACACCACAGCCCAGCAGCAACAACATTGCCGTGCCAGTGAACTCGGAGATGAAGATCTCACCGTTGGAAACAGTCAACGCGGCCTCCTTGCCGACGGGTCCGCCGGCGCAACCATTGCGGGGCGGAGAAAATCATGATCACCAAGCGATCGAAACGGAACTTACGCCCCTATCGGTCGTGACGAACCCAGAACTTTTCGTCCGTGACCACACTGTGACGATTTGTTCTCGATCCGACATCAATTGGCTCACCCGGCCCCCACGCGCACGTCCGGGGCCCCGAGCCGGGCCGCGTCCGCGGTCAGATCGTCGAGCTGCTCCTGGGATTCGCGCTCCGCGGCCACCCGGGTCCGGTAGTGGCCGACCTCGCGGTCGATCGCCTCGGCATCCCAGCTCAGCAGCGGGGCCACCAGTTCGGCGACCTCCTGGGCGGCGCCGTCGCCACGGTCCCAGGTATCGATCGAGATCCGGGTCCGACGGGCCAGGATGTCGTCCAGGTGCAGCGCACCCTCATGCGAGACCGCGTACACGGCTTCGGCTTTCAGGTACTTCGGCGCGGATTCCAGCGGCTCGCCCAGGTTCTTGTCCTGGTCGATCAGCTCGAGCAGGTCGCTGATCGCGCTGCCGTACCGGCCGAGCAGGTGCTCGACCCGGGCCAGGTCCAGCCCGGTCCGTTCGGCGATCCTCGCCCGGGTGTTCCACAGCGCCTGGTACCCGTCCGCACCGATCAACGGAACCTTGTCGGTGCAGCACTTCTCGACCGCGCCGGGCAGCTGCTTGGCGGCCTCGTCGACCGCGTCCTTGGCCATCACCCGGTAGGTGGTGTACTTCCCGCCGGCCACGATGACCAGCCCGGGCACCGGCGAGACGCAGGCGTGCTCCCGGGACAGCTTGCTGGTCTGGTCCGACTCGCCGGCCAGCAGCGGGCGCAGCCCGGCGTAGACCCCGACCACGTCCGCTCGGGTCAGCGGCTTTTCCAGCAATGCGTTGGCGTGCTCGAGGATGTAGTCGATGTCCGAGGCGCTGGCCGCCGGATGGGCCTTGTCCAGATCCCACGGGGTGTCGGTGGTGCCGATGACCCAGAAGTCCTCGCTCCACGGGCACGGGATGATGAACAGCAGGCTCTTCTCGGTCTCGGTGATCAGGCCGGTCTTGGACTTGATCCGATCCCGGGGGACCACGATGTGCACGCCCTTGGAGGCCTGCACCCGGAAGCTGCCCTTGCCGCCGAGCATCTCCTGGATGTCGTCGGTCCACACCCCGGTGGCGTTGACGACGGTGCGGGCCCGGACGGTGATGTCGTGGCCGGTCTCCAGATCGCGCACCACCGCGCCGACGACCCGCTGGCCCTCACGGACCAGGTCGACGACCCGGGCACTGGTGGCCACCGACGCCCCGTAGGCGGCGGCGGTCCGGGCGATCATCATGGTGTGCCGGGCGTCGTCGAGCTGACCCTCGTAGAACTTGATGGCGCCCTGGATGTGGCCCTTCTTGCCGTCCGGGAACGTCTCCAGGGTCTTGCGCTTGCTCAGGTGCTTGTGGTGCGAGGGCACCCCCTTGCCGGCGCCCAGCACGTCGTAGACACCGATCCCGAGCCCGACGTAGCCGCGGTCGATGCCCTTGCGCTCCAGCGGGTAGATGAACTCCACCGGCCGGGCCAGGTGCGGGCACAGCGTCTTGAGGATCAGCGAACGTTCCCGCAGCGCCTCGAAGACGAGCGAGAAGTTGAGCTGCTTGAGGTACCGCAACCCGCCGTGGACCAACTTCGACGACCGGCTGGAGGTGCCCGCGGCCAGGTCCCGGGCCTCGACCAGGGCCACGGACAGGCCGCGGCTGGCCGCGTCCAGCGCCGCCCCGGCGCCGACCACCCCGGCCCCGATGACCAGCACGTCGAACTGCCGCTCGGCCAGATCCGTGAGGGCCTGCGCGCGGGTCTGGGGGCTCAGTGCAGAGATCTGCACACTCATACTTTCTCCTTTGAAACGTCGGTGGTCGATCCACGCCGGGCCGGGCCCGGCTCTTAGTCGAGCGCGGGCACCAGGGTCGAGCGCACCGGATCGTGGAAGGTCTGGATGAAGCGGATGGTGCCCGACCGCGCCCGCATGGACAGCGAGGTGGTGCTGATCCGGTTGGTGCCGAAGCGCACGCCCTTGAGCAGCGCGCCGTCGGTGACGCCGGTGGCGGCGAAGAAGATGTCCTCGCCCCCGCACAGGTCGGTGGTGGTCAGGATGCGGTCCAGGTCGTAGCCCAGATCGATGGCCGCCTTCCGCTCCTGCTCGTTGCGCGGGGCCAGCCGGGCGAAGATCGATCCGCCCAGGCAGCGCAGCGCGGCCGCGGCGATGACGCCCTCGGGCGTGCCGCCGGTGCCGAAGAGCAGGTCGACACCGGTGTCGATGGTGTCCTCGGACGCGGCCATGATGGCGCCGGCCACGTCGCCGTCGCCGAGGAACTTGATCCGGGCGCCGACCGCGCGGATCGATTCCACCAGTCCGGAGTGCCGGGGACGGTCCAGCACGGCGACGGTCAGGTCGTCGGGCTTGCGGCCCAGAGCCTTGGCCACGGCGGCGATGGTCTCGCCGACCGGGGCCTCCGGATCGACGACGTGCGCGGCCGAGCCGGGCACGACGGTCTTGCGCATGTAGAAGCAGGGACCCGGATCGAACATCTTGCCGCGCTCGGCCAGCGCGACCACGGACAGCCCGTCCGGCAGGGCCTTGGCCACCAGCGTCGTGCCGTCCACCGGGTCGACGGCGATGTCGACCTCGGGGCCGGTGCCGTCACCGACCTGCTCGCCGTTGAACAGCATGGGCGCCTCGTCCTTTTCGCCCTCACCGATCACCACGACGCCGCGCATCGCGACCGTGCCCAGGACCGGTCGCATCGCGTCGACCGCGGCCGCGTCGACCTGGTTCTTGTCGCCCCGGCCCAGGTAGCGGGCCGAGGCCATGGCCGCCGCCTCCGTGGCGCGGATCAGCTCGACCGCCAGGTTGCGGTCGGGCTCGCGCTTGCGGCTGGGGCGGGGCGTGGTGGTGGTCATCGAGGCTTCCTCACTCATGGGCACACTGACGGGCTCGGACACGAGCCCCCAGTCGGGCGGACAGATGCCAGGTGACGGCCGGGATCGGCCGCAGGCGATCGTCGCGGGCGGTTGCCGCGAGCGATCACTGACCACGCTGGCACGAAGACGGACCGCGAACGCGTCGAACGGGTTGCGACGAACCGCAAATCCCGCAAGATTCCTCGCCTCCTCGCCGTCCACCCTCATCATGGCCCAGTGCCTCACTGGTCGCGACCGTATCCGGGGCGCCCAGGCGCGACAATCGCCGCCGTTCGACCATGCCGAACGGCTGCGGGCGACCCGGGGTAGCCTGCCCAGGTGCCGGGCAACGTGCAGTCGGTGGAGCGAGCGGCCGCAATCCTGCGGCTGCTGGCCGATGCCGACGAGCCGCTGGCGCTGGCCCAGATCGCCGCCGCGCTGGCCCTGGCCAAGCCGACCGCGCATGGCATCCTGCGGACCCTGGAGGACGTCGGCTTCGTCGAGCAGGACGTGGCCAACGGTCCGTACCGGGTGGCCGGGGACCTGTTCCACCTGGGCCGCACCGACCGCCTGGATCCCAACGAGCTGCGGTCCAAGGCCATGAACTGGACCGACACGCTGGCCGCGCGGACCGGAGAATCAGCCCGAGTGGCCACCTTTCATCGGGGCCGGGCCGAGGTGGCGCACCATGTCTTCCGGGCCGACGGCGGCACCCAGGTACTGGTCACCGGTTCGGTGGTGCCCCTGCACGCGAGCGCGCTGGGCAAGGTGCTGCTGGCTTACTACCCGGGCGCGGCCCGCACCCTGCTCCGGCAGGACCTGCCCGCCCTGACCACCCGCACCATCATCGACCGCGTCGCGCTGCAGCGGGAGCTGGCCGGCATCCGGGACGTCGGGTGGGCCGGCTCGGTCGGCGAGGTCGACCCGGCGGTGGCCGGCGTGGCCGCGCCGATCCGGGATCGCGGCGGGTACGTGGTGGCGGTGGTGGGCATCGAGGGCGCGATCGAGCGCATCTGCGATGATCGGTCGCGCCCCCGGACGGCCCTGGTCACCCAGGTGACCCGGGCCGGGCGGGCGATCTCCCGCGAGCTGGGTCACGGACGGGACCGATGACGGTGAAACTGGTGGCCGCCCTGGACCAGGGCACGACCTCGACCCGGTGCATGCTGTTCGACCGGCAGGGCCGGATGGTCTCCATCGCCCAACGGGAGCACCAGCAGTACTACCCGCACCCGGGCTGGGTGGAGCACGACGCCGCCGAGATCTGGTCGATCGTGCGGCGGATCATCCCGCAGGCGCTGGCCGACGCCGGGGTCGGCGCCGCCGAGGTGGTCGCCCTGGGGGTGACCAACCAGCGCGAGACCGCCGTGCTGTGGAACCGGCACACCGGGGTCCCGGTGGGCCGGGCGATCGTCTGGCAGGACACCCGGACCACCGACGTGCTGGCCGACCTGGCCACCCGGATCGATCCGGCCCGGGTCCTGGCCCGGACGGGACTGCCGATGGCCAACTATTTCTCGGCGGCCAAGCTGCGCTGGATGCTCGATCGCAACCCGGCGGCCGCCGCGGCCGCCGCCGCGGGCGATCTGCTGTTCGGGACGATAGACAGCTGGATCACCTGGAATCTGTCGGGCGGCCCGGGCCGCGACGGCGGCGGGCCGGGCGTGCACGTCACCGATGTGACCAACGCCAGCCGCACCATGCTGATGAACCTGGACACCCTGGACTGGGACCCCGAACTGCTCGCCGCGACCGCCATCCCACGCGCGGTGCTGCCCGAGATCCGGCCCACCATCGGGGTTGTCGCGCGAACGGTGGATCCGGTGCCGGGCATCGCGATCGGCGCGCTGATCGGCGACCAGCAGGCTTCGCTGTTCGGCCAGACCGCGTTCGAGGCCGGCGAGGCCAAGTGCACGTTCGGCACGGGCAGCTTCCTGCTGCTCAACACCGGCCCCGAGGTCATCCGCTCCAGCCACGGACTGATCACCACGGTCGCCCACAAGGTGGCCGGCGAGCCGGCGGTGTACGCGCTGGAGGGGTCGGTCGCCCAGGCCGGCGGGCTGGTCCAGTGGTGCCGCGACAACCTGGGCCTGATCCGCTCTCCGGCCGAGATCGAGACACTGGCCCGGTCGGTGCCCGACAACGGCGGCTGCTACCTGGTCCCGGCGTTCTCCGGGCTGTTCGCGCCCTACTGGGACAACATGGCCCAGGGGGTGCTGGTCGGGCTGACCTCGTACGTGACCAAGGCGCACATCGCCCGGGCCGTGCTGGAGGCCACCGCCTGGCAGACCCACGACGTGGTCGACGCGATGAACGCCGACGCCGGGGTGGCCGCCCGCTCGCTGGCCGTCGACGGCGGGATGACCAGCGACAACCTGCTCATGCAGACGATCGCGGACGTGTTGGACATCCCGGTGGTGCGGCCGATGATGGCCGAGACGGTCGCCCTGGGCGCGGCCTACGCGGCCGGGCTGGCCGTCGGCTACTGGTCGGACCGGCAGGTGCTGCGCCGGTTCTGGCGCAAGGCCGGGGAGTGGCAGCCGTCGATGACCGCGGCCCGCCGCGAGGTCGAACTGGCCCGCTGGAAACATGCGGTCGCCGCGGCGCAGCTGTGGGGGCAACGACCCGGCTGAGCAGGTCGCCGGTCAGCCGCGCCCGGCGGACACGGTGGGCGCGGCCGGCACCCCCATGGCCAGGGCCGGCTGCGCGGCGAGCATCGCGTCCAGGTCGGCGGCCGCGGCCGGCCGGGCGTACAGGAAGCCCTGCACGTACCGGCAGCCCAGCTCGGCCAGCACCGCGGCCTGCTCGGGCAGTTCCACCCCCTCGGCCATCACCATCAGGCCCAGGTCGCGACCCAGGGCCAGCAGCGCGCGTAGGAATTGGGCGGCCGACGGGTCGGTGTGGATGTTGGCGACGAACTCGATGTCGATCTTGACGGCCTGCAGGGAGATCTGCCGCAGGCTCAGCAGCGAGGAGTAGCCGGTGCCGAAGTCGTCCAGCCACAGCCGGATGCCGGCCAGCCGCAGCTGGTCGGCCACCGCCCGGGAGGTGGCGACGTCGCCGATCAGGGCGTCCTCGGTGATCTCCAGGACCAGCCGGTCGGGCCGGATCCGGTGCCGGCGCAGGGCGGCGTCGATGCGCCGGGGGAAGTCGCGGTCGGCCATCAGGCCGGGCGGCACGTTGACCCCGACCCGCAGGTCGTCGCACCCCAGCCGCTCGGTCCAGTCGGCCAGCGTGGCGCAGGCCCGGTCGACCATCAGGTCGGTCAGCGCGGGGAGCAGCTTGAGCCGGCCGGCGAGCTGGATGAAGTAGTCCTGGGCCACCACCTGGTCGCCGACCTGCCAGCGGGCCAGCGCCTCCATGCAGTGCACCCGGCCGCTGTCCAGGTCCAGGATCGGCTGGAACACGCAGTCGATGCCGCCGCTGCCGATCGCCTCGATCAGCAGCGGCCGGTACTGCAGGTCGGCCGCCTCCGGCAGCACCATCGTCGAGTCGTACAGGGCGATCTGGCCCTTGCCGGCCCGCTTGGCCGCGTACATGGCGATGTCGGCCCGGGAGAACAGGTCGTCCAGGGTCGGCGTCGGATGCTCGGCCGGCACCTCGGCGATGCCGATGCTGGCGCCGATGGACAGGCCGTGCTCGCCGAGCACGAATCGTGGCCGCAGCGCCTCGACCAGCCGGGAACCCAGCTCGACCCCGTCGGCGTCCTCACCCTCGGCGAGCACCGCGAACTCGTCGCCGCCGAAGCGGGCCACCGTGTCGCTGGCCCGGATCGCGCCCCGCAGCCGCTCGGCCACCCGGATCACCAGCTCGTCGCCGACCGGATGCCCCAGGGTGTCGTTGACCGCCTTGAAGTCGTCCAGGTCGACGAACAGCAACGACAGCGGTCGCATGCTCTGCCGGTGCTGCTCCAGAGCGTGCGCCGCCCGGTCGGTGAACAGGGCCCGGTTGGGCAGCCCGGTCAGGATGTCCTGGAACGCCTGCCGGTGCAGCTGGTTCTCCCGGCGGGCCAGGTTGGCGGTCAGCGCGGCGTTGTCCCGGATGGTCAGGTACTGCCGGACCAACACCCCGAGGAAGGTCACGATGAGGGCCGGCCCGGCGACCCGGTCCACCGGTTCCCCGCCGATCCGGTCGGCCCCCACCACCAGCAGGGCCAACACGAGAGGGACGTAGGGCAGGGCGCTGGCCCGGCGCACGTCGAGCGGGACGCCGGTCTCGCCGCCGGTCTCGGTCACGGTATGGGGACCGGTCGGCGGCTCGACCGGTGCGGGGGCGCCGACCCGGACGCGGGCCCCGGCGGCGCAGGCGATCAGGCCGAAGCCGGCCACCCACCCGATCCCGACGAGCGAACCCGAGGTGGATTCGCCGGAGGAGGTCAGGTAGGCGTAGAAGGCGTCGGACACGGCGATCAGGCCCATTCCGGCGGCCACCGCGGTCAGCCCGCTGCGGTCGACGGTGCGGCGGGACAGGCTCAGGATGGCCATCGTCAGCACCACCACGTCGCCGCACGGGTAGGCCAGGTTGATCACCATGGCCAACGGCTCGGTGTCCGGGGTGCGATTGGCGGTGATCGCGTCGATCGAGGTCGACCAGCTGATGGTGAACAGCGACATGCCGATGATGAAGCCGTCCAGCAGGATCCGCAGCCGGTCGCTGCGCGAACCGCCGGTCGGCGCCACCGCCACGATCATCAGGGCGGTGAAGGACAGGAAGAACAGGTCTGCCGGCGACACCTCGGGCACGTCCTGCCCGAGAATCAGCTCCACGTAGCACCAGTAGCTCTGCCCGATCGTCCACAAGCCGCAGGCCAGCGCGACCAGCCACCACCGGAGCCGGCCGGCGGGTTCGGACCGCCGGGCCGCGCCGGCCGCGGCCGCCGTCGCGAGGGCCGCCGCGGTCAGCTGGGCCAGGTTGGAGACCAGGCCGGACGGGTCCGAGTCGGCGCCGTAGAGCAGGGCGGACAGCAGCCCGGCGAGCACCAGGATCCCGGTGATCACGCCGGCCACGACCGCCGCCGGCCGCCGCCAGTCGACGCGACTGGGCCCGGCCGAACCGTCGACCTCGATGACCGCTTCCGCCGACCTGATCACGTGCCCCCCTGCACCCGACGTCGGGAGATCAACGCGAGCGGGTTCCCTCCCACCCGGCCGCCCCCACCGTTCCGGGGTCCAGCCTGGCGGATCGAACCGGTGGCCGGAGCGCGCGGGGACGACGATCCCCCAACCGGGGTGCAGAGTTCAGCCGACTCATCCGAGCCGTGACTTTCAGTGAGGAGAAACTACGGTCGGTAAAAGCCTCCCGCGACGGGAGCCCGACCGTTCAATGGTGCCGTCGGGAGGAATCGAACCTCCCGCATCGCCCAAGCTCGACTGCCGCACGCTCGACGCGTGCCGTCTGCCGGTGAATCACCATCGCATCCAGGGCCGGCCACTTATACAGACGCATGGGAGGGGCCTTTGATTCCCTCCACAGGGGTGCGATCCCGCTCACACCGCCAACGCGGCCCGAACGAGCCGGGGCCGCTCGCCCCACTCGCGGCCTACTCGGGCAGCGGGTGGTATGGGCCGGTCTGGGTGACCTTGGCGATGGCCCGCATCTTGTTCACCGCGTCCAGGGCGGCCACCTTGTAGGACTCGGCCAGGGTCGGGTAGTTGAACACGGTGTCGACCAGGTAGTCCACGGTGCCGCCGCAGCCCATCACCATCTGGCCGATGTGCACCAGCTCGGTGGCGTTGGTGCCGAAGACGTGCACGCCCAGCAGTTCACGGGACTCGGCGTGCACGAGGATCTTGAGCATGCCGTAGGAGTCGCCCAGGATCGCCCCGCGGGCCAGCTCGCGGTACCGCGACACCCCCACCTCGAACGGCACGTTCGCGCTGGTCAGCGACTCCTCGGTGCGGCCGACGAAGCTCAGCTCAGGGATCGTGTAGATGCCGATGGGCTGCAGGTCGCCCAGTTTGTTGCCGACCGGCTCGTTGAACGCGTGGTACGCGGCCCGGCGACCCTGCTCCATGGCCGTCGCGGCGAGCGCGGGGAACCCGATCACGTCGCCGACCGCGTAGATGTGCTCGACCTCGGTCTGCAGGTTCTCGTTGACCTCGATCTTGCCCCGATCGGAGGCGCCGAGCCCGGCCGCGGCGATGTTGAGTTCGTCGGTCAGACCCTGCCGGCCGGCCGAGTACAGCACCGTGTCGGCCGGGATCCGCTTGCCCGACTCCAGCACGGTCAGCGTGCCGGCCGGATGCCTCTGCACCTCCCGCACGGTCTCGGAATACCGGAAGGTCACGGCCAACTCGCGCAGCTGGTACTGCAGGGCCTCGATGATCTCCTTGTCGCAGAAGTCCAGCATCGTCGGTCGGCGCTCGACGATGGTCACCTTGGTACCCAGGGCGGCGAACATGGAGGCGTACTCGATGCCGACGACGCCGGCCCCGACCACCACCATCGACGACGGCACCTTGGCGATGCTCAGGATCTGGTCGGAGTCGACGATGGTCTCCCCGTCGAATTCGACGGTGCTCGGGTGGGCGGGTTTGGTGCCCACCGCGATGACGATCTTGTCGGCGCTGAGCTCGACCGAATTGCCGGCCTCGTTGGTGACCACGATGGTGCGCGGGGTGATGAACCGCGCGGTGCCGACGTACATGTGCACGTGGTTGCGGGCCAGCTGGTTGCGGATGACATCGATCTCGCGGGCGATGACGTGTTGGGTGCGTGAGGACAGGTCAGCGATGGTGATGTCCTGCTTGACCCGGTAGGACTGCCCGTACAGCTCCCGCTGGTTGAGCCCGGTCAGGTAGAGCACCGCTTCGCGCAGTGTCTTGGACGGGATGGTGCCGGTGTTGATGCAGACGCCGCCGACCATGTCCTTGCGCTCGACGATGGCGGCCCGCCGGCCCAGTTTCGCCGCCGCGATGGCCGCCTTCTGCCCGGCCGGACCCGACCCGATGACGATCATGTCGTAGCTGTCCATGACGGAGCACTCCCCTGGGCGCGATCCGGCGCCGCCGGTGGCTGGTCCGGCCGACCGGATCAACACGTCCCACCGACAAACGTGGTCCCAGCTACAAGTAAAGCCCCGTCCCGCCCCGGGTGCGCTCGGAGGCCACCGCCTGCAGGTCACGCTCGCGCAACACCAGGTAGGTTTCGCCGCCGACCTCGACCTCGTACTGGTCCTCGGGGCTGAACAGCACCCGCTCACCGAGCTTGACCGAGCGCACGTGCTGGCCGACCCCGGCCACTTCGCCCCAGACCAGTCGCTTGGCCACCTCGGCGGTCGCCGGGATCAGGATGCCGGCCCTGGTGGTGCGCTCACCGCCGGGCGAGGAGGTCTTGATCAGGATCCGGTCATGGAGCATCTGGATGGCCAGCGGGGCGTCGGACACCGGCTGAGCGTAGTCGCCGCCGTCCGGATCGCGGCTCGGAGAGGGACCGGAGACGGCCCGGAGACGAAGTGACCCCGCACAGCTGCCAGGTCGGGGGTCCGGCAGCTGTCCGGGGTCGCCCTGACTATCGCTGAGAACTGGCTGTCCGTTACAACAAATTGGCTGCAGATTTTATGAATCTTGAAAGTCTGACGCTGAGTAGTCAGGAACGCCGTCGTTGGTCACCTTACGTGAGGACGCACCGTCCCGTGCCTCGCGAGCGATCTCCAAGGCCTTGTCGATGTACACCCGGTACCCCCGATCGGCCCGCAGCCCGTGCACCTCGGAGGTATCCAGGCTGTTCATGTAGTCCAGGATCTGCCGGCTGAACTTCTGGCCGGGCACCAGCACCGGGAAACCCGGCGGGTAGGGCGTCACGTACGTCGCCGAGACCACGTCGACGCCGCGGTCCAGCTTCTCCTGGATCAGCTCGGGCATCAGGTACTCGCACAGGCTGTCGTCGTAGGACAGGAAGAACGCGCGCCGCACGTCGCCCTCCGGAGTGGCCGGACCCGGGCCCGGATCGTCGGCCGGGCTCGGCCGGAACGCGTCGTGGAAGGACGAGAAGTCCGGCAGCGGCGCCGACGAACTGGTCAGCCGGCGCACCGCGTGCTCGTGCGCCGCCCGTTCGGCCAGGCTCATGTCGGTGACCTTCTCGTCCAGCTCGCGGGCGATCTTGACCAGCACCTCGATCAGGTAGGCCACCGAGCTGCGGGTGGTGCCGATGTTGGTCATGAACAGCACGCTGTTGCGGGAGGTCTTGTTGATCTGCACCCCGTGCCGGTCCATGAGGTACTCGCGCTTGAAGGTGTCGCCGTCGATGCCGGTGGCGCCGATCGAGATGGTGACCCGGCACGGGTCCAGCGCGAACTCGTCGGACCGCCAGGCCAGCTGCATGTTCTTCAGGCCGGAACGCAGCGGCTGGCCGATGCCCGAGGGGCGGAACTCCGCCGGGATCAGGTCGGCGGTGGTCAGGCAGCGCATGTACTTGCGCAGCAGCGGGTGGTTGTCGACGGCGTCGCGCAACCGCATCGCGTACTCGACCTGCTTTTGCACCAGCTCGAAGCCCTCCAGGGCGGCCTGCCGGCGACCCAGGTCCAACGAGGCCAGGATCTGGTAGTTCGGCGAGGTCGAGGTGTGCGCCATGTACGCCTCGTGGAAGTTCTCCTCGACCTTCTGCCCGAAGTCCTGGTCGAAGACGTGGATCATCGAGCCCTGCCGCAGCGAGGTCAGCGTCTTGTGCGTCGACTGGGTCGCGTACACCCGCACCCGGGCCCGGGCCGGGTCCGGGATGAGCCGGGTATCCAGCAGCTCGGCGTCCGTGGCGTCCTTGATCTGCTCGTTCCAGGCGGCGAAGACCTTGCGGTACTGCGGGTCCCGCAGCTTGCCCAGCAGCGACCCGGCCGAGTGCATGCCGGTGCGCGGCCGGTAGACCGGATGGAACCGGGCGAAGGCGAACCACGCCTCGTCCCACAGGAAGACCAGGTCGGGCTTGATGGCCAGGCACTCCTGCATGACCCGCTCGGCGTCGTAGACCATGCCGTCGAACGTGCAGTTGGTCAGCATCAGCATCTTGACCCGGTCGAGCTTGCCGGCCCGGCGCAGCTCCAGCAGTTGCGCCTTGATCGAGCGCAGCGGCACCGCCCCGTACATCGAGTACTCGTTGAGCGGGTAGGCGTCCAGGTAGATCACGTGGGCCCCGGAGAGCATCAGCCCGTAGTGGTGGGACTGATGGCAGTTGCGGTCGACCAGCACGATGTCCCCGGGCTGCACCAGGGCCTGGCAGACGATCTTGTTCGCGGTCGAGGTGCCGTTGGTGGCGAAGAAGGTCTGCCGCGACCCGAAGGTGCGCGCGGCCAGGTCCTGGGCCTCACGCAGCGGGCCGGTCGGTTCCAGCAGGGAGTCCAGACCGCCGCAGGTGGCCGAGGTCTCGGCCAGGAAGATGTCCAGGCCGTAGAAGTCGATCATGTCCTTGATCCAGTGCGAGTTCACGATCGACTTGCCCTGGGAGATGGGCAGGGCGTGGAACACACCGGTCGGCCGGTGGCTGTACTTCTGCAGGGCGTTGAAGAACGGCGACCGGTACCGCTCCTCGATCCCGCCGAGCAGGCTCAGGTGCAGCTCCAGCGTGCCCTCGCGGGAGTGGAAGATGCGGCGGAAGTCGTGGCTGAGCCAGCCGGCGACGTCCTCCAGGGTGATCTCGGTCATCAGGTACAGGTCCAGCTCGGGCCGGATGCCGACCAGGGCCTTGCCCAGCAGGTCGGCGCGCTCCTCGACCGAATGCTCCATCAGATCGTTGGGCGAGCGGTCGTCGACGAAGTGCGCCACCGCCGACATGTCCCGCCCCGAATGCTGGGCGAACCGACGCTTGATCACGCAGGCCTGCAGGCTGAAGTTGATCCGGGCGGCGATCACCGCGTCCTCGAAGCTGGGCACCACGACGATCTCGTAGATGAACTCGTCGTCCGGGCGGCGCCAGGCCCGCAGCTCCTGACGCAGCGCCCGTTCCTGTGCCTCGGTCATGTCCTCGACGACGAGCACCTCGAAGTAGGGCCGCTGCGGCGTGCTCGTCCCGGTGGTCGAGCCCGACTGGTCCATGGTGTCGGTGATGGCCGCGGCCACCGACCACGGGATGCCGTTGCGGAAGGAGTCGCTGGCCAGGGCCCGGCTGACGCTGGCCACGGCCCGGGCGAACCGGGTGTACTTGCCGGCGGTGAACAACCGGCGGCCGGCCTGGAAGGCCTGCGGGCCGGGGAACGCCCAGTACCGCTCGATCGGGTTGAGCCGCTCCAGCAGGCCGCTCACCCGGTCGGCGTGGGCGTCGACCGGGCGGTCCGCGGCCGCGGCGACGGCCAACCGCTCGGCGGCCTCCTCCAGGGTGGACCAGGTGTCCTTGCGGTACTGCGAGAGGTTGTTGTAGCCCTGCAGTACCGTGCCCGCGCTGTTCATCGGCCGCCCCTTTGCGGTATGGATCCGGAACCGACGCGTCAGGTCGGCCCCGGACACCATCTTGCGCGCGCCGGGCGTCCCGCGCGCGCAGTCGGACGTGATGGGCGCGCAGCGCCCGGGCCGGTCAGAAGGCCAGGGCCAGCCCCGGATCGGCCAGCAGGGCACCGATGTCGGCCAGGAACTGCGAGCCCTGCTGCCCGTCGATGACGCGGTGGTCGAAGCTGAGCGCCAGCTGGCATACCTTGCGCACCGCCAACTCACCGTCGACGACCCACGGCGCGTCCCGGATCGCGCCCAGGGCCAGGATCGCCGACTGGCCCGGGTTGATGATCGGCGTGCCGGTGTCCACCCCGAACACCCCCACGTTGGTGATGGTGAAGGTGCCGCCGGTCAGCTGGGCCAGGCTGGTCCGACCGGCCCGGGCGGTGGCGGTGAGCTCCTGCAGGGCCCGGGCCAGGTCGGCCAGGCCCATCGCGTCCGCGTCCCGGATGACCGGCACGATCAGCCCGCGGTCGGTGGCCGCGGCGATGCCCAGGTGCACGTCCCGCTTGACCAGGATCTGGTCCGGGCCGTCGGTGCCCGCCTCGTAGACCGAATTGATCTCGGGGGTGCGCCGGGCGGCCAGGCACACGGCGCGGGCGGTCAGGGCCAGCGGCGTCGGGGGCGCGTCGGCGAATTCCCGGCGGGTCCGCAGCCGCTCCCGCAGCTGCATCATCGGGGTGACGTCAACGGTGAGGAACTCGGTCACGTGCGGGGCGGTGAACGCGCTGGCCACCATGGCCGCGGCGGTCGCCTTGCGCACCCCGGTCACCGCGATCCGGTACTCCCGAGACCCGTCGTCGGGCCTGGTCGACGCGCGGGCCGCCGGCGGAGCCGGCTCCCGATCCGGACCCGCGGCCGGCCGGGTCCGCGCCGCGGCGGCGTGCTCGACGTCCTCCCGGCTGATCACCCCGTCCGCGCGGGAGGGGGCCACCGCGTGCAGGTCGATACCCAGATCCTTGGCCAGCTTGCGGACCGGCGGAGTGGCCAGCGGAGCCGCGTGGGTCGCGTGCGCGGCCGGCGGTTCCGGCTCGGCCGGGACCGGCGGCGGCGATGACACAGGGGCGGCCGGGGCGCGTGATGCGGGGGCGGCCGCCCCGGTCGGGGCGGCGCGGCGGGCGCGGCGGCCCCCCGACCGTCCGGCCGGCACGTAGCCGACCAGCGTGGCGATCCGCCCGTCGGCGGTCACCTCACCGATCTTGGACCCGGTCTCGGCCGCGGCGCCGTTGACCGGGCCACCCTCGACGACGGCGCCGTGGTCACCCGCCGGAGCGGTCCCGGTGTCGGTTCCGGTGTCGATGGTGATGATCGGCGTCCCGACCTCGACGGTCGCGCCCGGTTCGGCGAGCAGCTGGTGGACCCGGCCGGCGTACGGGCAGGGCAGTTCGACGGCCGCCTTGGCCGTCTCGATCTCCACGATGACCTGGTTGACGGTGACGGTGTCGCCGACGGCGACCCGCCAGCCGATGATGTCGGCCTCGGTCAGGCCTTCGCCGGCGTCCGGCATGCGGAAGGTCTCGAGCCGGCCGGTCGGTCGGGTGGTGCTCTCGGTGCTGGTCACGGGTTCGTTCCTCGTCACGGGTCAGTAGGCCAGGACGCGATCGACCGCATGCATGACCTTGTCCAGATCCGGCAGGTACTCGTCCTCGACCCGGCTGGGGGGATAGGGGGTGTCGTAGCCGGCGACCCGCAGCACGGGCGCGGCCAGCGAGTAGAACGCCTCCTCGGTGACCCGGGCGGCGATGTCGGCGGTGATCGAGGACTCCCGCGGCGCCTCGGACACCACGACCAGCCGGCCCGTCTTGCGGACCGAAGCCAGCACCGGATCCAGATCCAGCGGGGACAGCGTGCGCAGGTCGATGACCTCCAACGAGCGGCCCTCGGCCTGGGCCGCGTCAGCCGCCGACAGCAGGATCGGCATGCTCGCGCCGTAGGAGACCACGGTGACGTCGGTGCCGGGCCGGCGAACCACGCTGGTCAGGCAGGGCGGCGGCCACGGGTCGCCGGGCCGGTGCCGGGGGTACCGGTCGGGATCCAGGTCGCCCTTCTCCCAGTAGCGCCGCTTCGGTTCGAAGAAGATCACCGGGTCGTCGCAGGCGATGGCCGCCCGCAGCATGTCGTAGGCGTCCTGCGGGTTCGAGCAGGCGACCACCCGGAGCCCGGCGATGTGACAGAAGAACGACTCGGGCGACTCGGCGTGATGCTCGACGGCACCGATGCCGCCGCCGAACGGGATCCGGATGACCATCGGCATCGACCAGGCGCCCTGGGTCCGGTAGGTGATCTTGGCGACCTGGGAGGAGATCTGGTCGAACGCGGGGAAGACGAAGCCGTCGAACTGGATCTCGGCAACCGGCCGGTAGCCGCGCATGGCCAGGCCGACCGCGGTGCCGACGATGCCGGACTCGGCCAGCGGGGTATCCAGCACCCGGTGGTCGCCGAAGTCCTTCTGCAGCCCGTCGGTCACCCGGAACACGCCGCCCAGCCGGCCGACGTCCTCGCCCATCACGATGACCTTCGGGTCGTCGTCCATGGCCGCGCGCAGCCCGGCGTTGAGGGCCTTGGCCAAGGTGGTCGTGGTCGTGGTCATCAGCGCTCCCCCGCCCCGGAAGTCTCGTCCGCGAAGCCGGCCAGGTAGTCGGCGTGCTCGCGTTGCTGCGCCTGCAGGCCGGCGTGCGGCTCGCTGTAGACGTGGCTGAACATGCGCTCCGGCGCCGGTTTGGGCATCTGCACGCAGAAGCTGCGGAACCGGGCGGCCAGCTCGTCGGCCTCCGCGCCGACCTGGTCGAAGAAGGCCTGGTCGGCCAGCCCCTCGCGGGCCAGGTGCGCGCGCACCCGTTCGATCGGGTCGAGCAGCTTCCAGTGCTCCTCTTCGGCGGCCATCCGGTACCGGGTCGGATCGTCCGAGGTGGTGTGCGCGTCCATCCGGTAGGTGAACGCCTCGATCATCACCGGGCCGTTGCCCGAACGGCACTCGTCCAGCGCCCAGCGGGTGACGGCCAGGCAGGCCAGCACGTCGTTGCCGTCGACCCGGACGCCGGGGAACCCGTAGCCGGTCGAGCGTTCCCACAGCGGTACCCGCGACTGGCGGGCCACCGGCTCGGAGATCGCCCACTGGTTGTTCTGGCAGTAGAAGACGATCGGCGCGTCGAAGGCGGCCGCGAAGACCATCCCCTCGTGCACGTCGCCCTGGCTGGTGGCCCCGTCCCCGAAGAACACGATGGTGGCCTCGTCGGTGCCGGCCCCGTTCGCGCCGTCGGCCCGCGAGCCGATCACCCCGTCGAACTTCTGGCCCATCGCGTAGCCGGTGGCGTTGAGCACCTGGTTGCCGATGACGATGGTGTAGCCGTTGAAACCGGTCCGCTTGGGGTCCCAGCCGCAGTGATCGGTGCCGCGGAAGATGCCCAGCAGCTCGGTCGGATCGACCCCGCGGCACCAGGCCACACCGTGCTCCCGGTAGGACGGGAAGGCCATGTCCGCGGGCCGCAGCGCCCGGCCGGCGCCGACCTGGGCGGCCTCCTGGCCCAGCAGCGGGACCCAGATGTTGAGCTGGCCCTGCCGTTGCAGCGCATTGCCCTCCCGGTCGAATCGCCGGACCAGGACCATGTCCCGGTACAGGCCGCGCAGCAGGTCCGCGGAGATCTCGATCGGGAAGTCCTCGCGCGGGGTGAACACCCCCTCGGGCGAGAGCACCTGGACCAGGTCCTCACCGTGGCTGGTGGCGCGCAGCCCGGCGATCACCTCGGACGGGGTGGGAGCACCGCGCAGTCCGGCCGCGCCGCGGGCGGCGGCCTGGGTGACGGAGGTCGGGTGGTAGGGATCGCTCTCGCGGGTGGCCGGCGGGTCGGACGGCGACCGTTCCGGTGCCATGACGTCTCCTCAGTCGTTCGGGCCAATGCCCGGGATCGCCGGGAATCGGCACCGACGTGGCCCGGAGGCGGTGCGTACGCACAGGGCCCGTCGGCATTGACGGTGGCGGCGAGCGCCTCGGCCCGGGTGGATCGCACCCGCCGCCCTGCGCTCGACACCGTCGATAGTGGCACGAAGCCCGCCGGTATTCGACTGCGCCACGTCCGACAATCGGAGCCTCGACGGTCGGGACCTGCGGCGTTGCCGCTTCGACGGGGCGGCGGCCGGTGGCCGACGGCTGCTGCTGGCGCGGGCCGGGCCGGCCCGACATACGATCAGACCTTCGCCGCGGTCGGACGACCTCGGCCTCTTCGTCGCGGAGGTCGGTATGGAACTGGAGCATCGGTTCGAGGTTCCGGTGGGAGTCGAGAAGGCCTGGAATTCGCTGCTGGACATGGAACTGGTCGGGCCCTGCTTCCCGGGGGCGATCCTGGACCACGTCGAGGGCGACGATTTCAGCGGATCGGTCAAGATCAAGCTGGGTCCGATCCGGATGACCTACAAGGGACACGCCCGCATCGTCGAGAAGGACGAGGCGACCCATCGGGCCAAGATCGAGGCGACCGGCAACGCCGGTGGCTCCACCTCCACCGCGGCCATGCTGGTCACCGCGACCGCGACCGCGCTGGCCCCCAACCGCACCCAGGTCGATCTGGTCACCACCCTGTCGTTGACCGGACGCCCGGCCCAGTTCGGCCGCGGGGTGATGGTCGACGTCGGCAACAAACTGATCGGCCAGTTCGCCGACTGCGTCTCCACCAAGCTGGCCGGGCACGAGTCCGGGGGCGCCGAGCTGGTCGACGTGACCAACCCGGACGAGGTCGCCGCGGACTACGTCACGCCGACCCCGGCGGCGGCCGCCGCGTTCGGGGCGCCGGGCGGGGCCGCCCCGGCCGCGGGCGAGCTGGACCTGTGGTCGGCCACCGCGACCCCGATCCTCAAGCGGGTGCTGCCAATCATCGCCGGGATCGTCGCGCTGATCCTGGTGCGCAAGCTGTTCAAGCGGCACCCGGACGGCACCGAGTAGCCCGTCACCGCTCGGGCCCGGATCGATCAGGTCAGGCCAGGCCGCTCTTGCGGATCATCTTGGCCTCGTACATGGCCGCGTCGGCCCGGTCGAGCAGGACGTTGGTGTCGAAGTCCGGGTCCGCCGACGAGGCGCTGGCGGTACCGATGCTGGCCGAGATGCCCTGCTCGGCCAGTCGCTGATTGGTCCGGTCGACCAGGGTCTGCGCGTCCCGCTGGCTCGTGCTGGTGATCAGCACGGCGAACTCGTCCCCGCCGACCCGGGCGATGGTGTCGTTTTCCCGGAACGCCCCCCGCAGCACCTCGGCCACCGACCGGATCAGGGCGTCGCCGGCGGCGTGGCCGTGCCGATCGTTCACCGACTTCAGGTCGTCCACGTCGATGTAGACGACGGTCAGGTCCAGACCCTCCTTGCGCAGCCGGGCGGGGATCTCACGGACCACCTCGTACAGGCCGCGCTGGTTGGCCAGCCCGGTGAGCTCGTCGGTGGTGGCCAGCCGGTGCACCTCGTGCTGGGCGGACTCGAACCGGCGGACGGTGCGCCGGCGGGCGATGTTGAGCACGATGGCCAGCGCGTTGGCCTTGATGATCTGCGCGGCGAACGTGGCCGGCGGGACGGGCAGGCCGAACCCGGCGGCACAGGCGATCCAGAACAGGTCGACGAAGGCGATGGTGGCCACCGCCCAGAACCGGTTGTGCACCAGCGCGCCCAGGGCGACGATCACCAGCAGCATGCCGATGGCCGGATAGGTCACCCTGGTGCCCAGGATGTAGATCATCGGGTTGGCCGCGACCAACGCGGTCACCACCGCCCCGAACCGCAACGAGTGACGCCGCAGCACCTGCCCGCGGCCGCTGTGCAGGACGAGGAAGGACACGGCCAGGAACAGACCGGTCAGCGCGGCCAGGCCGGAGGACCACCAGGAGCCCGGGGTCGGGTCGAACTTGAACTGGGCGAACGAGACGAAGCCGAACATGATCGCGCCGAGCCCGCAGAAGGGCCCCATGGCGTCGTTGATGACGACGGACTGGTTGTCCTCGCCCAGGTCGCGGTTGGCTATCGGCGCGCGCCACCACGCCCCCCCGCGCCGCTCACCATTTCGCGACTGTGTCACCACGCCCAGCTATCCCCTAGAACCCCGCATGACATCTGCGCTGACGACCTGCATCGCCCGACCCGCCTCCCCGCGGGGCCGTGCGGCCGGACACCGGACTAGGAAATCACGAAAGTCCGACCGCCCGTCGGCCGAAGTCATCATCGTAGGGCTGAACGAGCAAGAATCACCGGGTCGGCAAGATCCCTTGGTCCGTTAGGGCAGCCTGAGATGTCATTCCG
Source organism: Nakamurella multipartita DSM 44233 (assembly GCF_000024365.1). Classification (NCBI taxonomy): domain Bacteria; kingdom Bacillati; phylum Actinomycetota; class Actinomycetes; order Nakamurellales; family Nakamurellaceae; genus Nakamurella; species Nakamurella multipartita. The sequence goes on from NC_013235.1 coordinate 5,941,908, forward strand.
TGGTCAGCCGGGCGACGCCGGCCGGACCCGATTGGGCCGACCGGCGCCGCGGCGATTGCTCCCCGCGCTCAGACCGCGATCAGGCACCGCTCGGAGCGGACTCAGCTCAGACCCAGCCGCAGCTTGAGCGAGTCGAGCTCGTCGCGCAGGGAGGTCGGAACCGAGTCGCCGATCTTGGCGAACCACTCCTCGATCAGCGGGATCTCCGCCGCCCACTCCTCGCGGTCCACGGTCAGCGCCGCGGCCAGCTCGTCGGCCGTCAGCCCCAGGCCGTCGACGTCCAGCGAACCCTCACCGGGAACGTGCCCGATGGGGGTCTCCACGGCCGCGGCCGAACCGTCAAGCCGCTCGATGACCCACTTGAGCACGCGGGAGTTCTCCCCGAAGCCCGGCCACAGGAAGCCGCCGTCGGCGTCGCGCCGGAACCAGTTCACGTAGAAGATCTTGGGCAGCTTGCTCTCGTCCGCACCCTTGCCCATGTCGATCCAGTGGGCGAAGTAGTCGCCGGCGTTGTAGCCGATGAACGGCAGCATGGCCATCGGGTCGCGGCGGACGACCCCGACCGCGCCGGTGGCGGCGGCCGTGGTCTCCGAGGACAGCGTCGCCCCCATGAACACGCCGTGCTGCCAGTCCCGGGACTGGGTGACCAGCGGGATCGTGGTCTTGCGGCGGCCGCCGAACAGGATGGCCGAGATCGGTACGCCGACCGGCTCGAAGTACTCGTCGGCGATGATCGGGCACTGGGTGATCGGGGTGCAGAACCGCGAGTTCGGGTGGCTGGACGGCTCGCCAGCGGAATCGAGTCGGCGGCCGTGCTCATCTAAACCGGACGGGGTCCAGTCGCGACCCTTCCAGTCCGTCAGGTGGGCCGGGGGCTCCTCGGTCAGGCCCTCCCACCAGATGTCCCCGTCGTCGGTCAGGGCGACGTTGGTGAACAGGGAGTTGCCCTGGGCGATGGTGCGCATCGCGTTCGGGTTGGTGTTCCAGCCGGTGCCGGGGGCGACGCCGAACAGGCCGTACTCGGGGTTGACCGCGTACAGCCGGCCGTCCTCACCGAAGGTCATCCAGGCGATGTCGTCGCCGAGGGTCTCGACCTTCCAGCCCGGGATGGTCGGCTCGAGCATGGCCAGGTTGGTCTTGCCACAGGCGCTGGGGAACGCGGCAGCGAGGTAGTCGACCTTGCCCGCGGGCGAGGTGATCTTCAGGATCAGCATGTGCTCGGCCAGCCAGCCCTCGTCGCGGGCCATCACCGAGGCGATGCGCAGCGAGTAGCACTTCTTACCCAGCAGGGCGTTGCCGCCGTAGCCGGAGCCGAACGACCAGATGGTCCGCTCCTCGGGGAACTGCACGATGTACTTGGTGTCGTTGCATGGCCAGGGCACGTCCTGCTGACCGGGGGCCAGCGGAGCGCCGATCGAGTGCAGCGCCTTGACCCACGGGTTGCCCGCGTTAATCAATTCGAGGGCTTTGGTCCCCATGCGCGTCATGATCCGCATCGACGCGACCACGTACTCCGAGTCGGTGATCTCCACCCCCAGCTTGGGGTTCGGCGCATCGTACGGGCCCATACAGAAGGGCATCACGTACATGGTGCGGCCGGTCATGCAGCCCTCGTACAGGGCCGTCATGATCGACTTCATGGCGGTCGGGTCCATCCAGTTGTTGGTGGCCCCCGCGTCGGCCGGATCGACCGAGCAGATGTAGGTGCGGTCCTCGACCCGGGCGACGTCCGTCGGGTCGGACGCGGCCCAGTAGGAGTTCTCCTTGGCCGCGAGCTTGGTGATCGTGCCGGTGCCGAGCATGTGCTCGATGAGCCGGTCCCATTCCTGGTCGGACCCGTCGGTGAAGACGACCCGATCCGGCCGGGTCAGCTCGGCGACCTCGAGGACCCAGGACAGCAGCGCGGGCGAGGTTCCGGCCGGCGCCCCCTCCACCTTGATGCCGGCGGGCACCCCGGGCCCGGCCGAGAACGACCCGGAGATCGAGGTCGCCGGGATCTCGGCGGCACCAGTTGCTTCGTCGGTCGGACGGATCACCGCGGTCACACGCATCATCTCCTGGGATTGGCCCCGGACGACCGGCCGGGAACGGTGTGGCTTGGCCGAGCGGCACCCCCTTGTGCCGGTCGATTTCCGCGACACTAGTCACGCCGTGTTGCGCCTGGCCGCGGAAAACAGTGTCGGACGCGCCACAGAATCGTGAAAGATGACGCCCGTACTGTGTGGGTTCGCCCACCTTTTGTTCGATCTTGTTCAGAGCCGGTCGTAGTTGAGTGATGTTGCCGCTAGCTGCGCAGATGGGCTCGGCCGTGATCATCTTCGGGTGCCATCGATCGGCCGCCCGGCCGGCCGGTAATTCCGGTTGACGATTTCTCGGAATTGTTCGAAGGCGGGGAATTCTGTTTGTCACTGGGTCGACCCGAAAGGGATCGCCCAGTTCGGGGACTGCGGCCGGTCCGGACCTCTGCCAGGCTGCCCGGCATGTGTCGACTCTTCGGATTGCATGCCGGCGCCTCGCCGGTGACCGCCTCGTTCTGGCTGATCGACGCCCCGGATAGCCTGCGCCGGCAAAGTCACCACAACCCCGACGGGGCCGGGATCGGGGTGTTCGACGCCGACGGCGAGCCCCGGTTGGACAAGCAGCCGATCGCCGCCTACGCGGACGACGAATTCACCCGGGACGCCCGAACCGCCCGCAGCCGAACGTTTCTCGCGCACGTCCGGTACGCCAGCGTGGGCGCGCACAAGGTGACCAACACCCACCCGTTCACCATGGACGGTCGGATCTTCGCCCACAACGGCACTCTCGAGGACCTCGACCCACTCAACGAACGCCTGCGCGAGCTCGACGCGTCCGGCTTGGTGCTCGGCGACACCGACAGCGAGCGCATGTTCGCCTTGATCACCGCGGAGATCCGGCGGCACGACGGGTCGGTGCCGGACGGCATCGTCGCGGCCGTCGGCTGGATCGCCGACCACCTCGGGGTGTTCTCGGTCAACCTGATCCTGGGCACCCCGGACGAGCTGTGGGCCCTGCGCTACCCGGCCAACCACGAGCTGTACGTGCTCGACCGGAGCGCGCACCCGGCCCCGCTGGCGGTGGCCTCGCCGCGGATCCGCGCGCACAGCCCCGAGCTGGCCGACCAGCCCGCCGTGGTCGTCGCCAGCGAGCCAATGGATGGCGAAACCGGTTGGCGGCTCATGGATTCCGGCGAGCTGGTGCACGTCGCCCGGGACCTGACGATCACCAGCACCCGCCCGTTCCCGCACGCGCCGCGGCACCTGCTGACCCTGGCCGACCTGTCGCCGACGGCCGCCGCGTCGCAGTCGCCGGCCGCGCAGCGCACCACCTGACCCGCCGAGTGTGCAGAATCGGCCCTTATTCGCGCGAATAAGGGCCGATCTGCACACTCGACCGGCGGCTGGGGTGGGGTCAGTGGACGGGTGGACCCCGGGGCTCAGCCCTTGGGCGCGAGCAACAGTCGGCCGTTGGCGTAGTCGAAGGCCACCGTGTTCGCGTAGAAGTACTCGATTCCGGTGTTGAACTCGGTGTTGGCGCCCAGCGCGGCCAGCTCGACCACGTTCTGCCCCTGGGTCTGGCCGCTGGTGAACGACCACAGTGTCTGCTTCTCGGTGGTGCCCATGACGATGCCGGTGCCGCTGGCCAGCAGGTCCCCGCCGGCGTCGAGCGCGGCGAACGTCGTCGAGTTCAGCGCGGTGTTGGGGTTGCCGATGTCCAGGTCGGTCGGGCCGCAGGCCGGGGCGGCCGAGCCGATCGTCCAGCACAGCTGCACGTCCTTGGCATAGGCGGGCGCGCCGTCCGGGTAGGTCGTCGGCGGGCCACTCACCGCGACCAGCGGCACCGCGACGGCTCCGGCCGGCGCGGTGACCGGGCCCAGCGTCCACGTCCCCGTGCCGGTCGGCGAGATGTCCAGCATCGAGCCCGCCTGGTACGGCGCCGGCAGCTGCAACGTCGGCGAGAACAGGTCCGCGTTCAGGGTCGGCCCGTTCGCGGTCCCGATGCCCAGCAGCCCGGACGTGCCGTCGAACAGGCCGGCCCCGCTGCCGGCCTGGAGCAGGCCGATGCCGACGGGCGAGGCGGTGGTCACCCCGCCGACGGTCACCGGAGCCTGGGCGAGGGTGGCCGGCACCGTGCCGCCGACGAAGTTCTTGTCCAACTGCTGCCCGGAGTCGACGACCTGGGAGCCCACCATCGAGGCGTCGATGAGCAGGCCCGCGGACCCGGTGTCCAGCACGACGGTGGCCGGCGGCCCGCCGCCGACGCTGATCTGCACCGTCACCTTGGCATCACCGCTGCTGCCGGTCACCGTGGTCACCGGGACGGTGATGGTCGAGCCGGTCTGCTCCAGGATGTCCGAGGACGCCGGCACCCCCGAGGCCGGCACCGAGGCCGGGGTGCCGGCGGTCGTGCCGCCGGCGGTGGTCGCACCGGACGGCGAGGACGCGCCCTCGCCGCCACAGGCGGCCAGCAGCACCCCCGCGCCCACGACGATCGCGCCGATGCGACCCCCCGGCCACCGGCTCGCTGCACTCCGAGTCATGTCCCCCGCCTCGCGTCCGCGCATTCGATCACTGCCCGTGATCCAGTGCGACGGAGCGTAGCGGGCGGGATCGGGTCGCGCGACCGCGGCCCGTCAGGTAGCGGGCGACACCGACGACATGTTGAAGCCGTCCACGGTGATCGGGGGCATCGCGGTGCGGGTGAACCAGTCGGCCCACTCCCGGGACAGGGTCGGCACGCTCGCCCCCACGTCGGCCGCCTGCCGCAGGATGTCCAGCGGCGACATGTTGAACCGGAAGTTGTTTACCGCCCCGACCACCTCGCCCTGCTCGACCAGGAACACCCCGTCCCGGGTCAGCCCGGTCAGCAGCAGCGTGGCCGGATCGACCTCGCGGATGTACCACTGCGAGGTCAGCAGGAGCCCGCGGTCGACGTCGGCGACCAGCGCGTCGATGTCCCGGTCGGCCTGACCGCCGGTGAGCACCAGGTTGTCGGAGGACGGGGTGAACGGCTCGCCGAACTCGGCGGCCGATCCCCGGGTGTGCAGCAGGGAACCGATCACCCCGTCGCGGACGAACTCGTGCCGCCCGATCGGGGCCCCGTTGTCGAAGACCGAGACGTCGTCGCTGGAGTGCCCGGCCACCACGAACGGCGCCGCGGCCAGCCCAGGTTGGTCGGGGTCGCTGAACATGGTCAGCCCCAGGTCGGTCAGCCGCTCCCCGGACCGGGTGCCGCCGCCCGGCGCGGCGAACGCCGATCGGCCCTCGTGCGCTTCCCGGGCTCCGGAACTCCAGGCCAGGTAGATCATCAGGTCGGCGACGGCGGTCGGCGGCAGCACCGTCCGGTACCGGCCCGGCGGCAGGTCGATCGACCGCTTGGCCCAGTCCAGCCGGGCCACCAACGGGGCGAGCACCCGATCCAGCTCGACGTCACGGAAGTCCGGGGTGGAGACCCCCGCCCACGCCGAGCGGCGCAGGTCGGCCGATTTGGCGTTGACCTCCAGGGTCCCGGTGGGCTGCACCCAGCGCCGGCGCAGTCCGGTCGAGGACCCCAGATAGGTGGTGGTGACGGTGTGGTCGACGAACCCGTAGAGCACCCGGCCGTCCGACCGGGCGGCCGCGAACGCGTCGACCAGGCCGGTGAGCAAGGTGTCGAAGACCGCGAACGAGGTGTCCACGGGTTCGTCGTCGAAGTCGGCCGGGGCACCGCCGGTCGGTTCGATCAGGGGTTGGGCATCCCGGGCCGGACCCAGCCGGGAGGCGGCCACGGCGGCCTCGTGGGCGGCGGCCACCACGGCCCGCACCGCCTCGGCCGAGGCGGCGTCCGAGGCCGACCCGGCGACGGTGGCCGCCGCCCCGCCGACGACGGACACCACGAACCAGGACAGGTCCTGGGCCACCCCGTTGGTGGTGACGGTGTTGTTGGCCCACCGGATGTTGGCCGAAGTGGATCCGTTCACCACCACGATGCAGCCGTCGGCCCGGCTGGCCGCCAGGGCCACCTCGATGATCTGCGGCGGCGTCAGCAGGCCGCCCGCTCCCCCGCTCACTGGGCCTCCTGGGTGGCGTTGAGGATGTTGACCCCGCGGAACCGGGCGGATGGGCACCCGTGGGAGACCGCCGCGACCTGGCCCGGTTGGCCCTTGCCGCAGTTGAACGCGCCCCCGAGCAGGTAGGTGGACGGCCCGCCGATCCCGTCCATCGAGCCCCAGAAGTCGGTGGTCGTCGCCTGGTAGGCCACGTCCCGGACCTGTCCGGCCAGCCGGCCGCCGCGGATGCGGTAGAACCGCTGCCCGGTGAACTGGAAGTTGTAGCGCTGCATGTCGATCGACCAGGACTTGTTGCCGACGACGTAGATGCCGTCGTCCACCCCGGAGATCAGGTCGGCGGTGCTCCCGCCGGCCGGGTCAGGTTGCAGGCTCACGTTGGCCATCCGCTGGATCGGGATGTGCCCGGACGAGTCGGCGAACGCGCAGCCGTTGGACCGGGGCAGCCCCAACCGGTGGGCGAAGGTGCGGTCCAGCTGGTAGCCGACCAGCAGGCCGCCCCGGATCAGGTCCCAGGACTGCCCGGCCACGCCGTCGTCGTCGAACCCGATGGTGGCCAACCCGTGCGGGACGGTCCGGTCACCGGTGACGTGCATCCCGGGCGAGCCGTAGACCAACGACCCGAGCTTGTCCGGGGTGGCGAAGGAGGTGCCCGCGTACGCCGCCTCGTAGCCGATGGCCCGGTCGTACTCGGTGGCGTGGCCGATCGACTCGTGGATGGTCAGCCACAGGTTCGTCGGGTCGATGACCAGGTCGTAGCGGCCGGGTTCGACGGAGGGCGCCTTCACCTTCTCCATCAGCTGCTCGCCCATGACGGCGATCTCGCCGTCGAAGTCCCAGGTGCCGTCGGTCAGGTACTCGTACCCCCGACCGACCGGCGGGGTGAGCGAGGACATCGTCTCGAATGCGCCGGTGGCGCTGTCGATGGCGGTCGCGACCAGCGTCGGTTCCAGCCGCACCCGTTGCTGGGTGGTCCGGGTGCCGGCGGTGTCGGCGTAGTACTTGTTCTCCTTGACCTGGAACAGGCCGACCTCGGTGTGGGCCACCCCGTCGGCGGCCAGCAGCCGCTCGGAGCGGTCCAGCAGCAGGGCGATCTTGTCCGCGCCGGCCACCGCGAACGGGTCGACGTGGTAGGCGCTGACCCATTCCTGATCGGCGTGCACCGGCTCGTCGGCCCGCTCCACCCGTTCGTCGACGACCCGGGCCAGGGCGCGGGCGACCTGGACGGCCCGGCGGGCGGTGGCCGCGGCCGCGTCCGGGGTGGGCACGACGGAGGCGGCGAATCCCCAAACGCCGTCGACGATCACCCGCACGGCGAAGCCGGTCCTCTGCCCATCGGTCGCGCTCTGCACCGCGGTGTCCCGGATGCTCAGGGTCGAGGTGAGCAGGCGCTCGAACCGGAAGTCGGCAAAACCGGCGCCGGCGGCGGTCGCCGCGCCGAGCGCGGCGTCGGCGAGCGCGGCCAACGGCAGGGCGGTGAAGGCCGGATCCACGCCGTGCCGGGACGCGGGGACGGCGGCGCGTGGGGGTGGGGCGCTGTGCGGGTCCGACATTCGACCCACCCTACGAAACCGAGCGGGCCGGCGGGTGGAGGTGACGGCCGCGCGCTCAGGTCATGCAGATCCAGTCGGTGATGACCCCGGCGTCGGCGGTGGTGCAGCGCAGCCGGAACGGCCCACCGGGCGGCCGGGGGAAGGTGAAGCAGCCGACGTCGTCGGCGGTGACGTCGCTTTCCTCGCCGGCCGGGGTGAGCAGGGTGAGGCGGCCGGCCTGCAGCGGGTAGATCTGCCCGACGATGATCTCCGGGCCGATCTCCAGCTCGATGCTGACCGACCGACCGGCGAACTCGAGCGTCCGGGTGACCGGTTCCTCCGCCCCGCGGACCAGCACCGGCGCGCCGGCCGACTCCTCGGCGATCGCCAGCAGTTCCAGTTCCTGGTCGATGGTCCGCCAGGTGAAGGCGGCCCGGGCCGCGGCGTACATGCGCTCGACGGTGTCCGGGTCCAACCCGGGCCCGCCCGGCTCGGGCGTGCGGTCGGTGGCCTGGGCCAGGGCCTGGCGCAGCTGCGCCACCAACGCCTCGTCGTCCTCCATCCATCCCGAGGTGGTCATCGCCGCTCACTCTCCGCTCCGAGCAGGGACTGGATCGGTCCGGTCGCCCGTAGCTTGGCCAGCGCCCGCTTGCGGGTCGGACCGATGCTGCCGACCGGGATGGCCAGCCGGGCACTGATTTCCTGGTAGCTCAGCGGGGGGTCGATGACCATCAGTTCGATGAGCTGACGGTGCAGCACCGGCAGCTCGCGCAGGCCGCCGCGCAAGGCGCGGTGCCGCTCGGCGGTCAGGAGTCGGTCGTCCATGCCAACCGAGTCCGCGTCCCTGTCCAACGGTCCTCCCGCACCCGGGTCCACCGGGTTGGTCTGTAGTTTCGAACGCTGCACGCGGATGGCCTCGCGCCGCGCCGTCGTCACGATCCAGCCGGGCAGCGCCCGCGGCTCGCGCAACGAGTCGATGTGCTCGACCAGCCGCAGCCACACGGTCTGACTGATGTCCTCGACATCCTTGCTGGAGAGTCGAAAACCTCGGGCGACCGAGATGACCAACGGCATGTACCGGTCCACCAGCACATCCCACGCCTGCTGACTGCCCTGCGCGGCCGCCCTGACGACCTCGCCCATGTCCGTTGTCTCGGTCATGCGTCACCTTCCGGGTCCGGCCGACCTGCCCCGTCGTCCGCGGCGGCGGCCGGACCGGTTCCCGAATCAGCCACCAGTGCGGACGTGCGCACATCTGACTGATGCCGTGGGGCCGGCAGAAATACATCCGGCCGACGGGTTTGTGCCGGACTTCGGGATGACCGGCGGCGGAGTTCAGGGGGTCAACCGCAGGAAGACCGGCCGGATGCCCGCGCCCATGCAGACGAAGCCGGCACCGGCGGCCCAGGCGGCCAGCCCCCGCCCGGCCGCCCGGGACTGCGCGGTGGCCAGCGCCTGCGCGGGCGGCTCGCCGACCAGCAGTTGCCGGTGGTAGTCCCGCATCAGATCGACCACCGCCTCGTCGACCACGGTGACCACCGGGGCGACCAGCGAGGTGGTGCCCTGGGCCAGCAACATGGCGGCGAAACCCAACACCTCGTCGACCGCGACCACCGTGGCCTGCGCGGTCTCGCAGGCGGCCAGCACGACGTGGCCGGGGGCGTCGATGCGTTCCAGGTCGTAGAGGGTCAACGGGCCGTCGGCCAACTGCAGCGAGGAGAAGTACGGGTTGTCCGAGCGCAGCCGGCCGTGCGCGGCGATGTGCAGGATGTCGGCCCCGTCCCCGGCCGCGGCGACCCGTTCGGCCGTCGCGTCCTCGCCGACCAGGCAGCGGGCCCCGGGATACTGCGCCGCGACGACGGCCGCCTCCTGCGCGGCGCCCGGCAGGCCGGGCCCGGCGGCGACCACGATCCGGTCGCCGGCCGGCCGGTTGCGGGCGGCCGCCTCCAGCCACAGTGTGGCCGAGGGCACCACCGAGACCGACCGCTGCCGGCAGGTGGGCAACGCCGCCCAGGGCAGGCCGTGCAGCCCGGCCGACGGCACGACGATCAGCGGCCGGTCGCCCAGCCGGTCGCGGATCGGCCCGAACAGCAGCTCGTCCAGCTCGCCCTGCATCCTGCGCAGGGCCGCCGCCGCAGCCTCCTGGCGGGCCGGGGTCGAGTGTGGCCGGGCCAGCCGGCGCAGCGCGAACGAGAGCTGGGGCAGCAGCCGGCGGGCGGTCTCCACCGCGCCGAGCGGGTGCAGCCGGGACACCCCGTCGTGCACCGTGACCGCGTGCAACCGGTCGCCGATCTCGACGAACTCGACCAGGGTGGAGCCGGTGAAGGCGGCGGCCAGCTCGGCCCGCCGCCGCGGCAGCCGCCGCGGTGGCCCGAGCGCACCGGGCAGCTGCATCGTCCGGCCGGCGATCGCATCCTCCAGCCGGACCTGCCGGGCGACCAGCGCGGTGCTCGAGCGGCCCTCGTCGCGCGCCTCGTCGATCTCGCGCATGGTCGTGCGCAGATCGGCCAGGTCCCGGGACAGCGCCGGGTCGGCCGGCGGGCGCGGCCGCCGGAACAGCAATGCGGACGCCCGGCCCCGCTCGACCAGCGCCAGCATCCGGCGGGCATCGCCGGCCTCCTGGGCCAGCCGCAGGCCCAGCCGGGCCAGCTCGCCGCGGTGCAGGCTGACGTGGGCGCGCAGCTCGGTGGCCCCGAGGGTGGCCTGGTAGCGGTCCACGATCCGCAGTCCGGCATCGATCGCCGAATGGGCGGCGGTGGGCCGACCGTCGGCCGAGCGCAGCAGCGCCTCGCCCAGCCAGCCCCGGATGCGGACCTCGGCCGGCCCGGTGGCCCGGGCCCGAGCGGCCAGGGCCAGGTCGAGCCGGGCGGCGCCGAGCTGCCCGCGACGCAGCGCGATGATCCCGGCCAGCACCCGGGCCTCCAGCGCAGGCACCTGCCAGCCCGTCGCGCGCAGCTCGTCGGCGGCCCGGCGGGCCCGGCCGGCGGTCACCGCGGCGGGGTCGATCGCGTACCGCGCCTGCAGCCGGGCGAAGCGGGCCAGGGCCACCCCGCCGGCGTCGCCGAGCCGGCCGAATCCGCCCAGCGCCTGCTCGGCCGAGCGCGCGGCGACGGCCAGGTCCCGTTGCACCAGCGCGACGGTGGACAGCAGCAACTGCGCGCGCGGCAGGTGGAGCTGGTCGCGGTGCCGGCGGTGCAGGCCGACCGCGCCGTCCGCGGCTACCCGGGCCTCGTCGATCAGCCGGACCGAGAGCAGCATCTCGGCCCGGTCCACCAGTAGCGACCCGGTCTGCGTGCCCACCTGCCCGAACAGCTGCTCGGACCGGGCGAAGTGGCCCAACGCGTTGACGATCTCGCCGCGGTTGGACTCCAACCAGCCCAGGTTCTGCTCGATGTAGGCCGACCACAGGGTCAGGCCGTGCTCGGCGGCCAACCGGCCGGCCAGCACCAGGTCGGCCTCGGCCGCCGCGAACGCGCGCCGGGCGATGTGCAGGACGCTCCGGTTGGACAGCGCCCCCGCGGCCCAGTCGGCGTCACCGGCCTGGCGCAGCGCGGGGATGGCCCGGCGCAGATCGGCCAGCGCGTCCTCGGGCCGGCCGGTGAGCTGCAGGATCGCCGCCCGCTGGGTCAGCGCCCGGGCCGCGTCCACCCCGGACAGGTCGGCCAGGGCCCCGTCGATCTCCCGCAGTGCCGCGGCCAGCCGGCCGCGCACCAACATCGAGCCGGCCAGGCTCGCCCGGGCGCGGGCGGCGACGTCGACGAACCCGGCCGGCCCGGCGATCCGGATGGCCCGGCGGTACTGCTCGATGGCGTCGTCGATGCGGCCGAGCTGCTGGGCGGCCACGCCGGCGGCGTGCGCGCAGACCGCGGCGGACCGGGCGTCGCCCCCGCGCCGGGCGTGCTCACCCAACTCCAGGGCGCGGCGATAGGCCCGGCCCGGTTCGACGGTGGCCTGCCGGAGCACCTGGTCGGCCGCGTCCGGGACGAGCGGGCCGGACAACCCGTCGCGGGTGCCCGCCTCCGGCGCCCGCGCATCCGACGACATGGCACCCTCCGTCACCCGTTGGGGTCGTCTCCGGGTGAATTATCCGGCTGCGCGCATGCAGAGCGAACACCTACTATCGCCACCCATGACCGAAATGCGCGAATCCGCGACGAGCTATGAACCGGTCGAGGGTGATTCGATCCTCGTGTCCAGCCAGGACGCCGAGCTGGTGACCAGCACCCTGAAGGACGAGCTAGGCATTCTGGTCGGTCGGTCCGAGCCGGATTCACGCCTGGGTCTGACCCTGCTCGAGTTCGTCCCGCCGGCCCAGCTCGACGATCGCGACCTGGGCCGGGCCAGTGAAAAGGCGCCCGAGGTGTTCGTCCTCGGCGGCCCCGGCGAGCTGGTGCTCGACGCCGTGCTCGGCCGGCTTCGCGAGATCTTCCGGGCTCGCAACGCCGCCTGGATACCCACCATGGGCAAGAACCGCACGCTGACCCAGTCCATCGAGGGTGGCGTGATCATCCGCGAGGACGAGTACCCGCCCGGGCTGGCCGGCGAGCCCACGACCACCCTGGCCGCGTTCGCCCCGGGCGATCATCCGGTGCGGGTCGGGCTGCTGGACACCCCGTTCGTGACGCATCCCTGGCTGTCCGACCGGACCCGGGTGATCGGCGCGAACCGGCTCGACCCGGGCACCCCCAACTGGCGCACCGGCCACAGCACCTTCCTGGCCGGTCTGATCGCCCACCAGGCGCCGAATGCCGAGATCGTCGTGTTCCCGGCGTTGAACCCCCTGGGTCGGGGCTCGGCCTGGGACGTCGCGCGGCGCATCGCCGACATCGCCGAGCGCAACGCCAAGGCCGCGCCGAACGAGCGCATCGACGTGCTCAACATCAGCTCCGGCACGTTCACCTACGACGGTCAGGCCCCATTGGCGCTGGCCGCCGCGGTCGCGCTGCTGGGCCCGGAGGTCGTCGTGGTGGCCGCGGCCGGCAACCACGGCCGGGACCCGCGCCGGCTACGGGCCGGCGTGAAGTACCAGTGGGGCCGCCGGCCGATCTTCCCGGCGGCCAGCGCGCCGGTGGTCGCGGTCGGGTCGGCCGACGCGCGCGGCGACCGGTCGACGTTCAGCCCCGACGCCCCCTGGGTCGATGTGACCACCCAGGGGGAAGAGCTGATCAGCACCTACCTCCCCAGCAAGGTGGCCGGCTTCGAGAAGGCCAGCGCCGGACGCGACGCCCGCTACCTGGGCGATCCCCCTACCGGCACGGTCCGCAAGTTCGACGGCTTCGCCCAGTGGTCGGGGACCTCGTTCGCCACCGCCCGGGTCAGCGGGGCCATCGCGGCCGCGGTCGACCGCGACACCGGCGTCTCCGCCCGGCAGGCGTGGTCGGCGATCCGGGCCGGCCTGGGATCCGACCGCTACCTGCCGCTGCCGCTGCTGTCCTGAGCGCCCTGCCGACCGCCCGGACGGCACATGCAATGCTGGACCGAGGGGAGGCAACATGATCGAGGCAGTAGGCCTGACGAAGCGATACGGCAGCACGGTGGCCGTCGACGACCTGTCGTTCACCGTGCAGTCGGGCATGGTGACCGGATTCCTGGGACCCAACGGCGCGGGCAAGTCCACCACCATGCGGATGATCCTGGGTCTGGACAACCCGAACGGCGGGCGGGCGCTGATCGACGGCCAGCCCTACGCCGCGCTGACCCGGCCGTTGACGCAGGTCGGCGCGCTGCTGGACGCGAACTGGGTGCACCCCAACCGGTCCGCGCGCTCGCACCTGCGCTTCATGGCCGCGTCCAACAAGATCCCGGCCCGCCGGGTGGACGAGGTGCTCGAGCTGGTCGGGCTGACCAGCGTCGGCAAGAAGGCCGTCGGCAAGTTCTCGCTGGGCATGAAGCAGCGGCTCGGCCTGGCCGGTGCCCTGCTGGGCGATCCGAAGGTGCTGCTGTTCGACGAGCCGGTCAACGGACTGGATCCGGAGGGCATCTACTGGATCCGCACCTTCATGAAGAATCTGGCCGCCCAGGGCCGGACCGTCTTCGTCTCCTCGCACCTGCTCTCGGAGATGGCGCTCACCGCCGACCACCTGATCGTCATCGGCCGGGGCCGGCTGATCGCCGACGCGGCGACCAAGGACTTCATCGCCCAGGCGACCCGCTCCTCGATCCGGGTCCGCTCGCCGCAGCTGGCCGACCTGCGCGCCGCCCTGGTCACGGCGAATCTGACCGTCAACGACGTCGACGGGGCGCTGGAGGTCGTCGGCGCGCCGATCGAACAGGTCGGCGACGTGGCCGGCGCGGCCGGGATCACCCTGCACGAGCTCACCCCGCAGGTGGGCTCGCTGGAAGAGGCGTTCATCCAGCTCACCGGTGACGCCGTCGAGTACGGCGGTTCCCGCGCCCATGGAGCGGGATCGGCCCCGATCAGCACGGTCGGTGCGGCCGGAGCGCCGCCGCCCGGCTTTCCCCCACCGGGGGTGCCGGCCGGCTACCCGCCACCCGGCCCGCCGGGGTTCGCCGCCCCGGCCCCGTCCCCCGTTCCGCCGCGGGAAGGTGAATCCCGGTGACCCTGCTCAACGTCGAACGCATCAAGCTGTTCTCCACCCGCTCGCCCTACTGGTGCCTGACCGCGATCGCGGTCGCCGCGCTGGGCTTCGCCACCCTGTTCGGGCTGGTGGAGAACGGCGACGCGGCCATCCCCTACCTGTTCCTGCGTGGCGTCGGCCTGGGCATGAGCATCTTCATGGTGCTCGCGGCGCTGGCGGTGACCACCGAGTACCGGTTCGGCACCATCCGCAACACCTTCCTGGGGGTGCCCCGGCGACCCAAGGTGCTGCTGGCCAAGACGGTGCTGCTGGCCCTGCTGGGTGCGGTGGTCGGCATCGTCGCCGCCGTCGCGTCCTACTTCCTGGCCAAGGGCCTGGCCAAGAACCCGCCGGTGCCGCTGGAGTTGACCACCTGGGACGACTGGCGGCAGGTCGTCGGCTACGGCGCGATCTTCGCCATCGCCGCGGTCATCGCGGTGTCGGTGGGCACGATCGTGCGGCAGTCCGCCGGCGCCATCGCGATCCTGCTGCTGTGGCCGCTGATCCTGGAGAGCTTGTTCACCCTGATCCCGACCGTGGGCCCGAAGGTCGGCCCGTGGCTGCCGTTCGCCGCCTCGGACAAGATCATCGCGCCGACCACCGGCGTGGCCAACCTGTTCCAGCCCAGCGGCGGACCCGATGCCCTGCAGGGGCTGCTGGTGTTCGCCGGCACCGGCCTGGTGCTGTGGCTGATCGCGCTGCTGCTCCTGCAGAAGCGTGACGCCTGAGGTGAGCGGCCCGCTGGCCCGGTTCGGATCCGCCCGGCGGCCCGATCGGCCGGTGGTGCACCCCCGGCCGGCCGGGACCGACGACGCCACCGTCGACGCGGTCGGCAAGGTGTCCGCCGCGTTCGAGGTGGTGGAGAACGCGCGCGGCTTCCTCTACGGCTTCCACCGGATGTCGGGCGAGGCCGATCTGGCCCTGCAGGAGGCCCTGGCCGCGCTGCGGGCGGCCGGGCACGACGAGCTGGCCGCCGAGATCGACGAGGTCCTGGTCGGCCGGGACGTGGTGCCCGGGATGTGGACGTTCCAGCTGGTCGAGGCCTACGACGAGCACTACTACCAGGTGTTCCGGGCCGTCGACGCGCTGGTCCGCGACCGGCTGTCCGACGGCCGGCCGCATGTCTTCGAGGCCGAGATGAAGCACCGCGAGCAGCGCTCCGGGTCCCAGCCGGCCGACTGACCGGCGGCGGCGGGCGTGGCGGCGCCACTCGCCCCGGCCCGCCGACCCGGCGTCGATGGTCCCGCGACCGCGCTCAGCACCTAGGCTGCCTGCTGTGCAGGACGCCAGGATCGTGACCACCGCCCCGGATGACGGGCTGCCCGCCCACTTCCGTCGGGTGGTCAGCTTCCATCCCCGCGGCGGCCGGCTCAACCCCGTCCAACGGCGCGCGTTCGAGACCCACGCCGCCGCCTGGTACCGGGACCCCATCGACTTCGACGGCGTCATCGATCCGGCGGCCCTGTTCGGCCGCGACGCCGACGTGGTGCTGGAAATCGGCTCGGGCATGGGCGAGTCGACCGCGCAGATGGCGATCGCCCGGCCCGAGATCAACCTGCTGGCCGTCGAGGTCTACAAGCCCGGTGTCGCCCAGACGCTGCACCACCTGCACCGGGTCGGTGCGCAGAACGTCCGCCTGGTCCGGGGCGACGGGGTATCGGTGCTGACCGACCTGATCGCCCCCGGTTCGCTGGCCGAGGTGTGGCTGTTCTTCCCCGACCCCTGGCCCAAGACCAAGCACCACAAGCGCCGGCTGGTCACCCCGGAGTTCGCCGAGCTGGTCGCCTCCCGCCTCCGCAAGGGTGGGATTTTCCGGCTGGCCACCGATTGGGAGCCCTACGCCGAGCAGATGCTGGCCGCCTGCACCGCCACCCGCACCCTGCGCAACGCCCACGCCGGCTGGGCCCCCCGGCCCACCTTCCGCCCCCCGACCCGCTTCGAGCGCCGCGGCCTGGCCGCCGGCCACCAGATCCAGGACCTGGAGTTCATCCGCCGCTGACCCTCCCCACGGCCGCGCGCACCCCTCTCCCTACCGCGCGGATCCTCTCCTTTCCCGCGCGGATCAACTTCCCCGGCGCGGCCGAAGTCGTTGACTTGCGACCCACCTGTCCCATTCGGTGCAGGTTTATCCGCGCAGCACCGCTGCCCCAGCCCGCGCGGATGAAGTCGTGCGCTTGCGTCACACCAGTCACATTCGGTGGCTCTCCTGCTGAATCAGTGGGTCGTTTGTTGGGGTGGGGAATGGCAACACGCCGCTCCCGCGCCTAGGTTCTGGGGCTGTCTGAAGGTCCCGGGACGGTGGGCGGAGAGCGGCGTGCGCGGAAACAGGGTATGGCATCGGGCGTTGGGCCTGATGGGGGCGATCGTTGAGGACGTCGACGTCGATGATCCGGACTTGATCGTGGTGCGGGTCCGGCCAGTGAAGAGGTGGGCGGGGCGGTGTGGCCGGTGTCGACGCCGGTCGCCGTGGTACGACCGGGGCGCCGGCCGTCGGCAGTGGCGGACGGTGGACGTGGGGTTGTCCCGGGCGGTGGTGGAGGCTGAGGCCCCTCGGGTGTCGTGCCGTGAGCATGGTGTGGTCGTTGCGCATGTGCCCTGGGCCAGGCACGGCGCGGGCCACACCCTGGTGTTCGACCGGACCGTGGCGTGGTTGGCCACTCAGACCTCGAAGACGGCCACGACCCAGCTGTTGCGGATCAGTTGGCGCACTGTCGGGGCGATCGTGTCTCGGTACTGGGCCGATCATGAACGGTTGCAGGACCGGTTACGCGGGGTCCGCCGCCTCGGGATCGATGAGATCTCCTACAAGCGTGGCCACCGGTTCCTCACGGTCGTGGTGGACCACGACACCGGTCACTTGTTGTGGGCGGCACCCGGTCGGGACTCGGCAACGTTGCACCAGTTCTTCGATCTTCTGGGCCCGGATCGGTGCGCTCTGCTGACCCATGTCTCGGCCGACGGCGCCACCTACATCAGCACGGTCGTCAAGCAGCGATGCCCGAACGCGGTCCGGTGTGCTGACCCGTTCCATGTTGTTGGGTGGGCTACCGACGCCTTGGACAAGCTACGACGCATCGTGATCAGCACGGCCCGTCGGCAGGCCCGCCGGGCCGCCGTCGACCGCATCGCGGGCGGCTCGAGCCCGGTCGTCACTGCCGGGCAAGCCGGCGCTGACCTGGTCAAGGGCATGGCCGGGGCCCGGTCGGCGTTGCTGCGAAACTCGGAGGACCTCACCGAGAATCAGCAGGTCAAACTGGCCTGGATCGCGCTGACCGACCCCGACCTGCACCGCGCGTATCTGCTCAAGGAAGGCCTTCGACTGATCTTCAAACTGCCGGTCGAGCAGGCCGCCACCGCCCTGGAGAACTGGATCACCTGGGCGCGGACCGCCGGCATCGGACTGTTCAGCAGCCTGGCGAAACGGATCACTCGACATCGAGCCAGCATCCTGGCCGCGATCGAGCACCACATGTCCAACGGCCGCGTCGAGTCCGTCAACGCCAAGATCAGGCTGATCACCCGAGTCGCGTTCGGGTTCGCCTCTCCACACGCCCTCATAGCCCTGGCTATGCTCCGGCTGGGCGGACACCGCCCAGCACTCCCAGGCCGCGGCTAACCCACAGACACGGCAGGAGAGCCCATTCGGTGCAGGTTCATCCGCGCAGGGGAAGTTGATCCGCGCGGCAAGCCGGGGGAGTTGATCCGCGCGACAAGCCGGGGGCGTTGATCCGCGCGACAGGCCGGGGGGTTAGCCGAGGTCGACGATCGCGGCGACGGGGCCGCCGCCGTCGGGGCCCTGGTGGGCCGCGGACACCGAGACGAAGGCGGCCGGGTCTCCGGTCACCGCGGCAGTGACGCCGCCGACGCAGGCCTTGATCTGCCGGTGCCAGTGCACATCGGAATCGTCGAGCATGGCGTTGCGCCGGCCGCGGACCTGCCCGTCCTGGGAGGCCTCGCACTTGAGGAACACGTTGACCAGGCGGCCGTCCAGGTCACGGGGATGGGGCCGGTCCGGCAGGTCCAGGCCGGCGTCCCGGATCGCCGCCCAGATGCCGTCGGCGTCCAAAGCGTCCTGCATCACCGAATGGCCGATGCGGTAGCGGCCACCGACGCCGCGGGCGTTGCCGACGACCACCACCTGGGCCTGGTCCAGCTCGACCCCGGACGAGCAGGAGGCGACCGAGGAGAACAGCGACCGGTCGTGCATGACGTCGGCGTCCCCGGGCATCTCGATCTCGCCCAGCGCGACCGCGACCCCCAACGCGGTGCAACCGTTGGACAGGTCCATCGACTCGTGGGTGTGCTCGGTCCAGACCGTCTGCCCGCGTTGCTTGGCGTCCCGGATGGTGTGGATGGTCAGCAGGGGCGTCTTGGTCTGCACGTAGTGCACGTCGGCCGGGTCGGTGATGCCGGCCCGGGCCATCGCCTCACGGACGGCCGCCGCGACCTTGGTGATCATCGCCGTCCGGCCGATGTCCTCGGGCCGCAGCTGCTCGCTCATCGCGAAGCCGACGGTCAGCCGGGGTTCGTCGGTCGCCGGCACCGAATCGGCCGGCACCGTGGCGAAGACCGTCGCGTGCGGGGACAGCACACCGTCGGTGCCGCCGGACCAGACGATCGGGATCTGCCGGACCTGGTCCAGGGTCCGGGTGCCGCCGGCGACGATCGCCTCCCGGAAGGCCCGGTCGGCGATGATCCGGGTGTAGTCGTTCACGCCGCCGTTGCCCTCGGTCTTGCCGATCACCGCGACCACCCGGTCGGCGTCGATGATCCCGGCGTCGAACAGCGCGGTCAGCTCGGAGGCGTCGGACACGCTGTGCAGCGGGATCTTGCGCACCTCGATCGGCTCGGGGGTCGACGGTGCGCTGGACAGGCCTGATTCGGGCATGCGGCTCCTCCCGGGGTCGGTGTGCGCCGACCGTACCGACCCCAACCGGGCCGGGCGCGACCGCGGTCGGTTCCCGCGCGTGCGGCGGCGCGCCGAAATGCAGCCGAATCGTGATGTGCGCTGGCTCACATTTGGTCTGAAGTTTACTCGGACGCACCCCGCCGGGCCATTGTTTGACCATTCCTTTACGTTTTCCCACCCGAGCCGACTTATGGTCGACGGGACCCGGTCAGCGGTCCAATCGTGACTCCGGCAGCGCTGTGAGCTGCACCGATGTCCCAGTATTGGGATCGAAGGCGAGGGTTGCGTCCGAACCCAGTGATCTTTGCGATGTACCGGAATGGTCAAAAGTGTTCCGTAGAAATGACCGGTCTTGGATAATCACAGACGTGACACAACCCGATCGAACAACCGTGACGTCCATGCGCGTGGTGCGCTGGTGGGATTCGCTGCCCCGCGCCACCCGGGTCGTGACGGTCGTGCTGCCCGTGCTGATGGCCGTGTTCGCGGCGTGGGCGTTCAACGAGGTCATCGGTCAGGACCACAACCAGTTCGATCTGCGGCTGTACTACGACGCCATCAACTTCTGGCTCTCCGGGCATGACCTGTACTCGTACTCGCAGCCCGATCCGGTCAACATCGAGCTCGGCTTCACCTACCCGCCGGTGGGCGCCCTGCTGATGACGCCGATGAGCCTGTTCAGCTACCCGGTCGTGCACGCCATGTCGATGCTGGGCATCGTGGCCGCCGGTGCGGCATTCGTCTACCTGACCCTGCGCGAGCGGGTCCGCCTGCCCAAGCCACTGATGCTGGCCGCCGTGGGCGTGGCCACCGCGTTCGCATTCACTCTCGAGCCGTTCCGGCAGACGCTGTCCTTCGGCCAGATCAACATCTACCTGACCCTGCTGGTCGCGGTCGATCTGCTGATCCTGCGTCGCCGCGGCAGCAAGTGGACCGGGGTGGGCATCGGCCTGGCCACCGCCATCAAGCTGACCCCGGGCATCTTCATCATCTACCTGCTGGTGGTGGGTCGCTGGCGGGCCGCGCTGACCGCGGTCGGCACGGTCATCGCCGCCAACCTGGTCAGCCTGGTCATCGCGCCGGCCGAGACCTGGAAGTACTTCACCGCGCTGATGTGGGAGACCTCCCGGGTCGGTTTCCTGGACACCACGGTCAACCAGTCGGTCAACGGCCTCATCGCCCGGCTCGACTCCCCGCTCGCCCCCGGCCGCCTGCCCTGGCTGGCGCTCGCCCTGGTGGTGCTGGTCGTCGGCTTCTGGCGGGCCCGGCGGGCCGCACTCGGCGGCGACGAGCTGGCCGCGATGACGCTGGCCGGCCTGGTCGGCGTGCTGGTCAGCCCGGTCAGCTGGGTGCACCACATCATCTGGATCTTCCCGGCGATGCTGATCATCGCGGTGCGGCTCAAGCGGACCATCGGTGAGCTGGCCGCCGACGACAGCGGGTACGGCTCGTCGGATCGGGCGCTCATGGGCCGCATCGGTCAGGCCATCGGGTACTCGGTGCTGATGACCGCGGGCCTGACGTTCTGGTGCATCCCGACGGCCGCGCTGATGGACGTCAAGGACTGGGAGTACGAGAACGGCGGCACGCTGCTGGCGTTCGCCGGCAGCGTGCAGCTGCTGTGGATGCTGGTCGCGCTGGTCGTGTTGCCGCTGGAGAAGTCGGGCGCCATGACCGGGACGCGTCCGGCCGACCGGATCCCGGGCCCGTCCGCCGATCGGGTCGACGAGCTCGAGGCCCAGTTCGCCGCCGTGGACACCGGCTCGGTTCCGGCCGCCGCCCGGGCCACCCGGGTGGTGCTGCCGGCGCCGGCGGCCAGCCCCGACATCCGGTCCTGACGCTGTCCTGACACTGTCCGGTCCCCGCCCGGTCCGGCCGGGCGGCGCTCAGGCGGCCGTTCCCGACCCGCGGGCCGCGGCCCGCAGCTGCGCGGACAGGGTTCGACCGACCCCCAGCGGCCAGCGGTGCATGACGTAGTCGACCGCCTCGTCGACCTTGAGCTGCCGGGTGGAGTTGCCGATGCGCACCCACAGCTCGGAGACGGCGCCGCCCTTGCCCGGCCGCAGGAACACCGGGCGGGGTGAGGCCGGGCAGGTCACCCGGCAGACGTAGGTGTCGGCGCCGTCCACGGTGACCGGAGTGAAGTCGATGACAACCTGGCCGGCGGCGGTCTGACCGAGCGCGGTGGCCAGGTAGTCCCGCAGCCATAGCTCGAACCGGTCCGCGTCGGGCGACTTGACCACCGTGAAGTCGTTGGCCAGGCCGATCACGTCGCCGGCGTCGTTCACCCCGATCAGCAGGGTCCCGCCGTCGGAGTTCAGGAACCCGGACACCGCCTTGGCGATGACCAGTTCGATCCGTTCGTCGCGGGCCTTGGTGTGCAGGTTCCAGCGGGCGCTGGACTTGAACTCGAGCCGGTCGGATTCCCCGCGCCGGATCAGCTCCTGCACGGGTTCGGCCGGCCGCGGCGGCTGCAGGCGGGCGGCGACCGCGGCGAACATCGCCAGCAGCGCGGTGGTGACCAGGACGGCCAGCAGCACCACCCGCAGGCTCCACGGGTTCGACGCGGAGTCGATCAGGCCACCGATCAGCATCCCGCCGGAGACGCCCAGCACCGCGATGACGGTCGTGCTGCTAGTGGACAGCGACACGCGCCCCCGGAGCAGCCAGCGGGCCAGCTGCCCGATCAGGTAGGCGACCAGCAGCCACACCGGCAGGGCAACCGCAATCGCGATCACCGAGTCCTGTCCGAATTCCACGATCGGGCAGCCTAGCCTCGATCTTTCTTCCGGTGGTCGGGCGGCCTCGTAGCCGTTCCTCATGATCATTTTTGTCCTCCTCTGTTGATCATGGGTTGGCTGCTGAACCCGTGGTCGCCTGGGTGGGCGCCGGGTTCCACTGCCCGGTTCGGGTCCTTGGTCGGAGATGGTGGTCGGGTCGGTGGGTCAGGTCAGTTGCGGCAGGTTCCGCAGCCGGGCCAGGCCGTGCAGGAGGAGGTCGCGGTGGGGTGCGTGCGCGGACAGGCGGAGCCAGGTACGGCGGGCTTTGCGGCCGATCCGGGCGGCGACGCTGAACAGTCGGTGCCGCAGCTTCTTGGGCTCCCAGGTCCGCGCCGGGGTGCCGGTGAAGGCGAGCATCTGCATCCATGCGGTCAGTTCGGTGGCCAGTTGCACGACCGCGATCCACACTTGATTCTGGGCAAAGTCGTTGAGGGGCAGGTTGTTCAGGCCGGTGTCCTTCGAGTTGCGGATCCGGTCCTCGCAGCGGGCGCGGCGCCGATGCCGCAGTTCCAGATCCGCGAGCTGTCCGCCTTTGGTGTTCGTGGCGAACGCGGTGAGCCGGTTGCCGTTCGAGTCGGTGAACTTCAGCTGGGCACCGGGATGGGGTCGTTCGGCGCGGACGATGACCCGCATGTCCTTGGGCCAGCCCTTGAGCTTGAGGACCCCGGTCAGTTCGGCCACCCAGGCCCCGTCCCGGGGCTCCTGGTCGGCGTTGTACGCGGGTGTCCACGCCGCCTCCGGCAGGGCGTCGACCTTGGCGGTGATGTCGGTGGTCAGGGTGAACCCGACCGAGTACTGGACCCGTTGCCGGGCCATCCAGTCCACGAACTCGTGGGTTCCGCCGGCCCCGTCGGTGCGGACCAGCACACCGCGGCCGGGCCGTCGGTCCGCCGTGGTGCAGGGCAGTTGCGCGAGCGCGGCCTTGACCACGCTGATGTGGTCGGCTGCGGTGTTGGAGCCGGCGTTGCCCGGCCTCAGCAGCATCGCCAGGGGTTCACCGGTGCCGTCCGGGCCGTGGTCGGCCCACGCGCCGATCGGGTGGAACCCGAAGCCCTTCTTGAATGTTGCTGCTGCCAGCTGCTTTTCGGAGTGCGCGGTGACCAGGGTGGCGTCCACGTCGACGACCAGCGGCGCCTTCGCCGACCGGTCATGGTTCGGTGCGGCGGGTCCGGCCAGCTTCCACGCCCGGGCGCGGGCTGCCGCCCGCGCGGTGTCGATCGCCTTCAGCGCTGCCGTCGCGTCCGAGGCGAGGGTGTCGATCAGCCGGGACACAGTCGGGTCGGACGCCACATGACCGAACACGGCGGGCTCGGCCCGCAGTTGGGCGATGTCGGCCAGGCAGTCACCGCCGATCGCCAGCGAGATCGCCAGGTCGAGCAGGATCTTGCCCGGGTCGTGCACCGCCATCGGCTTGCGCCACGGCCTCAACGCCGCCGACAACCCACGACCCAAACCGACCCTGTCCGCGGCCAAGGCCAGCAGCACCGACCCGCCGTGGGACACCACCCGCTTGCCGGTGGCATCGACTCGGAGCGACGGGTACAGCCCGGTAGACTTCCGCATCGGAAAGGTGCTCCTGGTTCTGGTTCGATTGGTCCCTCAGCAAGACCTATCTTCCCAGGTCAGAGCACCTTTCCTCATGATCAACACTCTGCCGATCAGAATTACGATGAAAGCGGCAGGCTAACACCGAACTCTCCCGCGATCTGGGCGACCGTGTATCGGCGGCGACCGTCCTCGCTGGTCTCGTCGTACATGTCGCGTGCCATCCGAGCCTGCCGCGGGCCGAGCTTCTTCTTCTGGCCTCCTGTGCGGCCGCGCGCCCGGGCTGCCTTGAGTCCGTCGATGGTTCGCTCGGAGATGAGCGCGCGCTCGAACTCCGCGATCGAACCAAGGATCTGAAAGAACATCCGTCCGACCGCGGTCGACGTGTCGATTCCCTGATCGAGCACCACCAAATCGACATCACGGATCCGCAGGTCCTCCGACAGCCGGTTCAAGTGGTCCAGTGAGCGCCCGAGCCTGTCCAACTTGGTCACGAGCAGTTGGTCACCCGCGCGGCTGGCGGCGATGAGCGCCTTGTCGAGCTCAGGGCGGCTGGCCAGCTTGCCACTCGCTCTGTCGATGAACACCTGGTCGCAGCCCGCGGCATCCAGAGCATCCTGCTGGGCTTCTGGTCGCTGGTCCCGAGTCGACACTCGTCCGTATCCGATCCGCATGGCCAGACGGTAACGCGAAGGTCCGACAGTGATGCTGTTATGGCGTCCTCTGGGGTTGTGACTCTGGGTCCGACCGACGCCCTGCTGGGCTGTCTTTCCGATGTTCCGTCCAACCCTGGGGGACGCGTTCCACCCGGGCTGCCGGGCTGGTTGGACATGACCTCATAGGGGCCTGGCCTCACCTGCTTGATCATTGTCCTGTCTGACCAGCCGGCCTGGTAGCCGCAAACGACAACGGATAGGACACCTGCTCTGATGACACCACCGGAGGTGATCGGCGGCGCCGACACCCACACCGACACACTGCACGTCGCCCTGATCACCACCCTTGGCCAGCAGCTCGCCGACCACGAGTTCCCGACCACCGCCGCCGGCTACACAGCGGCGATCACCTTTCTGACCGGCCAGGGCGCTCTGCAGCGAGTAGGGATTGAGGGCACCAGCTCCTACGGCGCGGGCCTGGCCACCGCCTGCCTGACTGCCGGGATCGAGGTGGTGGAGGTGAACAGTCCCAGCCGAGGTGACCGCCGCCGGCAGGGCAAGTCCGATCCGCTCGATGCCTTCCACGCCGCCCACGCGGTGCTGTCCGGCCGCGCGACCGCCGCACCGAAGGATCCCTCGATCGAGGCCATCCGCAGCCTGCACACCGCTCGCCGGTCGGCGGTCAAGGCCCGGACTGCGACGATGCAGCAGATCCACACCGGGCTGGTCCGCGCGCCTGAGCCGGTGCGCGGCAAGTACCGCGAGCTAACCGATTCGAAACTCGTCTCGGCGCTGGCCCGCTGCCGGCCCGCAACAGCCAGCGACCCGGTCGTTCGCAGTGTGCTGACCGCGCTGCGCAGCCTGGCTGAGCTGAGCGGCACCAGTTCCTCGGCGCTCAGATCAAGGAACTGGACTCAACTGTCGACGATCTGGTGACCACCGCGAACCCCGGGCTGCGGGCCAGCCATGGCGTCGGGTCCGACACCGCCGCGCAGCTGCTGATCACCGCCGGCGGCAACCCCGAACGCCTCGGGTCGGAGGCCTCGTTCGCCGCGCTGTGCGGCGTCGCACCCGTCCCGGCATCGTCGGGTCGGACGGTGCGGCACCGGCTGTCCCGCGGCGGGGACCGGCACGCGAACAACGCCCTGTACCGGATCGCGATCGTGCGAATGTCCAGCCACCCGCAAACCCGGGCCTACGTTGCTCGGCAGATCGCCGCCGGCCGATCGAAACCCGAAATCATCCGGATGTTGAAACGCGCCATCGCCCGCGAAATACATCGCCACCTCACCCGAGCGACCCCGGTACCGGCCTACGACGACCTCCGGCCAGCCCGACAGGCCCAGAACATCACCCTGACCGCCGCCGCGAACCACTTCGGTGTCTGGCCGATCGTGATCTCCCGCATCGAACGCGGACTCCAACGCCACGACCAACTCGCCAACCACTACCGCCAGTGGCTCGCCGCTCTGGCTATGTCAACTTGAGCTGGCCCCGGGGTGACGGTTTGATCTGGCCCCGTTCGGATTGGTTGCTCGGCCGTGCTACTTGCTCTTTGCGGCTCGGGCGTGGGCGAGCCGGTAGCTGGTGGTCCCGGTTTCGATGATTTGACCGGCGAAGGTGAGTCGGTCGACGATGGCGGCGCAGAGCCGGGGGTCGGTGAAGGTCTTCGTCCAACCTGAGAATGCTTCGTTGGAGGCGATGGCGATGGCGGACTTCTCTTCTCGTTCGGTGAGGACCTGGAACAGCAGTTCGGCGCCGCGGCGGTCGAGTTCCATGTAGCCAAGTTCGTCGATGCAGAGGAGGTCGACTCGGCCGTAGCGGGCGATCGTCTTCGACAGTTGTTTCTCGTCGGCAGCTTCGACGAGTTCGTTCACGAGCTTGGACGCCAGGGTGTAGCGGACCCGGTAGCCCTTCTCGGCGGCGGCGGTGCCGAGCGCGATCAGCAGGTGGGTTTTGCCGGTGCCGGAGTCGCCGATCAGGCACAGCGGTTGACCGGTCTTGACCCATGCGCAGGTCGCGAGCTGGTTGATGACCGCCGGCGTGATGGAGGTGTTGGCGGCGAAGTCGAACTCCTCGATCCGTTTCGGGCGAGGGAATCCGGCCGCGGTGATCTGCCGGATGGATCATCGTTTGTCCCGGTCATCGCACTCGGCCATGACCAGTTCGGCGAGGAATCCGAGGTAGGTCAGTTGTTCTCGTTCCGCCGCGGATGCGATCTCGCCGAACCGGGACCGGATCGTCGGCAATCGCAGCAGCCGGCAGGCGGAATCGACCGCAGCGACGGCGGCTTCCTCGGTGACGCCCCGTCGGGTCGCGGTCATGACGATTCCCTGGTCAGCAGCTCGTCGTACTGCGACACCGACGGCAACGGGCGCGAGTCGGCGGGCAGCTCCGCCAGGCGCCGCTCGGTCAGGCTGACCACCCGATCCCCGGCCGGTGTGGTGTTCGGTGATGCGATCACTGCGTCTGCGCTGCACTGGTGCGCGGTTTTGCGGGCCTGGACAGCGACGACGTCCGGGCTGACCGAGCCCACCGTGAGAGCGGCGGTGATCCCCGCGATCACATCGGAGGCGGCCAGGTGCCGGTGCAGCAGCAGCACCTCGATCAACGCTCGGGTGCCGCCGGAGTCACCATGAGCCTTGCGGGCGGCGGCCCAGAACGCCTCATGCGCCGCGGTGAACATTCCGGACGCGCGGGCCTGCACCAACGCGGTCGCGTTGGGCAGTGCGCCGGGTTTGCGTTGCAGCACCTCGAGGTAGTGGTCCAGGACCAGGGACTGGCCGCCCTTGAGCATGACCCGTTCATGGGTGGCGATGACGGTGCGACCGTCGAACGCGGTCACCGATGAAGCGCCGAGCTGCACCCGGACCCGGCGGCCGATGAACCGGGCCGGCACCGAGTAGTGCCGTTGCCGGACGGTCACCCGGGCATACCGGTCAACCCTGGGGGTCAGAGTCAGCCAGGTCGGGAACACCTCGGACGGCAACGGCCGCAGCGTGTCCCGTTCGAACGCCCAGTCCTGGGCGACGGTGTTGGTGCGGCTCGCGATCCGCCGGTAGTTATCCTTCGCGTCCGCCGCGACGAGCAGCTCATTGAGCTGCTCGATGGAGTCCACGACCGGCATCGGGACGCAGTGGTTGCGGCGGAACCGGCCGCCCTCGCCTTCGACGCCGCCCTTCTCGTGGGCACCTTCCTGCCCGGGGTGGCAGTAGAACGCATCGAACCCGAAATGGGATCGGAACGCCACCCACCGGCCGGATTCCTCCCGGCCACGACCGAACAGCACCCGGGACACCGCGGCTTTGAGGTTGTCGTAGCGGATCTTGTCGATCGGGGTGCCGCCCAGTTCGGTGAACGCGTGCACATGACCTTCCAGGAACGCCTCCTGGCCCTGGGTGGCGAACGCCCGGTGCACCGCCTTCCCGGAATACGACAGGCGCAGGGTGAACAGGAACGTCTTGGTCTTCACCCCGCGCAGCACGACCCACAGATCGGCAAAGTCGACCTCGGCCTCACCACCCGGCTCATGGGTCTGCGGGACGAAACCCTGCGACAAGGTCCGGCCGGCCGCGGCGGCGATCTCCGGGCGTCGCCGGGCGACGTAATCCCGCACCGTCGAGTACGACACATCGGCGGCGCCGTGTTCGTCGAGGAGCCGGTCCAGCACCCGCTTCGCGGTGTGGCGTTGCTTCCTCGGCGCGTCCAGGTCCGCCCGCAGCCAGTCGTCGATCGTGACCTTGAACGGTTCGAGCTTCCGGGAGACCCGCACCGGTGTCTTCCGCGGCGGCGGTAACGCACTGGCCATCGCCTGCCGAACGGTTCTGCGGTGCACGTGATGCCGATCAGCGAGCTCGCGGATCGACAATCCCTCGACCCGGGCGTCGCGCCGGATGACAGCGAACAACTCCACCCTCGACCCCATCCCTGCCCCTTCACCCGAGAACACCGAACAACTCGGATTCACCGTCGGGGTGGGGCCAGATCAAACCGTCACAACGCGCCCGGCGTGTCGAAGGTGGGGCCACTTCAAACCGTCACGCCTCGACCTGCCGACACCGGTGGTGGGGCCAAGTCGAACCGCCAACCCGGGGCCAGATCAGACTGTCAGGGCCACCGCTCCTTAGCTCCGTCCCCGTCCCGGGGTCTGTTCGTGCCGGACACGGCCTGGCAGACGACCACATGACGAACAGTCGCGGCGCTTGCGATCGGGGCGAAGGATCTTGATGTGCCTTGTCCATCTGCCGGTGACGCGCGGGTACGGTCGCCCGATGGTGACGTCATGAACGGCGCTGACCGGCCGGCTGAGGCACGTCCACACTCACGTCTCGCTCCGCACGGGTGGCGTCGCCCGGCGGTCGAGCTGGCCGGCCTAGCAATCGGACTGGTGTTGTTCTCGTGGTTGCACAATCGCGCAGGCACGGACGTCGCTGCAGCGACGGCGCACGCGCAGGCACTGCAATCCATCGAACGTTCGCTGCACCTGGACATCGAGCTGGCCGCCAACCAGTGGCTCGCCGAGCGACCGGCGCTGATACAGGCGGCAGCGCTGTACTACCGGTTGTACTACCTACCGCTGATCGGGGTGTTGCTGTGGGTGCTTTTCGCTCGTGCCGATGTGTATCCCAAGGTCCGTCGCACGTTCGTGGTCATGGCACCGCTGGCCCTGCTGATCTTCTGGCTCCTGCCGATGTCTCCGCCGCGGTTCGCCCTGCCAGGGATCGTCGACATCGTGGCCCAGCACGACCTGTTCGGGAATGACACCTCGCGCGATCTGACCACTGGCCAGAACCACTTCTCGGCAATGCCGAGCCTGCATGTCGGGTGGTCAGCGCTGTGCGCCTATACAGCGTGGCTGGCGCTGCGTGACAAACATCCGAGGTTCGGATTGCTCGTCTGGCTGTTTCCCATCGTGATGGTCGCCGTCGTCATCACGACCGGTAATCACTACGTCCTGGACGTGGTTGGAAGCGTGCTGCTGCTAATCATCTCGATCGCCGCGACAACAGTGTGGAATCGGTGGCGTCGCTCCCCATAGACAAACACCTAGCACATACTCCTCAACCCGACGAGTTCCGTTTGACAGACATAGGAGCATCAGCGTGACATAGTCGCGGACACGGCACGTGTTACACGGACGGCCGCACGGCTGGAGCCGATCTAGCCTCGATCTTTCTTCCGGTGGTCGGGCGGCCTCGTAGCCGTTCCTCATGATCATTTTTGTCCTCCTCTGTTGATCATGGGTTGGCTGCTGAACCCGTGGTCGCCTGGGTGGGCGCCGGGTTCCACTGCCCGGTTCGGGTCCTTGGTCGGAGATGGTGGTCGGGTCGGTGGGTCAGGTCAGTTGCGGCAGGTTCCGCAGCCGGGCCAGGCCGTGCAGGAGGAGGTCGCGGTGGGGTGCGTGCGCGGACAGGCGGAGCCAGGTACGGCGGGCTTTGCGGCCGATCCGGGCGGCGACGCTGAACAGTCGGTGCCGCAGCTTCTTGGGCTCCCAGGTCCGCGCCGGGGTGCCGGTGAAGGCGAGCATCTGCATCCATGCGGTCAGTTCGGTGGCCAGTTGCACGACCGCGATCCACACTTGATTCTGGGCAAAGTCGTTGAGGGGCAGGTTGTTCAGGCCGGTGTCCTTCGAGTTGCGGATCCGGTCCTCGCAGCGGGCGCGGCGCCGATGCCGCAGTTCCAGATCCGCGAGCTGTCCGCCTTTGGTGTTCGTGGCGAACGCGGTGAGCCGGTTGCCGTTCGAGTCGGTGAACTTCAGCTGGGCACCGGGATGGGGTCGTTCGGCGCGGACGATGACCCGCATGTCCTTGGGCCAGCCCTTGAGCTTGAGGACCCCGGTCAGTTCGGCCACCCAGGCCCCGTCCCGGGGCTCCTGGTCGGCGTTGTACGCGGGTGTCCACGCCGCCTCCGGCAGGGCGTCGACCTTGGCGGTGATGTCGGTGGTCAGGGTGAACCCGACCGAGTACTGGACCCGTTGCCGGGCCATCCAGTCCACGAACTCGTGGGTTCCGCCGGCCCCGTCGGTGCGGACCAGCACACCGCGGCCGGGCCGTCGGTCCGCCGTGGTGCAGGGCAGTTGCGCGAGCGCGGCCTTGACCACGCTGATGTGGTCGGCTGCGGTGTTGGAGCCGGCGTTGCCCGGCCTCAGCAGCATCGCCAGGGGTTCACCGGTGCCGTCCGGGCCGTGGTCGGCCCACGCGCCGATCGGGTGGAACCCGAAGCCCTTCTTGAATGTTGCTGCTGCCAGCTGCTTTTCGGAGTGCGCGGTGACCAGGGTGGCGTCCACGTCGACGACCAGCGGCGCCTTCGCCGACCGGTCATGGTTCGGTGCGGCGGGTCCGGCCAGCTTCCACGCCCGGGCGCGGGCTGCCGCCCGCGCGGTGTCGATCGCCTTCAGCGCTGCCGTCGCGTCCGAGGCGAGGGTGTCGATCAGCCGGGACACAGTCGGGTCGGACGCCACATGACCGAACACGGCGGGCTCGGCCCGCAGTTGGGCGATGTCGGCCAGGCAGTCACCGCCGATCGCCAGCGAGATCGCCAGGTCGAGCAGGATCTTGCCCGGGTCGTGCACCGCCATCGGCTTGCGCCACGGCCTCAACGCCGCCGACAACCCACGACCCAAACCGACCCTGTCCGCGGCCAAGGCCAGCAGCACCGACCCGCCGTGGGACACCACCCGCTTGCCGGTGGCATCGACTCGGAGCGACGGGTACAGCCCGGTAGACTTCCGCATCGGAAAGGTGCTCCTGGTTCTGGTTCGATTGGTCCCTCAGCAAGACCTATCTTCCCAGGTCAGAGCACCTTTCCTCATGATCAACACTCTGCCGATCAGAATTACGATGAAAGCGGCAGGCTAGTGGGCCGCCCGGGCTGTCCCCCGATCGGAGGAGGTCGGTTCCTCCGGCGGGTCGGCCGATCGGCCGACCCAGCGAGCCGACCGTGGACGGGAAGCTCAAGGCACGGCCACGACAGGCCGGAGATTCGATGAGGAGCCCGCCATGCCCAGCCCGCTGAACCAGACCGGCAACACCCCGAACGAGACCGCGAACCAGACCGGACGGCGCAGCGCCAACCCGCTGCGGCTGGCCCTGGCCGGGGCGGCCCTGATGGTGGCGATGCTCTTTCAGTTCCTGCGCTCGGTGCCGGACTGGTCGGCGGTCACCGCCGACCCGGCCGGGTTCGCCAGCAGTCACGTGTGGCCGCTGGCCGGCCTGGTGGTCGGTGGCGTGCTGGTCGTCGTCGGGGTGGTCCAGGGCCTGCGGCGTTGAGCCGCCGGCCCCGGACCGGGCCCCGCGCCCGGTCAGCCCAGCTCAGTGCCGGAAGCCGGACGGCCCGCTCATCGCGGCCGACGTCGATTCCTCGTTCAGCGACTGCACGGCGCCCTTGAGCTCCTGGAAGAACAGGTGCGCCATGTCCTGGGAGAACCCGTTACGCACGACGATGCGCAGGACGGCCAGATCCTCGCGGTGCTCGGGGAAGGTGTAGGCGGGCACCTGCCATCCGCGCTCGCGCATGCGGCGGGAGAGCGCGAAGACGTCCCAGCCGGTGACCGACTCGGACGTGGTGAAGGCGAAGACCGGCAGCTGGTCGCCCTTGGTGATCAGCCGGAATTCGGGCAGTTCGCCGATCTGCTCGGCCAGGTTCATCGCCACGTTGCGACTGGCCTGCTGGACGTCGACGTAGCCGGAGCGACCGAGCCGGAAGAAGCAGTAGTACTGGGCGATGACCTCGGACCCGGGCCGGGAGAAGTTCAGCGCGAAGGTGGGCATGTTCCCGCCCAGGTAGTTCACGTTGAACACCAGCTCGTCGGGCAGATGGTCCTTGTCCCGCCACACGACCCAGCCGACACCGGGGTAGACCAGCCCGTACTTGTGGCCCGAGGTGTTGATGGAGGAGACCCGCGGGAGGCGGAAATCCCACTCCAGATCGGGGTCCAGGAACGGCGCGATCATGCCGCCGGAGGCGCCGTCCACGTGCACCGGAACGTCCGGACCGCCGCTGGCGGCCAGCTTGTCCAGGGCGGCGGCGATCTCGGCGACCGGCTCGTAGCTGCCGTCGAAGGTGGAACCCAGGATGGCGACGACGCCGATGGAGTTCTCGTCGACCGCGGCCACCGCACCGTCGGCGTCCAGGTGGAACCGCTCACCCTCCATCGGCACGATCTTGGGCTCGACGTCCCAGTAGCGACAGAACTTCTCCCAGCAGACCTGGACGTTGGCGCCCATCACCAGGTTGGGCTTGCGGACGTTCAGGTCGCCGCCCTCGGCCCGGACCTTGGCCTCCCAGCGGCGCTTGAGCGCCATGCCGGCCAGCATGCAGGCCTCGCTGGACCCGGTGGTCGAGCAGCCCGTCGCGTCGTCGGGGGAGGGCGCGTGCCACAGGTCGGCGATGATCCCGACGCAGCGCCGCTCGATCTCCGCGGTCTGCGGGTACTCGTCCTTGTCGATCATGTTCTTGTCGGCGCAGTCCGACATCAGCTGCTTGGCCTGGGGCTCCATCCACGTGGTGACGAAGGTGGCCAGGTTCAGCCGGGCGCTGCCGTCCAGCAGCAGCTCCTCCCGGATGAGCTGGTAGGCGATGTCCGGGGGGACCGGATCCTCGTTGAGGGAGATCTCCGGGAGCGCGAAGGCGTCGCCGACGGCCGGCGAGGCCAACGTGGCCATCGGATTCGTGTGCGGGGGGTGAGTCGGCTCGGACGAACCGGTATGCAGGGCCATGCGCGTGAGTATCACGGAGCCGAAGATGGCTCGCGTCGTCCTGGCCGGGTGAGTACCCGAAAGGGTTCCGGTCCGGGCCGACCCGTGGCATGCTGTCACCATCGATTCCGACAATTAGTGCATATAGGAGGAATCATGTCTGACGCTCACCATGACCTTCGCTGCCGGCTGGGCCGGCACCACTACGTCGGCGTGATGGACGACAACCCCGAAAAGCGGGGCGGCTCGCACCTGGAGTGCACGCGTTGCGGACACATCAAGGACGTCAACGAATACGGCCCTCCGCCGCCGGGAACCGCCCTTGGCACGGTCGGCGGCGGCTGAGCCGGCTCAGCGGTGGTCCACCTCGGCCCAGGAGCGTCCACCCGACAGGCGGGAGTACCCGGGACCACGGTCGAACATCGGTTCCTCCCCCGCGCGGTCGGCCACCAGCGTCGCGCGCAGGGAAGCGGTGGCCGGTCCGTCCACGCCCAGGGTGTCGGCGCCGGCGTCGGGTGAGCCGGTCAGCACCACGCCGTAGTCCCGTCGCGCACCGTCGACGGAGACCTTGCGCCACTGCACGTCCCGCAGCACCTCGACGACCGGCCGGGTCAGCGGGTCGCCCCACCCGCCGCCACCGGTCGTGCGGATGCGGATGATCTCCCCGGCGCGCACCGGCTCGGCGTCGGCCAGGGCATCGACGGCGCGCTCGTGCGGTCCGCCCGGGTCGATGACCACCTCGAACGGCCGGCCGGCCCGGCCGCCGGCCACGCCCCAGCAGGACAAAATCGATCGGTCGGCGATCGACATGAAGTGGGCGTCCACCAGCATCCGGATGTGCTTGTCGTAGCCCAGGCCGCCCCGGTGCCGGCCGGGCCCGCCGGAGTCGACGGCCAGGCCCAGGCGTTCGACGACGAACGGGAAGCGGGCCTCGGAGAACTCGGTCGGCAGGTTTCGCGAGTCCGGGACGACGTGCACGGTGTCCTCGCCGTCGGCGTAGGGCCGGCCGCCGGACCCGCCGCCGAGCACCTCGCGCATCAGGTACGGCCGTCCGTCCAGGTCGGTGCCGTAGACGCCGGTGTAGCGGATGGTCTCCTGATCGGCCGGCATCCGGCCGCCGACCGCCTTGGCCAGCACCCCGGTCAGCACGCCGAGCAACCGCAGGATGACGAACGTGCGCGCGTTGGTCGGCGCCGGAAAGATCGGCGTGAGCAGGGTGCCCTTGGGGGGGAACCGCAGCTCGAGCAGCGGCACCACCCCTTCGTTGGCGTTCAGCTGGGCCATCCGCTCCGGCGAATCGGCCAGATTCCGCAGCACCGGGGCCAGCCACTTGGCCAGGAACACCCCGTCGGCGTAGTCGGCGCAGTGGTTGATCGGGCCGCGGGCCTGCGGCGAGGTTCCGGTGAAGTCCAGGATCAGCCGGGCGCCGCTCACCCCGTCGCCGTCGGAGAGCTTGGTCAGGGTAATGCGCTGGGCGTGCAGCCGGGGCGGGTCGACGCCGTCGTGCTCGGCGTAGTCCTCCCAGACGTACTGCCCGTCCGGGATCTTGCTCAGCAGCTCGGTCCGGTACGCGCGGGTGGTCGCCGACAGGATGGCCGCGAACGCGGCCTCCACCGCGGATCGCCCGTACCGGTCGAACAGGTCGGCGATCCGGCGCGCGCCCATCAGGCAGGCGCTGCACTCGGCGTCCAGGTCGGCCGAGAGCGACTCGGGCATCCGGGAGTTGCGGGTCATGATCTTCAGCGCGGCCTCGTTGGGCACGCCGGCCGCCCACAGCTTGATCGGCGGCACCATCAGGCCCTCCTCGAACACGCTGGTGGCGTGCGAGGGCATGGAACCGGGCACGGTGCCGCCGATGTCGTCGTGATGGCCGAACGCCTGCACGAACGCGACGACCTGCCCGTCATGGAAGACGGGCACGGTGACGCACAGGTCGGGCAGGTGCCCGATGCCACCCTCGGACAGGTAGACGTCGTTGTGGAAGAAGACGTCGCCCGGCACCATGGTGGCGATCGGGTAGTCCCGGACGACCGGTTGCACGAGCGCCGAGTACGACCGGCCGGTCAGCTTGCGCATGTGCACGTCGTGGATGCCGACCCGGAAGTCGTGGGCGTCGCGGATCATCGGCGAGCGCGCGGTACGCCCGATCGCGGTCTCCACCTCGGACTCGACCGAGGCCAGGGTGCCGGCGACGATCTCGACCAGGATCGGATCGCTCACCGGTTCGTCCTGGTCAGCAGCAGGTTGCCCCATCGGTCCACCTCCGCCCGGAATCCCGGATGCACCGGCACGGTCGAGCCGAACTCCTGGATCACCGCGGGCCCGTCGACGACGTCGCCGGCACGCAACTCACCCCGGTCGTAGAGCGGGGTGTCCACCCAGTCCCCGAACCGCACCCGGCGCACCCCGATCGCCACGGGAGCGCCCGTGGTGGCGGGGATCTCGGGCACCGGTGGTCGCTCGATCGGCCCGATCCCGGTGACCCGCAGATTGACCCACTCGACCGGCTGGTCGCTTCGGTCGCGAAAGTCGTACCCGTAGAGCGCGTGGTGGGCCCGGTGGAACCGCGCCACCACCGCATCGGCCCAGTCCCGGTCGATCGGCCCGTCGGGGCCGCGCACTCCGACCTCGTAGGCCTGACCGACGTAGCGCAGGTCGGCCACCCGCTGCAGCACCCCGGTCGACCGGTCGAATCCCTCCCGCCGCAACGCATCTCCGACCCGCGACAGCAGCAGGTCGTAGGTCAGGGCCAGCTCGGTCGGGTCCAGGTCGTCGTCCCGCTGCACCCAGGTCCGCAGGTCGTCGCAGCGCACGTCGACGGTGAGCAGGCCGTAGGCACACACGTTGCCCGGATCGGGCGGCACCAGCACCGTCGGCGAGCCGAGCAGGTCCAGCAACCGGCAGGCCAGCAGCGACCCGGATCCGCCGAAGGTGACCAGGGGGAAGTCGCGGACGTCCAGGCCACGCCCGGTGGTGATGCGGCGCAACGCATTGGCCTGGTTCCAGGCGAAGATCTCGAGAATGCCGGCGGCGCAGTCCGGTCCGGTCAGGCCCAACTCGGTGGCCACCGGGTCGACGGCCGCGGCGGCGGCCGCCGGATCCAGCGGCACGGCGCCGCCGAGCAGATGCGGCGGGATGCGCCCGAGCAGCACGGCCGCATCGGTGACCGTCGGCTCGGTCCCGCCGCGGCCATAACAGGCCGGGCCGGGCGACGCCCCGGCGGATCGGGGCCCCACCTTGAGGGTCCGCTCCGGCGAGACCCAGGCGATCGATCCGCCGCCGGCGCCGACCGTGACCACGTCGACCATCGGTACCCGGACCGGGAAGTCCCCGACCCAGGCGTCGGTCGTCACCGCCGGGCGGCCGTCCCGGACGACGGCGACATCGGTGGAGGTGCCGCCACCGTCGCAGGTGACGATCGAGTCGAAACCGGCCCGGTGTGCGATGGCCGCCGCCCCCAGCACGCCGGCCGCCGGCCCGGACAGCACGGTGCTGATCGGCTGCTCGACGACCTCGGCGACCGAGAGCACCCCGCCGTTGGACCGCATCACCGAGAACGGGATCGAGTGGTCCCCGGCCAGCCCGGCCAACCGGTCCTCGATCCGCGAGATGTAGCCGGCCACGGTCGGTTTCACCGCCGCGTCGACCAGGGTGGTCATCGCCCGCTCGTACTCGCGGTACTCGGGCAGGACCTGGCTGGACAGGGACACCATTGCCTGCGGGTATTCCCGGGCGATGATCTGCGCCAGCCGGCGCTCGTGCCGGTCGTCGGCGTAGGCGTGCAGCAGGCAGACCCCGATGGC
Source organism: Nakamurella multipartita DSM 44233 (assembly GCF_000024365.1). Lineage (NCBI taxonomy): Bacteria > Bacillati > Actinomycetota > Actinomycetes > Nakamurellales > Nakamurellaceae > Nakamurella > Nakamurella multipartita. Next base: position 5,978,474 of record NC_013235.1, read on the forward strand.
CTCGACGCCGCGGGCCCGCAGGTACCTCACCGCCGCCACCGCGGAATCCTCGTCGAACGCGCGGATCTCGCGGCCGCTGAAATCCAGCCGGCCACCGACGGTGCGCACCAGATCGGCCGGCACGATGCGCGGCGGCTTCACCCAGAAGTAGGAGTTGCCGTAGCCCTCGGGCACCGACTGCCGGGCGATCTCCAGGATCGACTCGTAGCCCTCGGTGGTGATCAGGCCGAGCGAGCCGACCGCGCCCTGCAACAGCTGGTTGGTGGCCACCGTGGTGCCGTGCCGCACCGAGTCCACCTCGTCCGAACCGGCGGCCAGCAGCGCCAGCGCCGCAGCCAGCCCGCGAACGAACGCCGTGGACGGATCGTCGGGCGTGGACGGGGTTTTCGTGCTGACCCGGCGGCCGGTGGCGGTGTGCACGGCCACCACGTCGGTGAACGTGCCCCCGGTGTCGATGCCGATCCTGATGCCAGTCCGGATGCCGGGCCCGTTCCCGGCGGCAGGGTTCGCCATCGCCGGCCTCAGGTCAGGAAGCGGTAGGCCGCGGAACTCGGATCGATCCGCTCGACCTCCATGGAGGCCTGGGCCATCCGCTCGAGCAGGCCGGGCAGACCGTCCGCGGCACCGATCTCGATGCCGACCAGGGCCGGCCCGGTCTCCCGGTTGTTGCGCTTGACGTATTCGAACAGGGTGATGTCGTCGTCCGGGCCGAGCACCTCGTCCAGGAACCGCCGCAGGGCGCCCGGTTCCTGCGGGAAGTTGACCAGGAAATAGTGCTTGAGCCCCAGGTGCACCAGGGATCGTTCGAGAATCTCGCCGTAGCGGGAGACGTCGTTGTTGCCGCCGCTGACCATGGCCACCACGGTCGAGCCCGGGGTCAGGTCCAGGCCGCGCAACGCGGTCGCGGCCAGCGCGCCGGCTGGCTCGGCCACGATGCCCTCGTTCTGGTACAGCCCCAGCATCTCGGTGCAGATCGCGCCCTCGTCGATGGCGACCATCTCGATCGCGGCCCCGGCGACGATCCGGTAGGGCAGCTCGCCGATCCGGCGCACCGCGGCGCCGTCGACGAACGGGTCCAGGGTGTCCAGCCGCACCGGACCGCCGGCCGCCAACGCGGCCTGCATCGACGGCGCCCCGGCCGGTTCGGCCCCGATGACCCGGACCTGCGGGGCCCGTTCGCGCAGGTAGGTGACGAAGCCGCTGAGCAGACCCCCGCCACCGACCGGCACCACGATCGCGTCGGGCAGCCGGCCCAGCTGCTGCAGCAGTTCGCGGACCACGGTGCCCTGCCCGGCGATGGTCCGGGCGTCGTCGAACGGGGCGACGGGCACCGCCCCGGATTCGGCGGCGTGCTCGGCGGCAGCCGCGGCGGCATCGTCGAACGTGTCGCCGATCATCACCAGCTCGACCATGCCCGCGCCGTGCGAGAGGATGCGGTCCCGCTTCTGCCGGGGCGTGGTGTTGGGCAGGTAGATCCGGCCCTTGATGTCCAGGGCCCGGCAGGCGAAGGCGACCCCCTGAGCGTGGTTGCCGGCACTGGCGCAGACCACGCCCGCGGCCCGTTCGGACGGGGTCAGCTGGGCCATCAGGTTGTAGGCGCCGCGCACCTTGTAGGAGCGGACCACCTGCAGATCCTCGCGCTTGAGCAGGACGGTGACCCCGAGTTCGGCGCTGAGCCGGGCGCACTCCTCCAGCGGGGTGACGGCGGCGACGCCGTGCAGCCGTCGGGCCGCGGCGTCGATGTCGGCCGCCCGCACCGGGGGCGGCGCGCTGGTGTCCACCATCGGTCGATCTTGTCACGGGTCCGCGTCACCGGGACCGTCGCGAACCCGATCGCCGGCCATATTCAACATGTCACAACATCGCAACGTTCGATTCGGTACGTTTGGCGACGTGCTCGCCGCGATGCGCCAGGCCAAGATCCTGGAAGAGGTCCGCCGGACCGGGGGTGCCCGGGTCGCCCAGCTGACCGCACTGCTGGGCGTCTCGGACATGACGGTCCGCCGGGACCTGGAGACGCTGGACCGCAAGGGCCTGCTGTCCAAGGTGCATGGCGGGGCGACCGCGATGGAGACGGCCAGCGCCGTCGAGCCGGGCTTCGAGGTCACCAGCCTGCGCGAGGTGCCCGAGAAGGAGGCCATCGCCACCCGGGCGGCCGAGCTGGTCCGGCCGGGCATGGCCATCGCCATCACCGCCGGCAGCACGACATGGACGCTGGCCCGGCACCTGGGCGACATCGCCAACCTGACCGTGGTCACCAACTCGCTCAAGGTCGCCGAGGTGCTGCACGGCCGCCAGCGCCCCGACCTGACCGTCGTGCTCACCGGTGGGTTGCGCACCCCGTCCGACGGCCTGGTCGGACCCGTTGCCGTGCAGGCCATCCGGTCGCTGCACGTGGACATGGTGATCATGGGCGTGCACGGCATCGACGAGCGCGCGGGGCTGACCACGCCGAACCTGCTGGAGGCCGAGACGAACCGGGCGCTGGTCGAATCGGCCCGCCGGCTGGTGGTGGTGGCCGATCACACCAAGTGGGGCGTGGTCGGGCTGGCCCAGATCGCCCCGCTGCGCGCGGTCACCACCCTGCTCACCGACGACCGGCTGCCCGCCCACGCCGCCGAGGTGCTCTCCGAGCAGGTCCCCGAGGTCATCATCATCCCGACCAGCGAACCGGAGTTCGATCCGGACGAGGATCCGGACGAGGCGGACGACACCGAGCGCTGACCGCGTGGGTCAGCCGGCGCTGTCCGGACCGGCGTGCCGGATCCGGGCCAGCGTGGGGTCGGCGATCAGCTGGGCGATGCCCACGTGCGCGGCCCCCAGCGAGGCGGCGTCGAATTCCAGTTCGGAGAACTCGACCCGGCTGACCGCCCCGGCCAGCACCCGCGAGCGCAACTCGGCCAGTACCGGCTCGCGGATGTACTCGCGCAACACCGAGAAATGACCGCCCAGCACGAAGGTGTCGGGGTTGAGGATGTTGGACAGCACGGACATGCCGATGCCCAGCCAGTGGGCCTGCTCGGCGATCGCATCCAGCACCTGACGGTCACCGTCGGCCGCCCGCTGCTTGATCCGCACCAGCTCGGCCCGCAGGTCGGCCGGGTGCTTGCTGATCGCATCGCCGCAGACCGCGTCGAGCAGGGCGGACAGGCTCACCGCGGTCTCCCAGCAGCCGCGGCGCCCGCAGCCGCACTGGCGGTCCGGCGAGCCCAGCGCGATGTGCCCGACCTCACCGGCGAAACCGGCGGCGCCCCGGACGATCCGGCCGTCGACGATCATGCCCGCGCCGACCCCCACGGCGCCGGCCAGGTAGAGCAGGTTCTGCGAGCCGGACGAGTCAGACGTCGCGTAGTGGGCCATCGCGCCCATGTTGGCGTCGTTGTCGACGCCGATCCGGGCGTCGTTCCACTGCAGGCGACCCATCAGGGTGTGCACGATGTCCACGTCACGCCAGTGCAGGTTGGGGGCCAGCGCGAGCATGCCGGCATCGGCGTCGATCAGGCCGGGCACGGCCAGATGCAGGCTCTGCACCTGATCCACCCGGCTGCCCGCCTCGGCGACCAGCGAGCGGGCCAGGTCGGCCACCTCCCCCAACGCCCGGGCCGGACCGAGCTCGGCCATCGACCGGCTCAGCCGTTGCCGGGCCAGCACCCGGCCGGGCAGATCCAGCACCATGCCCGAGATGTCGTCGACCTGCAGCTCGATGCCCAGGAACCGCACGCCGTCCGGGTCGAGCTCGACGGCCCGTCCGGGGCGTCCCAGACCGCTGCGCTCGACCGTGCCCTCCACCACCAGGCTGCGTTCGATCAGTTCGGCCACCAGGCTGGAGACGGTGGCCTTGGTCAGCCCGGTGTCCTGCGCCAGCCGGGCCCGGGACCGGGCCCCGCCGACGGCCAGGTTGCGCAGCAACAAGGACAGGTTGAGCCGGCGGACCGTGGCCTGATCGGCGGGGGTCGATCCGGCGCTGGATCGAACGGCGATCGGCACTGACCAACCCTTCGCTGAGACGGTGAGCGCGAGAGCCCGGGATAGGAGAAGCAGGCGGCCTGCGGGGTTGCCGACCTCCCCCGGGGTCGATCGCCCCGGGGGAGGTCCGGCCGGTCGTCAGCGACCGGCGCTGGCCCGCCGCCGGCGGCTGATCGCGTCCACGCTGGCGGCCAACAGCAGCACCAGACCGGTCACGATGTACTTGATGTAGGCCTGGAGGCCGAGCAGGCCCAGACCGTTGTCGATCACCGCGATGACCAGACCACCGATGATGGCGTCCCGGGCCTTGCCCTTGCCGCCGAACAGCGAGGTGCCACCGATGACGGCCGCGGCCACCGCGTACAGCAGGGTGTTGCCGGCACCGGCGTCCGGGGTCACCGAGTTCAGCCGGGACGCGGCGATGATGCCGGAGATCACGGCCATGGCCGAGCTGATCACGAAGCACGCGATGGTGATCTGACCGACCCGGATACCGGCCCGGCGGGCGGCCTCGGCGTTGCCGCCGACCGCGTAGACGTGCCGGCCGAACGCGGTGCGGTTCTGGATGAAGGTCCAGAACACGAGCAGCACACCGACGATCGGCGCGATCCAGGGGATGCCCTCCAGCGGAATGGTGCCCTTGGAACGGTTCTGGGACAGCAGGAAGGTCGCGCCCAGCAGCAGCACCGCGATGACCACGATGCGCAGCACGATGACCTGCAGCGGCGGGGTGACCAGGTTGGCCGACCGCCGGCGTTGGTAGACAACCAGATTGATCCCGGCGTAGGCGGCGATCGAGGCGATCACCACGATCCAGCCCAGAGTCACCGGCATGTTGCCGTTGGAGACGGCGACGATGACCTCGTTGTTGATCGGCACGGTGCCACCGGTGCCGATGATCCACAGCAACACACCCTGGTAGGCCAGGAAGGTGGCCAGGGTGACCACGAACGAGGGGATGCCGACCGCGGAGACCAGCACACCGGTGAACACACCCATGACCACGCCGACCAGCAGCGCGATCAGGATGGTCAGGTACCAGGGCAGGCCCTTGAGCAGCATCTCGGCCATGACCCCGGCGCCGACCCCGCCGATCACGCCGGCGGACAGGTCGATGTGGCCGAGCAGCAGGACGAACCCGATGCCCATGGCCAGGACGCAGATCGACCCGGCCTGGGTCAGCAGGTTGGCCAGGTTGAAGGTGGACAGGAAGGTGCCCGGGGCGGCGATCGTGAAGACGATCAGCAGCACCACCAGGCCCAGGATGGCGGGCAGCGAACCGACGTCGCCGGCCCGCAGCTTGTTGGTGTACTGCTGCCAGTACTGGCCGAGGGAGACCGGGCCGGCGGCGTCGCCGGCGAACATCGCCCGGGCCTCGACGTCGTCGACCGGCTTGGTGACCTCGACCTTCTTCGGGGTGGTCATGCGGACTCCTGCGCAACCGCGGCGGACAGGCCGATCGAACCCGACCGGCCACTGGTGATCAGTTCGACGATCTGGCCGGTGGACACGTCCTTGGCGGCCACGTCGGCGGCGACCCGGCCCAGGTACAGCGCGGTGATCCGGTCGCTGACCTCCTTGACGTCGTTCATGTTGTGGCTGATCAGCAGGACGCCCAGGCCGTTGTCGGCCAGCCGCCGGACCAGGTCCAGCACCTGCCGGGTCTGCGCGACACCCAGTGCGGCGGTGGGCTCGTCGAGCAGCACGACCTTGGAGTTCCACAGCACGGACTTGGCGATGGCCACGGTCTGCCGCTGGCCACCGGAGAGGCTGGCGACCAGCTGGCGGACCGAGGTCACGGTCCGCACGGACAGCGAGGCCAGGGTGTCCCGGGCCTTGATCTCCATCTGGGCCTCGTCGAGCACCAGGCCGGACTTGGGTTCGCGGCCCAGGAACATGTTCTGGACGATGTCCAGGTTGTCGCACAGCGCGAGATCCTGGTACACGATCTCGATGCCCAGGTGCGCGGCGTCGCGTGGATTGGCCACACTGACCTGGTTCGACTCGAAAAGATAATCGCCACTGTCGATGCCGTGGATACCGGCCACGCACTTGACGAGAGTGGACTTGCCCGCGCCGTTGTCGCCGACCAGGGCGGTGACCTGACCCGGGTAGATCTTCAGATCGACCCCGTGCAACACCTGCACGGCGCCGAAACTCTTGTTCACCCCCCGAAGTTCGAGGATCGGGGTGCTCGGATCTGTCATTGGGCCGCTCCTTGGCCTCGGCGGGGACATTGACTCGGGCTGCATTCCGGGCCCGGACGACGGCGTGTCGTCCGGGCCCGGAAAACTCTCAACCGGTCAGCTGATGCCCAGCTCGGTGCAGGCGGCGGCGTAGGCGCCGGTGCACAGTTCGGCGGCGGTGGTGCCGCCGGCCGTGACGACGTCCTTGACGTTCTCCTTGTAGATGGCCTCCGGGGTCTCCAGGATCGCGGCCACGTCCCGGTTGCCGGTGGTGTCCTTGACCGTGCCGGTGGTCTGCGGGGTCTGGCCCTGGGCCAGCGCGATGGCGACCTTGGCCAGCGCCGCGGCCTCCTTGTTGGTGTCCTTGAAGACCGTCATGCACTGGTCGCCGGCCAGGATGTTCTGCAGGCCCTGGACGGTGGCGTCCTGCCCGGTGACCGGGATCTGCAGGCCGTTCTTCTTGTTGATCGCGATGGCCGCGTTGCCCAGGCCGTCATTGGCCGCCAGCACGCCGTCGATCTTGCCGCCCTGCGCGGTGTACATCTGCTCGTAGATCACGCCGGCCTGCTGGTTGTCCCAGTCCGGCACGGCCTGCTCGGCGACCACGGTGTAGTTGGTCATCGGGTCGAGCACCGAGTGCGCGCCGGCCGAGAACGCGGTCGCGTTCGAGTCCGACGGCGAGCCGTTCAGGTAGACGATCTTCTTGTCGCCGCTGCCCAGGCACTTGGCCAGGCCGGTGCCCTGCAGCTTGCCGACCTCGGTGTTGTCGAACGAGACGTAGTAGTCCGCGCCGCCGCCGAGGGTCAGCCGGTCGTAGTCGATGGTCTGCACGCCCTGGCTGGCGGCCTTCTTCTCGATCGCCGCGCCGGACTCGTTGTCCAGGTTCACGATGGCCAGCACGGTCGCCCCGTTGGCGATCATCTGGTCGGCGATGGTGGCCATGGCCGCCTTGTCACCGTTGGCGTTCTGGATGTCGAACTCGACACCCGCAGCCTGGAAAGCCTTCTCCAGCGCCGGCCGGTCCTGGGTCTCCCAGCGAGCGGAGGACTTGGTGTCCGGCAGGATGACGCCGACCTTGCCGGTCGCGCCGCCGGCCGCCGAACCCGAGGCCGCCGCACTGGTGCCGCTCCCGGAGGCCGCCGCCGAGGTGGTGCCCGATGAGGAGGAGCTGGAGCCACAAGCGGCCAGCAGCAGCGCGCCGGCCGCCACCATTCCGACCATGACAGGGGACTTCAGACGCATGGACAATTTCCTCTCCGATGAGGACCGAACGGCCGGACGGCCGTCGGTGTACGCAGGTCAACCGACGAGGCGGTTGAACCGGATCACGCGCGCTACCGATCCGTTCAAATCACGCTAGTACGGTGGTCACACAAACTATGGAGCGCGACATGCCGTGTCAATGAACGCGATGGTCACGGTTTGGTAAGTGTCCCAACGAAGTCGCTCCGTCGACTCCCGGGCGAAGTGAACCACCGTGAACGCGGTCACCGGACCACCCGATCGGCGGATGGGAGCGATTCCACCATCCGGCGGTGTGCCCCGCACCACCGGCCACCCCAGCGACGATCCGCCGCCGTGACCAGCCCCGTCGACCCTGCGTGCGGCCGCGCCCGGCCGCGGCACCACCGGTCGTCGTGACAAGATCTGACCCGATCGGTCGGCGTCTCCCCGAATGGGTGAATTTCGCCCGAGAGGTCCGAATCGGGCCCCGCGGGGACCATCAGGCGCGGGAGAACTCCGACGCGCGCCGGATCTGCTCGTCGTCCGGCCGGATCCCGGTGTAGAGGGCGAACTGCTCGGCCGCCTGGGCGGCGATGATCTCCGCCCCGGTGATGGTGGGCTTGCCCGCTTCCTCCGCGGCCCGGATCAGGGGCGTCCGGGCCGGGAAGGCGATCACGTCGAACACGGTGTGCGCCTGGGCAATTGCCGCCCGGTCGAAGGACATCTCGTCCGACTGCGGACCGCCGGCCATCCCCACCGGCGTCACGTTCACCAGCAGTGGCGCCGTCCGGTCACCGGCGTCGGCGACCCAGTCGAACCCGTACTGGGCGGCCAGCGCCGGCCCGGTCCGGGCGTTGCGGGCGACGATGGTGCCGGTGCCCAGCCCGTGATCACGCAACGCCGCCGCCACCGCCTTGGCCATCCCACCGCTGCCGCGGAGCAAGAACTCGGTGCCCACCGGGATCTCGTGCCGGGCCAGCGCGGTGGCCACGGCCAGGTAGTCGGTGTTGTACCCGACGAGCCGGCCGTCGGTGTTGACGATGGTGTTCACCGAGTCGATCACCGCCGCCGACGGGTCCAGCTCGTCCAGCAGGGGGATGCATACCTCCTTGTACGGCATGGACACCCCGGCCCCGCGGATACCCAGCCCGCGGATACCGGCCACCGCAGCGGCGATGTCGGTCGGGGCGAACGCCTTGTAGACGAAATCGAGCCCCAACTCGTCGTAGAGGTAGTTGTGAAAACGCGTACCCAGGTTGCTGGGTCGCGCGGCGAGCGAGATGCACAGCGTGGTCTCGCGATTGAGCGTGTCGGTGGTGGGCACGTGTTCCTCCTGGCGTGGCGCGCGCGGCGGCGCCGAGTCCGGCCCGGGGGCGCCGGGTCGGGACGGGTTTGTCGGGCTAGTACGAGTTCCGGGGTCCGCCCGCGGTGCCCTTCTCGGTGACGATGGCGATGCCGGTGGAGGTGCCGATCAGGTCGGCGCCGGCGGCCAACAGGGCCCGGACCTGTTCGATCGTGCGGATCCCACCCGAGGCCTTGACCCCCATCGACGGCGGCACGCAGCGGCGCAGGTATCCGATGGACGCCGGATCGGCCACGCCCACCGAGAACCGGGAGGCGATCGCGACGAACGCGGCGCCGGCATCGATCGCGGCGCTCACCGCTCGTTCGCGCTGCCGCGCGTCGAGCAGGGGTAGCTCGAGCATGAGCTTGACGCCGATCGGGGCGGCCGCCCCGACCACGGCGGCCAGGTCGTCGGCGAACTCGGTGACCCGCCCCGAGAGCAGGAAGCCGACGTTGACCGTGGCGTCGAGCTCGTCGACCCCGGCGTCCACCAGCGCCCGCACCTCGGCCACCCGGACCGAGGTCTGCGCCGACCCGTGCGGGAAGTCGACGATCGAGCCGATCCGGGCCACCGTGCCCCGCAGCTCGCGGCGGGCCAGCGGCACCCAGCACGGCGGGACGATGGCGGCGTCGAAGCCGTGCTCGACGGTCTGCGCGACATGCTCACGAATCTGGCGGTCGGTGATCGCCTGACCGATCAGGGTGTGCTGAATCCGGCCGGCCAGCTGGGCCGGCGGCAGCACCAGCGCCGGATGGGTGGCGCCGGCGGGATCCGCCGGATCGGTCGGGTCGATCAGGTCGGTCGGGGAGTCGGGCCGCACGCGAGCCAGTCTGGCACCGGACCCGGCCGGCCGCAGGTTCGACGGTGTTCGCCCGGCCCGGGTTCGCCCGGCCCGGGGGGACCGCGGCCGCGCAGTGGCATGCTGCTGGATGGACCGGGTCCCGGTGGCCGCCCGGTCACCCGGCCGGGCAGCCGGCGTCGAGGAAGGTGGGCCGATGGTGACCGAACGGACGGACAACTCCTCCGGCCCCGATCTGGACACCGACCCGGGCCTCGATCCCGAGACCGGCCGCCGCCCCACCGTGGCCATCGTGGCCGTGCTGGCGTTGTGCGGCACCGCGGTGGCCCTGCAGCAGACGATGGTCGTCCCGTTGCTGCCCGAGTTCCCCACGATCCTGGGCGTCAGCGCCGACGACGCGTCCTGGCTGGTCACCGCCACCCTGCTGACCAGCGCGGTGGCCACCCCGGTGATGTCCCGGCTGGCCGACATGGTCGGCAAGCGGCTGATGATGCTCGTCTGCATGGTCGCGATGACGGCCGGATCCGTGCTCGCCGCGCTGTCCTCGGCCTTCCCGCTGGTCATCGCCGGGCGAGCGCTGCAGGGCTTTGCGGCCGCCCTCATCCCGATCGGCATCAGCATCATGCGCGACGAGCTGCCCCGGGAGCGGGTGAGTTCGGCGGTCGCCCTGATGAGCGCGACCCTGGGCATCGGCGGGGCGCTGGGCCTGCCGCTGGCCGGCATCGTCTCCGAGAGCCTGGGCTGGCACGCCAACTTCTGGCTGTCGGCGATCGTCGGGGTGATCCTGCTCGGCGCGATCCTGCTGGTGATCCCCGAGTCCCGGGTGCGTACCGGCGGCTCGTTCGACTACCTGGGTGCGGTGCTGCTCTCGATCGCCCTGACCGGCCTGCTGCTGGTGATCTCCAAGGGCAGCGCGTGGGGCTGGCGCAGCGAACCGGTGATCGTGCTGTTCCTCATCGCGGTCGGGGCGCTGAGCGCGTGGGTGCCGTTCGAGCTGCGCGTCGGGCAACCGCTGGTCGACCTGCGCACCTCGGCCCGGCGGCCGGTGCTGCTGACCAACATCGCCTCGGTGCTGCTGGGTTTCGCGATGTTCGCCAACCTGCTGCTGACCACCCAGGAACTGCAGATCCCCACCGTCACCGGGTACGGATTCGGCCTGCCGATCATCACCGCCGGCCTGCTGATGGTCCCGTCCGGGCTGGCCATGGTCATCTTCGCCCCGGTGTCCGGCGGGATGATCAACCGGTTCGGCGGCCGGATCACCCTGCTCACCGGTGGCCTGGTGATGGCCCTGGCCTACATCGCCCGGGTCTTCCTGTCCGGGAACCTGACCGCGGTCGTCATCGGCTCGACCCTGGTCAGCATCGGCACGGCCATCGCCTACGCGGCGATGCCGACCCTGATCATGGCGTCCGTGCCGATCACCGAGACGGCCAGCGCCAACGGGCTGAACACCCTGCTGCGGGCCATCGGCACCTCGACCTCCAGCGCCACCGTCGCGGCCATCCTGGGCACCGTCACCATCACCGTCGGCACGCTCACCGCGCCGTCCGCGCAGGCCTTCCAGGACGTGTTCTGGATCGCCGCGACCGCGGCCCTGCTGGGCTGCGTGGTGGCCTGGTTCATCCCCCGGCCGTCCGCGGCCGCGGCGAGCGGGCCGGCCGGGGAGCCGACCCCGATGCGGGTCGGGCCGGCGGTGAGCGCGGGCGACAGCAAGGACGTGGTGCTGCGCGGACGGATCCGCCGGCCGGACGGCGCCGTGCCGTATCCCGCGGTGGTCACCGTGGTCACCACCGACGGTGACCCGGTGGACTGGGGACGGGCCGACCACGACGGCCGGTACTCCATCGCCCTGCCCGGCCCGGGCCGGTACCTGGTGCTGGCCAACGCCCAGGGCTGGTCACCCAAGGCCCAGGTGATGACGTTCCGGCACCGAGCGGAGATGACCGGGCTGAGCGAGATCACGCTGACCGATCAGCTGACCCTGTCCGGTCAGGTGACCTGCGGGGCGGCGCCGGTGCCGCACGCGCTGGTCTCGCTGTCCGAGGCCGCCGGCGCGTCGGTGTGTTCGCTGACCGCCGACGAGCACGGCCACTGGTGCCTGCCGCTGCCGCCGCCCGGGCGGTACGTGGTGGCCGTGCTGGCCCGGGACTCGGGTGCGGCCGGGGCCCGCAAGGTCGTGCTGGACGCCCGGTCCGCCGTGGTCGACGTGAGCATCCCGGCGGCCGGCTGAGTGCTAGCTCACCCGGTGGATGGCCGCGTCGATGACCAGGTTCGCGGCCCATTCCCGGGCTCGCTCGCGCTCACCGTCGACCAGCGGGCCGAACGCGCCGTGCACGTGGAACGTGCGGCTGCCGATGATCGTGGCGCCGCGATCCCGCAGGCGCCGGGCCGCCGACCGGGCCGCCGAGCCGGGTAAGCGGGGCTTGTCGACCTTGGTGTCGAACGTGGCGGTCGGCTGGCCCTTGTCCAGCACCACCCGGTCCGCCCACTCCCGGACCCCCGTCCCGGTGGAAACCAGCGCCCCGTCATCCAACCGGCGGGCCGCATCGGCCCGGCTCTGCGGCTTGGGCAGGCTGAACGCGTGGGTCGGCGCCCCCGCCACCACCAGATCGAAGCGCCCGGTGAGCTCGGCCGGGGCGGCGTCGGCGTCGACGAGTTCGACGGTGGCCCCGCGGGCGGACAGTCCGTCGGCCATGGCCGCGGCCAGATCGCGGGTGTTGCCATACATCGATTCGTAGACGACCAGCGCGCGCATGCTCGTTCATCCCTTCGGGTCGGTGACGGGCCGCTCCCAGCCTGACCGGGATGACCCGCCGGCCGGCAGAGCCGAAGGTCCCGGAAGTCCGTTTCGCCTTCCCTGCCCGCCCGTGTCAGGCTGCCCGGATGCGCATCCTGTCCATTCAGTCGTCGGTCGCGTTCGGCCACGTCGGGAACTCCGCGGCGGTCTTTCCGCTGCAGCGCCTGGGCCACGAGGTGATCGCGGTCAACACGGTGCACTTTTCCAACCACACCGGCTACGGCGCCTGGCGCGGCCTGGTGATGGATCCGGCGGTGATCGCCGAGGTCATCGAGGGGGTGGCCGACCGGGACGCGTTGACCGGGGTCGACGCCGTGCTGACCGGTTACCAGGGCTCGCCCGGGGTGGCCGCGGTCGTGCTGGACACGGTCGCCCGGGTGCGGGCGCTCAATCCGGACGCCGTGTACTGCGCGGACCCGGTGATGGGGGACGTCGGGCGGGGCATGTTCGTGCTGCCCGGGGTGCCCGAGCTGATCCGGGAGCAGGTGGTGCCGGTGGCGGACGTGCTGACCCCCAACGCCTTCGAGCTGGCCTACCTGGCCTTCGGCGGCGACCCAGCCGCGGTCGACGTCGACCGGGTGGGGACGTTGGAGCAGCTGCTGGCCGCGGTGGACCTGGTCCGGGCGATGGGCCCGCGGACGGTGCTGGTCACCTCGGTGCTCGGGTCAGTGGTCGAAGCGGGCCAGATCGGCCTGCTCGCCGTCGACGACTCGGGCGCCTACCTGGTGCGGACGCCGGAGCTGCCGCTGTCGGTGAACGGCGCCGGCGACGTCACCGCCGCCCTGTTGCTGGCCCACCTGGATGCGGGGATCGCCACCGCGCTGGCCCGGGTCGCCTCGTCCGTGTACGGGGTGCTGGCCGCCACCCACCGGGCCGGATCGCGGGAGATCGCCCTGATCGCCGCCCAGGACATGATCGCCGACGCCCCGGGCGAGTTCGCGGTGGACAAGGTTCGTTAGCGGCGCCGGCGGCCGACCAGGACGCCGACCAGGACCCCGGCCAGCGCCGACACCGCCCCGACCGCGACGGCGCCGAGCAGGTCCCACCGCGGGGCCGCCGCGGGGGCGGCGACGGCCGGCCCCGGGGTGGGACCGGCCGCCCGGACCGGAACCGGCCCGGCCACGGCGACCGCAGTGGTGAACGTGCCGTCGATGGCGGTGAAGAACGCGTCCGCGGTTCGCTTGGCCACCGCGCCGAGCACCCGCTGGCCGACCCCGCCGACCATCCCCCCGACCACCGCGTCGGCGTCGTAGTCGACCCGGGTGCGCTGCTCGTCCAGCCCGGTGAGGGTGACCGCGACGGTGGTGTCGATGGTGCCGGGCGCGCCGGATCCGTTGGCCCGCAACGTGAGCGAGTGTGGAGCGGCCATGTCGGCGAACGACACCTCGCCGGTGTAGGAGCCCTTGATGGAGGCCACACCCAGGGTCACGCCGAGCCGGAAGCGGTCCGGGGCCAACGGGGTCAGGCCCTCGCACCCGGGGATGACGCCGGCCAGCACATCCGGATCGGTGATCGCCTGCCACACCTGTTCGAGCGATGCGTGCAGCACGGAACTGCCGGTGACCTTCATTGCGCGGGCCCCTCCCCGGATCGATCCTGCCGCAGGTGGAACAGCCGGCTCGGCGAGAGCGGCATGGATTCGATCCGGATGCCGGTGGCGTCCTCGACGGCGGCGGCCAGCACCGCGGACACCGGGATCACCCCGGCCTCGCCGGCCCCCTTGATGCCCAACGGGTTCAGCGGCGACGGGGTCTGCTGGTGGTCCAGCTCGAGCCGGGCCGGCAACTCGGTCACGTAGGGCATCAGGAAGTCCATGAAGGAGGCGTTGCGCAACTGCCCGTGCTCGTCGTAGTCCAGGGTCTCGTACAACGCCCCGGCGATGCCCTGGGCGACCCCGCCGTGCACCTGACCGCGGACGATCATCGGGTTGATCAGCGTGCCGCAGTCATGCACGACGCAGTACTTCTCTATGCTGATCTCGCTGGTCTCCGGGTCGATCTCGACGATGGCGGCGTGCATCCCGGAGGCGAAGGTGCAGCGGGGCGGCGAGAAGTAGTCCCGCGATTCCAGGCCGGGGGCCTCGCCTTCGGCCACCGGCGGCCGGTCCGGGTCGGCCGGCCGGGCGAATTGGGTGGCCGCCTTGGCCGCCTCGTCGAAGGCGTACCGCAGCGGGTTGGACAGCACGGCGACCTGGCCGAGCCCGATGCACGCCGTCGGGTTCCCGCGGACGGCGACGACGCCGTCGACGATCTCCAGGTCGTCCTCGCTGGCCTCCAGCGCGTCGGCGGCCACCCGCAGCGCCTTGGCCCGCACCGAACGGGCGGCCAGCGCCACCGCGGACCCGGACATCACCGCCGCCCGAGAGGCGAAGGTGCCGACCGCGTAGCCGAAGCGGCGGGTGTCGCCGGTGGTGACCCGCACCTGCTCGAACGGCACGCCCAGCTCGTCGGCGACGATCTGGGCGAACACCGTCTGGTGTCCCTGCCCCTGCGAGGTCAGACCGATGGCGACCTCGACGCTGCCGTCGGTGAGCACCTGCACGTGCGCGCCCTCGTACGGGCCGGGCCCGGTTCCTTCGACGTAGCACCCGATCCCGATGCCCAGCAGGTGGCCCTGGGCCTGGGCGGCGGCCTGGCGGTCGGCGAACCCGTCCCAGTCGACCAGGCGCTTGATCATCTCCAGCTGGGCCGGATAGTCACCCGAGTCGTAGATCAGCGGCCGGCCGTCCTGGAAGATCAGGCCCTGGTCGAACGGGAACTCGTCGGGCTGGATGAAGTTCGCGGCCCGCACGGCCGTCCGGTCCAGGCCCAGCGACTGCGCGATCCGGTCCATGGTGCGTTCCATGGCGAACGCGCCCTGCGGCCGGCCCGCCCCCCGGTAGGGGGTGACGATCACCGTGGTGGTGTACATCGAGTGGAAGTCGACCCGGTAGGCGCCCGGTTTGTACGGCCCGAGCAGCTGGGTGGAGGTCACGATGGGGCAGATGATCCCGTACGGGGTGTAGGCGCCGTTGTCGTGCCAGAAGGTCACGTCGAGCGCGAGAATCCGCCCCTGGTCGTCGAATCCGACGCTGATGTGCTGCTGCTGGCCCCGCTCGTGGGCCGAGGAGATGAAGTGCTCGCGCCGGTCCTCGGTCCACTTCACCGGACACTGCAGGCGGATGGCGGCCATCGGCACGAGGATCTCCTCGGGCCAGGGGTGCATGATCTTGACCCCGAACCCGCCGCCCACGTCCGGCGCGATGACCTCCACCTTGGGCAGCGGCAGGCCGAGCTTGGCCGCGATCGCGGCCCGCACCGAGGTGGCCGTCTGGGTCGCCGAGTAGACCCGCAGGCTGCCGTCGTCCGGGTCCCAGCGGGCGTGCACGGCCTTGCCCTCCAACGGCATCGAGCACGACCGGCTGATGTCCAGGTCGAAGTCGAGCCGGTGCGGGGCGGCGGCCATGGCCGTGTCGACGTCGCCGACCTGCTGGGTCAAGTGGGCGGCCACATTGTCCGGGACGTCCTCGTGCACGGCGTGCTCGGCGGCCCGGGCGGCGTCCAGACCGACCACCGCGGGCAGGATCTCGTAGTCGACGGCGATGCGGGCGACGGCGTCCTCGGCCAGGTAACGGTTCTGCGCGACGACCATGGCCACCGCCGCGCCGACGTGGTGCACCACCCCGTTGGCCAGCACGTACGCGGTCCGCCCGGCGTGCAGCGCGGGATGCGGGATGAGGATGGGTAACGGCTCGGCGGCCGCGCCGGACAGATCCTCGTAGGTGTAGATGGCGACGACGCCGTCCACGTCCAGCGCGCCGCTGACGTCGATGTCGCGGATCCGGGCGTGCGCGTGCGGGGACCGGACGAAGGCCGCCTCCAGGGTCCCGGTGTGCACGCCGATGTCGTCGGTGTAGCGGCCGTTGCCGGTCACCAGCCGGCGGTCCTCCACCCGCCGCACCGGGGCGCCCACGTACCGGCCGACCATCAGGATCGCTCCCGCCGCAGCTCGGCGGCCCGCAGGACCGCGTCCACGATGGCGTGATAACCGGTACACCGGCACAGGTTTCCGGCGATCATGGCCACCGCCTGGTCCCGGGTGGGGTCCGGATTCTCGGCCAGGCCGGCGGTGATGGTGGTCAGGAACCCGGGAGTGCAGAAACCGCACTGAAGGGCGTGACATTCACCGAACGCCTGTTGCTCCGGCGAGAGCTGCTCGCCCTCAGCCAGTCCCTCGACGGTGGTCACCTGATGACCGTGGACCGAGACGGCGAAGATCAGGCACGAGCGGACCGGCTCGCCGTCCAGCAGCACCGTGCAGGCGCCGCAGACCCCGTGCTCGCAGCCGACGTGGGTGCCGGTCAACCCCAGGTCGTGCCGCAGGTAGTCGCACAGGGTGCGCCGGGCGACGGCCGGCTGGGAGCGCCGGACGCCGTTGACGGTCAGGGTGATCGGGTGGGTCGGTTCGTCGCTCATGCCGCGCTCCGCTGCGGGCAGGCCGAGATCGCTTGCCGGGCCGCCCGCACCGTCAGCACGGCGGCCAGATGCCGCCGGTAGTCGGCGGTGGCGTGCAGATCGGTGACCGGGTCGACGCTGCGCCGGGCCAGCTCGGCCGCCTCCTGCGGATCGGCCTGCCAGGCCCGGGTCAGGTCGAGCACGAGGGGCACGTCGGCCACGCTCAGGTACCCGCAGCGCAACCCGGTCAGCTTGCCGTCGTCGACCTGGGCCACCGCGGCCACCCCGCACAGGGCGTAATCGCCGTTCCGGCGGGCGATCTCGACGAACGCGCTGCCGCTGCCGGCCGGTCGGGCCGGGAAGTGGGCGCTGACCGCCAGCTCGTCCGGGGCCAGCGCGCTGGTCAGCGGGCCGAGGAAGAAGTCGGCCGCGGCGATGGTCCGCGTGCCGGCGGCGGACCGGGCGGTGACCGTGCCGTCGCACAGGGCCAGCACCGCGGTCAGCTCGCCGGCCGGATCGGCGTGGGCCAGCGAGCCGACGCTGGTGCCGCGGTTGCGGATGGTCGGGTGAGCCACGTGCGCGAGGGCCTGGCGCAGCAGCGGCTGGACCCGGAACGCGTTCTCGTCACGCTCGACCCGACGGTGGCGGGCCAGCGCTGCGATCGTCACCCCGGCCGCGTCGGACCGCACCGCGTCGAGCTCGGTGACGCCGTTGATGTCGACCAGGTGGGCCGGCTGGGTCAGCCGCATCGCCAGCAACGGCACCAGGGACTGGCCGCCGGCCAGCACCTTGGCCTGCCCGTCGTGCTCCGCCAGCAGCGACACGGCCTCCGCGACGGTCCGCGGGCCATGCCACTGGAACGGGGCGGGCTTCATCCCCCGATCTTTCCCCAGCCCTCGCGGCGGCGCAGCCCCCGCCCCGTCCGGGGCCGTCGACAATGGTCCGATGCCGGCCCGCGGGCGAGCCGCCCCGGCCGCGATCCGAAGGAGGCACGATGACCGACGTCGAGCACGCTCCGGTCGAGCAGGTGCAGGTCCAGCGGGGCGTGTACCACGATTCGGTCAGCCTGCTGCGGGTCTCCCAGGCGGCCGCCGACGTCCCCGGGATCAGCGCGGCGCAGGTGGCCATGGCCACCGCCCTGAACCTCGACCGGGCCCAGGCCCTCGGCTTCGAGATCCCCGAGGACCTGACCGCCAACGACCTGGTGATCACCTTGCGGGCCACCGACGCTGCGGCGTTGGCCGCCGGATCCGCCGCCGTCGAGCAGGCCCTGGCCGTGCGCGCCCCGATCGCGACCGCCGGCGGCGAGGCCCCGGCCCGGACCGTCCGCGCGGCCGCCCGGGCCAACCCGGACGCCGGGGTGGTGCTGCTGTCCGTGCCCGGCCCGGCGGTGCTGGGGGAGGCGCTGGACGCCATCGAGGCCGGCCGGCACGTGATGATCTTCTCCGACAACGTCCCGGTGGCCGACGAGATCGCCATCAAGACGGCGGCGCGGGCGGCCGGGGTGCTGGCCATGGGGCCGGACTGCGGGACGACGTTGCTCGGTGGGATCGGGCTGGGGTTCGCCAACGTGCTGCGCGCCCATCCCGGCCCGCGGGTCGGCATCGTCGCGGCCTCCGGCACCGGGGCCCAGCACCTGATCGCGCTGCTCGACGACGCCGAGGTGGCCGTCTCGCACGTGCTGGGGGTCGGTGGACGGGACCTGTCGGCCGACGTCGGCGGTCTAAGTACCGGGGCGGCGCTGGCCGTGCTGGACGCCGATCCGGGCACCGATCACATCGTGCTGATCTCCAAGCCGGCCGATCGCACCGTCGCCGCCCGGATCCGGGCCGTCGCCGACCGGCTGACCACCCCGGTCAGCCTGCTGGTGATCGGGCCGGGCCAGGGTGATCTGACCGCGGGGGCGGAACGGGTGATCAGCGCCCTGGGCGCGCGGCCGCCGGTCTGGCCCCGCTGGGGGCGGGCCGCGCCGGCCGGTCGCCGCGGCGCGCTGCGCGGCCTGTACTCGGGGGGCACCCTGGCCGACGAAGCCATGCTGGTGCTGGCCGACCTGATCGGCGACGTCCGCTCCAACATCCCGCTGCGTCCCGAGTTGGCGCTGGCCCCCGCCGGGCCCGGCCGGGCCCGGCTGGCCGGGTCGGGGCACGCGGTGGTCGACCTGGGCGACGACGAGTTCACCGTCGGGCGGCCGCATCCGATGATCGACCCGACGCTGCGGCTGGCCCTGCTGGCCGAGCAGGCCGCCGACCCCGACGTCACCGTCGTGCTGCTGGACGTGGTCCTCGGGCATGCCGCCGACGCCGACCCGGCGGCCGGCCTGGCGCCGGCGATCCGGCATGCCCGCGCGGCCGCCGACGAGCAGGGCCGGGCGCTGGCGGTGGTGATCGCCCTGTGCGGCACCGCGGCCGATCCACAGGACCGCGAGCGCCAGGCTCGGGCCCTGGCCGGGGCCGGGGCGGCCGTGTTCGCCTCCAACGCGGCCGCGGCCCGGGCCGCCGCGGCGTTCGCCCGGCCCGGGGACCGGTCCGGCATTCCCGCGGGCGCCGTCCCGGCCACGGACGCCCCCACGGACGCCGACCCCGGGGAGCCGGCCGCGGCGCCGCCGGTCCGGTCCGATCTGCTGACCGCCCCGGCCGGGGTGATCTGCGCCGGGGTCGACCTGCTCGCCGACGCCCTGCGCGCGCAGGCCGTGCCGGTGGTCCCGGTGCAGTACCGGCCGGCCGCCGTGGCGGACGAGAGTGCCCTGCACGCGGTGCTCGCCGACCCCCGCCGGGCGGCGGCCAACGCCCATGCGACCCGGCGGATGCTCGATGTCCGGGCCGAGCTGGTCGCCGTCCGGCCGGCCCGGGAGGCGCTGGGTCTGCGACCCGGCGAGTTCGCCCACGCCGGCCCGCCGATCACCTTCGACCGGGCCTCCGGCCCGCTCCGGGGGGCGTTGATCGGGGCGATGCTGTTCGAGGGGCTGGCCGCCGACGCCGACGACGCGCAGGCCCGGCTGGCGGCCGGCGACGGCATCTCGCTGACCCCCTGTCACGACCGGCACGCGGTCGGACCGATGGCCGGAGTCATCTCGCCGTCGATGTGGCTGTTCGAGCTGGCCGACCGGGCAACCGGCGCCCGCGCCTTCTGCTCGCTGAACGAGGGCCTGGGCAAGGTGCTGCGCTACGGCGCGTACGGGCCGGAGGTGATCGACCGGTTGCGGTGGATGACCGGCGTCCTCGGGCCGGCGCTGGCCGCCTCCGTGCGCGCGACCGGCCCGGTCGACATCACCGCGATCATCGGCCAGATGATCCAGATGGGCGATGAGGGGCACAACCGCAACCGGGCCGGCACCCTGATGCTGCTTCGCGAGCTGATGCCGGCCCTGATCACTTCCGGGCTGCCTGCGAACGACGTCGCGCAGGTCGCCCGGTTCGTCTCAACCAACGACCACTTCTTCCTGAACCTGGTGATGCCCACCGGCAAGCTGATGGGCGACGCCGCCGCCGGGGTGCCGGGGAGCAGCATCGTGACCGCGATGTGCCGCAACGGGACCGACTTCGGCATCCGGGTCTCGGGCACCGGCGACGAATGGTTCACCGGACCCGCCCTGTATCCCGAGGGGCTGTTCCTGCCCGGGTTCGGACCCGACGACGCGAACCCGGACATCGGCGACTCGGCGATCACCGAGACGATGGGCATCGGCGGCATGGCGATGGCCACCGCGCCGGCGATCGTCCGCTTCGTCGGCGGGACGGTGCCGGATGCGCTGGCGGTCAGCCGCCGGATGTACGAGATCACCGAGGCGGAGAACCCGGCGTTCGCCATCCCGATCCTGGAGTTTCGCGGGGCGCCGACCGGGATCGACGTGACCCGGGTGCTGCGCACCGGCATCCTGCCGCAGATCAACACGGGGATGGCCGGGCGGGAGGCCGGCACCGGTCAGGTCGGGGCCGGGCTGGTCACCCCGCCGATGGACTGCTTCACCGCGGCCGTGCACGGGCTGGCCGCGCGGGTACCGGCCGGCTGACCGCACCCGCACCGGGCTGGTCGGTCAGTCCGCGAACTCGCGGAACAGGGTGATCGTGACGCCGACCTCGGCGTCCCCGGTGGCCGCCGGCATGCTCTCGGCGGCCACCGCCCGCATGGCCATCATCGGGCGCGGACCGCCGCCGGCCGGCCGCTCGTCGACCCAGCGCACCCGCCCCAACCGGCGGCCGGCCAGCGTGGCCAGTTGCTCGGCCTTGGCGGTGGCGTCGGCGAAGGCGGCGTCCCGGGCCTGGGTGAGCGCGTCCTGCGGATGACCGGGGGTGAGCGAGACACCCTCGATCCGCACGCCCTCGCCGCCAAGCCGGGCCACGTCGGTGAGCATCCGCTCGATGCCGTGCAGGCCGTCGCGCACCACGGTGAGCCGCTGCCCGGCCTGGTAGCCGACCAGCTGCTGCCGGTTGCCGTTGAAGTCGAACCTCGGACCGAGCGTCAGGTCGGACGTGCGGACCGACCGGGCGTCGACCCCGTCGTCGGCCAGGACGGCCAGCAACCGGGTCGCGGTCCCGGAGGCGACGGTCCAGGCGTCACCGGGTTCGGCACGCACCACCTCGACCGCCAGCGAGATCGTCACCCGGTCGACGGTGGCGGACGCCGTCCCGGATCCGACGACGGTGACGCCGTCGGGCTGCTCTGCGGAAGTCACCGACCCAGTGTGCACCGGCCCGCTCGGCCCGGCCGGGCCCGATCTGCTTGGACCAGGCCCGTAGCGGGAACCGACCATGGGCAGCCCACCTCCGGCGTGCGCCGCGGAGGCTGGGATGCTGCACGGGTTCCCACCAACAGGAGGTCCGATCATGGCCTTGGCCGCCAAACTTCGTCGCGCGCCGGTTCGCCTGGCCACCGGTGCCTACATCGTCAACTCCGGGGTCAACAAGCTCTCCGCGGACGGCGGGACCGCAGTGTTCCTGCACAACGCCGCCGCGAACACGTTCCCCGTGCTCAAGCGGCTCGAGCCGAAGCTGTTCACCAAGGTGCTGGCCGTCGGGGAGATCGCCGTCGGCGCCGCCCTGCTGCTGCCGGTGGTGCCGGCCGGCCTGGCCGGCCTGGCCCTGATCGGCTTCGGCGGCGCGCTGACCGCCGTCTACGTGCGCACCCCCGGGTGGCACGACCGGCACCTGCGGCCCACCGCCGAGGGCACCGCTCCGGCCAAGGACGTGTGGCTGGTCGGCGCTGGCGTCGGCCTGCTGCTCGACGCGGCACTGGCCGAGTCCCCCATCACCGCCACCGAGTAGGCCCGCCCGCACGTGGCTCCGGCCGGCCCCCGGCTGGGGGCTGTCTCCGGCCGGCTTGGGCTAGCTCCGGCCGGGTTCGCTGATCAAAGCCGCGCTCGCCCGGCCGATCTGTCCGTTTCGGCGCGGGAAAGATCCGGAATGTCAAGTGGTGGTTGCAACTGTCAACTCCTGCAGCACTTCTGCTGGGGTTCGGTACCCCAGGACCTTGCGGGGGCGGCTGTTGAGCAGGTCCGCGACGTGATCGAGTTCTTCCTGACTGATCGTGCGGAAGTCGGCGACGCCGCGGGGGAAGTAGTAGCGGATGAGCCGGTTGGTGTTCTCGTTCGTTCCGCGTTGCCAGGGGCTGTAAGGGTCGGCGAAGTACACCTTGATGCCCGTGGCGATGGTGAAGTCCACGTGCCGGGCCATCTCCTTGCCCCGATCCCAGGTGAGGCTGCGGTGCAGATCGGCGGGCAACGCGGTGATCTTCGAGGTCAACGATGCGTTGACCGCAGCTGCGGTGCGTCGTCCGCCGGGCAGGCCGCAGATCAGGGTGAACCGGGAGGCCCGTTCGACGACCGTAGCGATCGCCGAGGATTTGCCGACCCCGATCACCAGGTCACCCTCCCAGTGCCCAGGGACCCTGCGGTCATCGGCTTCGGCGGGGCGCTGCGTAATCGGGACGGCATCGGAGATTTTGCCTCGCAACGACTCCGGACGGTCGCGGGTACTTCGCCTGCTCCGTTCGATACGAGCCTCGGCCTGCAGCGCCAGCCGCAAACTGCCGCGGCCGCCGACGTACCACGCGTGATAGATCGTCTCGTGGGACACACGTAAGCCTGGCTCATCGGGATGCTCACGAGCCAACCGGCCCGCGATCTGCTGCGGTGACCACCCCCGCCGCAGATCCGAAACCACCCTTTCCCGTAGCGCGGTGCCCGGCGCGAGCTTGCGCGGCTTGGGTCGAGGAGCCCGCGCGCAGGACTGCGAATGAGCCGCATGCGGCCGATACCCGTACGGCGAGGGAAGGCTGTTGCGCTTGATCTCGCGACAGATCGTTGACCGATGCCGGCCAAGCTGGCGACCGATCGCCGCCGCCGTCGCGCCGGCCAACAACAGATCGGCCAGCACGATCCGCTCCTCCACCGTCAACCGAGCACCCGGCACAAGATCACTCTCCCCAGCTGTCACACCGACGTTGCAACAGATACTGGAACCCACCATCAGCGAACCCCCAAAGCGGCGCGGCTTTGGTCCGCTCAGCCAGCGGCCGGGGACAGCAAAAAGCAGACCGGGACGGGAGCCGGGGAGCCGCGGAGCTCAGACGGGCAGGTCGAGCGACCCGTCCTCGGCGAGCGGGAAGAACGGGTTCCAGGCGACTTCCCAGAGGTGGCCGTCGGGGTCGGCGAAATAGCCGTTGTGGCCGCCCCAGAACACGTCGTGGGCGGGCGTGACGATCCGCCCGCCGGCTGCTTCGGCCGCGGCCAGCACGGTCGCCACGTCGCTCCGGTCGCGCACGTTGTGGGCGATGGTGACGCCGCGAAAGCCCTCCCCCGCGGCGGGGACGCCGGCGTCCTCGGCCAGCTCGTCCCAGCCGAAGAGCCCGAGGACGACCCCGCCGGCGCGGAAAAAGGCCACGGACTCGTTGCCCGACGACGACGCGACGAACCCAAGCGCCTCGTAGAACGCCTGGGCCCTGGCCAGGTCGCGGGTGGCCAGGGTGATCAGGCTGATCCGGGGTTCCACGGTGGTCCCTTCTTGCCGGCTACCCGGCCAGGTCGGCGAAGCGCGAGTAGTGCAGCTGGTGGGCGACCGCGATGGTGGTGGTGGGGCCGTTGCGGTGCTTGGCGATGATCAGGTCGGCCTCGCCGGCCCGCGGGTCGTCGGCCTCCCAGGCGTCGGGCCGGTGCACCAGGATGACCATGTCGGCGTCCTGCTCGAGCGAGCCGGACTCACGCAGGTCGGAAAGCATCGGCCGCTTGTCGGTCCGCTGTTCGGGACCTCGGTTGAGCTGGCTGATCGCGATCACCGGCACCTCGAGCTCCTTGGCCAGCAGCTTCATCTGCCGGGAGAACTCGCTGACCTCCTGCTGGCGGGACTCGACCCGCTTGCCGCTGGTCATCAGCTGCAGGTAGTCCAGGATGACCAGCTTGAGGTCGTGCCGCTGCTTGAGCCGCCGCGCCTTGGCCCGGATCTCCATCATCGTCATGTTCGGCGAGTCGTCGATGTACAGCGGCGCGTCGGAGATCTCCGACATCCGGCGGACGATCTTCTGCCAGTCCTGCTCGTTCATCGTGCCGGCCCGCATGTGGGACAGGCGGATCCCGGCCTCGGCCGACAGCAGCCGCATGGTGATCTCGTTCTTGCTCATTTCCAGCGAGAAGATCGCCGACGTGAGGTGGTGCTTGACCGATGCGTGCCGGGCCACGTCCAGCGCCAGAGTGGAGTTGTGCGTCGGGATCATCGCCCGACCGGCTAGGTAGAGATGATCGTGATTGTCGACCTGCACGCAACGGACCGGCACACTCGGCACTGGTCGCACGTCGACGACGAAGTGGGTCTCGTGGTCACGGTGCCACCGGGCATCGGTGGAGCAGACCTTGCGGGGCAGGCGGGCCAGGCCGGTGCGCGACCGGACCGCGATCTCCCACACGGGCGGTCGTGGGTGACCTTCATGGCTCAGGTACCTCCGTTGCATCGTCGTGGCGCACCCTTGCGCCGACAGCAGCTCGCGGATCCCGTGGGCGAGTTCGATGGTGCTGGTGCTCCAGCGGTACCGGCCGTGCCGGTCGACGTCGCCGGCGCAGTCCATCAGTCCCTGCACGAGCGCGAGCCGCTGCTCGGCCGACCCGCGCAGGTAGGCCGAGGGCACCCGCAGCCGACGGTGCAGATCCAGTTCCAGCCAGCCGTCCTCGAGCCCGTCCAGCTCGAACCGATCCGCGCGAGCGCCGACCAGGACGTGGCAGCCCAGGCGGTCGAACTCCTTCATCACCCATTCGCGGTCGCTGGCCGCGCAGTGGACCACTCGAGGCGCGACCCCACCGTCGCTCTCCTGGTCGGCGCCCCGGTCGGCGCCCCGGTCGGCGCCCCGGTCGGCGCCCCGATCTGCACAGCCGAGCAGGAAGCCCAACACCCACGGATCCAGCGGCAGCGACTGGTCGACCGCGACTAGCGGGGCACAGGTGGGGATGGCGTGATTGAACAGCGACCCGCGGTAGACGCTGTCGGCCAGCTCGGCCGTCGTCCGCGGGCTGGGGCCGTCGCCGCCGGCGATGCGGGCGGTCGCCGGCCAGCCGAACCGGCCACCGCGCACCGTTTCCAGCTCGTCGCGTTGGGCCGCGTCCCAGGTCCGCCACTGGTGCTCGGCGTCGGCGACGATCACCTCGCCGTCGGAGAACTCGACCTCGAAGCAGGGCCGGTCGGTGAGCACGTCGGTGACGGCCAGCACCATGGTGGGCCGCCCGTCGGCGCCGATGAGCTGGTCGCCGACGGCGACCTGGCCCATCGTGGTCCAGCCGGTCGGGGTGACCAGCGGGGTGTCCAGGGCCAGCGCCTTGCCGATGCCCGGACGGGCCGCGACGATGATCATCTGCCCGGGGTGCAGACCGTTGGTCAGGCTGTCCAGATCGGCGAACCCGGTCGGCACGCCCTTGGACTGGCCGCCCTGGGCGGCGATCGCGTCGATCTCGTCCATGGTCGGCTGCAGCAGCTCTTCCAGGACGACGTAGTCCTCGGAGGTGCGCCGCTCGGTGACGTCGTACAGCTCGGCCTGGGCCCGGTCGACGATCTCGTCGACCTCGCCGCCGCCCATCTCGCCGTCGTTGCCGCCGTACCCGAGCTGCACGATCCGGGTCCCGGCCTCGACCAGCCGGCGCAGGATCGCCTTCTCGGCCACGATCTGGGCGTAGAACGCGGCGTTGGCCGCGGTGGGCACGGTCGCCATCAACGTGTGCAGGTAGACCGCGCCGCCGATGCGGCCCAGCGACCCGGACTTGTCCAGCTCGGCCGCCACGGTGACGGTGTCCGCCGGCTCGCCCCGCGAGTACAGGTCCAGGATCGCGTCGAAGATCAGGGCATGGGCCGGCCGGTAGAAGTCCGCGGAGGTCAGGGCCTCCAGCACGTCCGCGACCGCATCCTTGGACATCAGCATGCCGCCGAGCACGGACTGCTCGGCCGCCTGGTCCTGCGGAGGCTGCCGATCGAAACCCGGCGGAGGTGGGGTGCGCACCGGTCCTTCGGACCACCGCTGATCGACCACCGCCATGCGAGTGTCCCCTCCCGTTCCGACGTGTTCGGATCCGACGCCAGGTGACCGCGGTGCGTTGGCCCCGCGTAACCCCCATCGATCGGACATGTGTTCTGTCTACCGAAGGGGTCGGACAGTGCGTGCAGCACTGGTCGCGGCGATCGTCATTGATCACGCAGCGTGATGAATTTGGCCAGCCCGGGCGGGAACGGGGTTCCGGTCCCACCGAGCTCATGAGCACGCTAGGGCCATCCACCGGCCGGAACCAAACCGGCTTGTGCACAACGTGGGGACAGGATGTGGGCAACTGCCCGCGGCGCGCCGCAGCTATCCCCGTTCCCTGTGGACAACCTGGGGAAAACTCCGCCATTTTATGCCATCGCTGCAGGTCACAGGGATGTGGACGAGTGGAGATCTGTGGACAACCAAAAGGTCCGCAGACTCGGCGTGGCGTCCTCGGCGTGTTGCGTTCGTCCGGCCGTGCATCGGCCGTCACTGAGTCGTGACCGTTTCGTAACCGAACGGGTCCCCGCACGGTCCACCCCGTCGGCATCCCACCCCGGCCCGGTGACCGGAGGCGACCATCGATCGACCCGTCCCGCCCCCCATTACCGACAGTGACTTTTTTCGAGTGTGGCGCGGCGGACCTGATCTCGCTGCGTCACGATCGTGGTTCGGCCGTGTTTCGACATGACCGAAGCGCTTGACCCACCTGATGGGGCGTGATTGGTTTCCGGCGACCCGCGACGCGGCGCCGACAGGCGTGACGGCCAGCGGTCGGTCGGCGACGGGGGGCACACGGTGAGCAGCGCAGCACCACATCCAGGAGCATCGGGTTCAGGAGCAGGACCGGGCGCCGGGTTGAGCACCCAGCTGTTCCGGCGCAAGCCGGTCAATCACATGCGGGCCGGCGCGGCGCACGGCCCCGAGCTCAAGCGGACCATCGGCACGTTCCAGCTGACCATGTTCGGGGTCGGCGCCACGGTCGGCACCGGCATCTTCTTCGTGCTCTCCGAGGCGGTGCCCAAGTCCGGCCCGTCGGTGATCATCTCGTTCCTGGTCGCCGGCCTGGCCGCCGGTCTGGCGGCCATCTGTTACGCGGAGCTGGCCTCGGCGATCCCCGTCTCCGGCTCGACCTATTCCTACGCCTATGCGGCGCTGGGCGAGGTCGTCGCGATGGGGGTGGCGGCGTGCCTGCTGCTGGAGTACGGGGTGTCCACCGCCGCCGTGGCGGTCGGCTGGAGCCAGTACCTGAACAAGCTCATGGACAACGTGATCGGCGTCCACCTGCCCGATTCGCTCTCGCACGCGCCGTGGGACGACAGCCCGGGCGTGCTCAACCTGCCGGCCGTCATCCTGATCGCGCTCTGCGCGCTGTTGCTGATCCGGGGGGCCAGCGAGTCCGCCGCGGTCAACACCGTCATGGTCATCATCAAGCTGTCCGTGCTGGGCATGTTCATCGTCATCGGCTTCACCGCGTTCGACTCGGGCAACCTGAGCGACTTCGCCCCGTTCGGCGTCTCCGGGATCGGCGCGGCGGCCGGCACGATCTTCTTCTCCTTCATCGGCCTGGACGCGGTGTCCACCGCCGGCGAGGAGGTCAAGGATCCGCAACGCACGATGCCGCGGGCGATCATCTTCGCCCTGCTGACCGTGGTCACCATCTACGTGCTGGTCGCCCTGGCCGCTCTCGCCGCTCAGCCCTGGCAGCAGTTCGAGGGCCAAGAGGCCGGTCTCGCCCAGATCCTGGAGACCATCGTCGGCAGTCCCTGGCCGGGCACGGTGCTGGCCGCCGGGGCGGTCATCTCGATCTTCTCGGTCACCCTGGTCACCATGTACGGGCAGACCCGCATCCTGTTCGCCATGGGCCGCGACGGCATGCTGCCCAGGCAGTTCGCCCAGGTCAACCCGCGCAGCCAGACCCCGGTGTTCAACACCGTCGTGGTGGCCGTGGTGGTCGCGATCCTGGCCGCGCTGGTGCCGCTGGACAAGCTCGCCGATCTGGTCTCCATCGGCACCCTGGTCGCGTTCATCGTGGTCTCGCTGGGTGTGATCATCCTGCGCCGAACGCGGCCCGACATCCCCCGCGGCTTCAAGGTGCCCGGCTACCCGGTCACCCCGGTGCTGTCCGTGCTGGCCTGCCTGTACGTGCTGTCGGGGCTGTCCTGGGTCACCTGGGCCTGGTTCCTGCTGTGGCTGGCGATCGTGCTCACCTTCTACTTCTTCTGGGGCCGCCGGCACTCCGAGCTCAACGCCGGGGCCACCGTGGTCGACCCCGATGCGCCGACCCAGGACGACGCCCGATGACGATCGTCGTCGGCTTCAGCCCGCACAAGGGCGGCCGGGACGCCCTGGAACTGGCCGTGCTGCTGGCCCGGTCGGGCCGGCCCGAGCCGGTGGTCGTCACCACCGTCACACCCCAGCACTGGACCACCCCGTCGATGGCCAAGGTGGATGCCGAGTTCCAAGCCTGGGCCACCGCCCAGGGCGAGGCCGCCCTGGACCAGGCCCGGCAGTTCATGGCGGCCAAGGCGCCGGAGTTGTCGGTCTCCTACGGCCAGGTGGCCGGGCGGTCCGTCCCCGCCGCGCTGTCCCGCTCGTGCGCGGACGCCGAGGGCGACCTGCTGGTGCTGGGCTCCTCCCGGGACGGCCGGTCCGGGCAGGTCGTGCTGGGGTCGACCTCCGAACCGTTGCTGCATTCCTCGCCGCTGCCGGTGGCCATCGCGCCCCGCGGGTACCGGGCCCACTGCACCGCGATCAGCCGGATGAGCTGCTCGTACTCGGGCACCGAGGAGTCCGGCGATCTGCTGCTGGCGGTGGCCGGGATGAGCCGGCGGATCGGCGGGGCCCTGCGGGTGGTGACCTTCGGCGTGCGTGGACGCACCATGTACCCACCGGAGGTGGGGCTGGGCGCCGAGGACATGGTGCTGAGCCAGTGGACCGAGCAGGTCCGCCAGTTCCAGCGGGCGGCGCTGGACCGCCTGAGCGAGTTGGCCCTGCTGCCCGCGTCGGCCTCCGCGGAGATCGCGACCGGTTCGGACTGGGCCGACGTGATGGACGAGCTGGAGTGGGAGCCGGGCGAGGTCCTGGTGGTCGGCTCGTCGCCGCTGGGCACTCTGGCCCGGGTGTTCGTGGGCTCCCGGGCGACCAAGATCATCCGGTACTCGCCGGTGCCGGTGGTGGTCGTGCCGGCCGCCGTGGCCAGCAAGGTGGCCGAGGATCTGGACCCGAGCCCGGACCCGAATCCGCACCCCGACCCGAACTGAGGGCCCACACACGACGACGGCCGGCCCCGGAGTCCGGGACCGGCCGTCGGCCGTGCAGTGATTCGGTCAGCCGGCGGTGATCCGGACGACCAGTTCGGCGGTGACGCCGGGGTGCAGCTTGACGGCGACCTTGTGCGCGCCGACGGTCTTGATGTGACCGTTGGTGTCGATGGTCCGGCGGTCGAGCACCGGACCGCCGACCGAGCGCACCTTGTCGGCGATCTCGACGGCGGTGATGGAGCCGAACAGTTTGGTGCCGTCACCGGTGGTGCGGGCGGCGATGGTCAGCTTCTCGCCCAGCGCCTCCAGAGCCTGCTTGACCTCGTTGGCGTGCTCGACGCCGCGGATCTCACGGGCCAGCTGCGCGCGCTGGATGGTGGCAACCTGCTTCTGCGCACCCTTGGTGGCCACGATGGCCTTGCCCTGGGGCAGCAGGTAGTTGCGGCCGTAGCCGTCGCGAACCTCGACGGTGTCGCCGGGGGCACCCAGGCCGGGCACGTCCGCGGTCAGAATGAGCTTCATGATGCGTCGTCCTTCCTGGCTAGCGGGCGGTGGAGGTGTACGGCAGCAGAGCGACCTCGCGGGCGTTCTTGACCGCGGTCGCGATATCGCGCTGGTGCTGGGTGCAGTTGCCGGTGACCCGACGGGCCCGGATCTTGCCGCGGTCGGAGATGAACCGGCGCAGCAGGGTGGTGTCCTTGTAGTCGATCGGCTGCGCGTTCTCCTTGCAGAACGCGCACACCTTCTTCTTGGGCTTGCGGATGGGGGGCTTGGCCATGGGAATGTCTCCGTGGGTACGTGAGCGTCAAAAAGATCGGAAAGGGTGACGACGAGCCGTTAGAAGGGCGGTTCGTCCGAGTAGCCGGACGACGAACCGGCCGGCGGGGCCGAACCCCACGGGTCGTCGTTCTGCGCGGCCGGACGAGACCCACCGCCGGAGCCGTAACCGCCTCCGCCGCCGCCGTCCGAGCGCTGCGCCCGGTTGACCTTGGCGGTCGCGTACCGCAGCGAGGGGCCGATCTCGTCGACCTCCAGCTCGATGACGGTGCGCTTCTCGCCTTCCTTGGTCTCGAACGAGCGCTGCTTGAGCCGGCCCGAGACGATGACCCGGGCACCCCGGGTGAGCGACTCGGCCACGTTCTCAGCGGGCTGGCGCCAGATGTTGCAGCGCAGGAACAGCGCCTCGCCGTCCTTCCACTCGCCGGAGGCCCGGTCGAAGGTGCGCGGGGTGGACGCCACGGTGAAGTTCGCGACGGCCGCACCGGAGGCGGTGAAGCGCAGTTCCGGATCGGCGGTCAGGTTGCCGATCACGGTCATGATGGTGTCGCCGGCCATGTGATCTCCCCTTACTTGGCGTCAGGGCGGATGATCTTGGTGCGGAGCACGGACTCGTTCAGGTTCAGCTGACGGTCCAACTCGGTCACCACGGCGGACGGGCAGGTCACCTTGATGACCGCGTAGATGCCTTCCGGGTTCTTCTTGATCTCGAACGCCAAGCGGCGCTTGCCCCAGATATCGACGTTCTCCACGGAACCGCCACCCTGGCGGATGACGTTGAGGAACGTGTCGATGGACGGTGCCACCGTCCGCTCGTCGAGGTTGGGGTCGAGGATGAGCAGCAGCTCGTAGTGACGATGAGCAGTCGAAACGCTCATGTGCACCTCCTATGGGCTAGGTCGGCCGCGGTCGGTCCGCGACAGGAGGGTGAAGCATGACTGAACCCGCCTGGGCCACGATGACCCGGCGGGTTCGGTTGCAACCCCACGATGTTACCAGCCGGGCACAGCGTGACCAGCCGGGCACAGCGTGGCCAGCCGAGCGCAGCGTGACCAGCCGAGCGCAGCGTGACCAGCCGACCTCAGCGATCCCGCCGCCGGATCACGAACTTCAGGCCGGACCAGGTCGCGTCGATCGCCACGACCTTGACGTCCACCCGCCCGTGGGTCAGGCCGTACTCCCGGACGGCGTTCTCGTCCAGATCGGTGACGACGCCGGAGGCCCGCTTGGGCCAGCAGACCCAGATCATGCCGTCGACGGTGTGCCGGGCGGCCGCGCCGACGAACCGGCGCGCGAGGGTGGCCCGATCCGGGCAGAACAGGATCACCACGTCGTAGGGACCCCGGCCGGGCCGCCGGTGGAACGGGGCTCCCGGATCGAAGCCGTCAACGGCGCCCAGGACCAGCACCCGCGAGTCGGGGCCGACCCCGAGCTTGCGCGGCAAGGGGGTGCCCGAGTAGCCGGCCGCCCCGCCGGAATGCGGGCCGGCAGACCCGGCTGTCGCTGCGCCCGACCCGACGTTCACGGTCGTTCACTTCCTCGTAGGCTGATGCTCGTAGGCTGGGCGTCCGGAAGATGTTCGCCCCAGGTTGAGGAGTCCCCATGCGCGATGCGGTGATCGTCGAAGCGGTCCGCACCCCGGTCGGCAAGCGCAACGGCGGCCTGTCCGGGGTCCACCCGGTCGACCTGTCCGCCCACATCCTGCGGTCGTTGGTGGATCGTACCGGCATCGATCCGGGCCTGGTCGACGACGTGATCTGGGGTTGTGTCAGCCAGGTCGGGGAGCAGACCTCCGACATCGCCCGCACGGCGCTGCTGGCGGCCGGCTGGCCGGATTCGGTGCCCGGGGTGAGCATCGACCGGCAGTGCGGCAGCTCGCAGCAGTCGGTGCACTTCGCCGCGGCCGGGCTGATCGCCGGCCAGTACGACCTGGTCGTGGCCGGCGGGGTCGAGTCGATGTCCCGGGTCCCGATGGGAGCCTCCGGGCAGGTGGCCGGATCGCCGTTCAGCGCCAGCGGCTGGACCGGCCGGTACGGCGAGGTGACGCCGCACCAGGGCGTCGGCGCCGAAATGGTGGCGCAGCAGTGGGGACTGTCCCGGACCCAGCTCGACGAGTACAGCCTGCGCTCGCACGAGAAGGCCGCGGCTGCGCAGGACGCCGGCTGGTTCGACGACCAGATCGTGCCGGTACCCGAGGAACTGACCGGTGGCGAGCCGGTCCAGGTCGACGAGGGGGTACGCCGCGGCGGCAACCTGGCCGCCATGGCCTCGCTGCGGCCGGCCTTCGCGGCCGACGGCGTGGTCACCGCCGGCAACGCCAGCCAGATCTCCGACGGGGCCGCGGCGTTGCTGATGACCACCTCGGACAAGGCCCGCGAGCTGGGGTTGACCCCATTGGCCCGGGTGCACACGGCGGTGCTGGCCGCGGCCGACCCGGTGATCATGCTCACCGCACCGATCCCGGCCACCCGCAAGGCGCTGCAGCGCAGCGGGCTGCGGCTGGACGAGATCGGCGTGTTCGAGGTGAACGAGGCGTTCGCCGCGGTGCCGCTGGCCTGGCTGGCCGATCTGGCCGGCGGTGACACCGGGGTCGAGAAGGCGCTGAACCCCGGCGGCGGAGCGATCGCCATCGGACACCCGCTGGGTGCCTCCGGGGCCCGGCTGATGACGGCGATGGTGCACCACCAGCGCGCCTTCGGGATCCGTTACGGGCTGCAGACCATGTGCGAGGGCGGCGGGCAGGCCAACGCGACCATCCTGGAACTGCTGTAGACGGTGCACTCGAAGCTGGTTGCCGGTCCGGGGTGATCGTCGCCGCAGCCGACGATCACCCCGGCCGGCGTTCGATCAGGAACTGCCCAGCGTCTGGCAGGCGGGGATCTGCTGAACGGCCTTGGTCAGCTCCGGGTTGAGCTTGATCTGAGCCGCCGGCGACTCGGCGGCGGCCGCCTGCAGGTCCTGCTGGAACTGCTGCTGCGCCGCGGTGTCGCCGTCCTTGATGGTCAGCACCCGCTGGCCGAACTCGGTGAAGGTCTGGCCGAAGGACTGCATCGCCGCCTGCGAGGTCTGAGACAGCTCCGAGCCGCCCTCGAAGGTGGGCGGCGGCAGGGTCGCCAGCTGCGCGGCGGTGGCCTGGAAGGCCTGACCGGCCTGCGTCATCGCGTCGGCCAAGCCCTGCTGGGAGTCCACGTTGCGGAGCGCATTCAACGGCTGCAGGCCGGTGCAGAAGGTCTCGAACCAGGCGGTGGACTGCGCATCCAGCGTGGTGGCATCCCCGCCCACCGTGGTCGTCGGGGACGGCACGGTCATCGAGTCGGCGTCCGACGAGGTCGCCATCGGCGAACTGGCGGACGAACTGGTCATCGCCGCCGACGAGGAGGTCGAGGTCGCCGCGGACGTGGCCGCCGACGTCGTGCCCGCGGAGTTCGACCCCGAGCTGCACCCGGCCATCAGCACCAACGACGTCCCGACGGCTGCTGCCGTCGCCCACCCCCGACGAATCGCCACGATGCGTCTCCCCACTTGAAGTCTCGATCTGCCCCCCGCGGACGCGAGGGACACTCACGGTACGTGACCGTGAACCGTACGTACCCGCCGCACCCGCCGGTCACACCGCGTTTCATCCGGTCCGGCGGCGGACCGGTCAGGACCGGCTGAAGGGCAGCACCTGGGTCAGCCAGTCGACCAGGGCATTGGCGTTGCGGCTCTGCGTCCACACCCGGCCGGGACCCTGGATGTCCATGACGAAGCCCTCGCCGGACTTCCCGGTCTGGATCCAGCCCTTGGCCACCTTGCGCAGTTGCACCTGCATGCCGTCGTCGTAGGCGACCAGGTGGCCGGTGTCGATGGTGAACCCCTGACCGGGCGCGAGTTCGATCAGATCCAGGGCACCGAACGAGCCGGCGACCACCTTGCCCTGGCCGGTGCAGTGCACGACGAAGCCACCCTCGCCGCCGAACAGCAGCTTGGCCCCGCCCCACTTGGTGTCCAGGTTGACGCCCATCTCGCTGGCCAGCCAGGACCCCTTGGTCAACACGAGCGGCCGGTCGGGCCGGCATTCGATGACGGTGGCGTCGCCGGGCAGCCGGGCCGCCACGTCGACCCAGGTCGGTGACTGCGCGTGCCCGGTGAACGTGGTGATGAAGAAGGACTCACCGCCCAGCGCGGACCGCTTGAGCGCGGACATGAAGCCGCCCTGCATCTGCGAGGACACGGTGACCCCGAACGACTGCATGACCATGACCCCGGCCTCGCCGAGGAACTGCTCGCCCGGCGCCAGGTGCAGGCGAACGACGGCGAATGAGGGGCTGTGGCGAAGTTCGACCTGCATGATGCAACCTCCGCGATGTTCCGGGCCGGATCTGTCGGAGCCGGGCCGTCCGCCCGGCATCGCCACCCTGTCAGGTCAGGTGCATGACCGCCTCCCGATAGGACAGCGGGCTGAGCGTGTCGCGATGGGTGACCACGAAGGCGCGCACCCAGTCGGCGTCGGTCCGCGCGTACTGGCGCAGGGCCCAGCCGATGGCCTTGCGGACGAAGAACTCCCGGTCGGCCAGGTTCGCCTCGATGACGTCGGTCAGCAGTCTGCGGTCGGTCGCCGCCTTGGCGTCGAGCTGGCAGATGATCGAGGCCCGCCGCAGCCACCGGTCCGGGTCCACCGACCAGCCGCGCACGAGCGGCTCGACGGCCGGCCGGTGCGCCCGCAGCATCGCGCCGACCAGCGGGGCGACGGCGTCCACGTGATCCCACCAGGCCCCGGTCACGATCATCTCGGTGGCCAGGGCAAGCGTGGCCAGGTGTCCGCGGGTTGGCCCGTAGACCCAGCAGGTCGATTGCGGCGTACCGCTCTTCCCGGTAGTGACCCGTGCGCCACAGGTCGGTGGCCGCGGCCAGCAACTGGCTCCGCTCGGCCGCGGGTCCGGCGAGTTCACGGGCCAGCCGCCGCACCAGCGGGCGACGGACGCCGAGAAAGGGCATCGTCGACCGCATGTAGGCCTGCATCTGCGGCGCCCGGTCGGGCTCGGCGACCGCCCGCAACCCGGCCCGGATCTGCTCGACCAGCGTCACCACGGGCTCCGGTTCACCGCGAGGTCACGACGGGGGCGGGCCCACGCCCAGCCCGGCCCGCAGCAGGGCCGCGACGAACCCGCTGGCCGCCGCCCGGGGCAGGATGGCCAGCTGAGTGGACAGCACGTAGGGCACGTCGGTGAGCACCGCGCGCAGGGCCACCGACATCGGTTCCCGGCCGTCGGGCGGATCCGCGGCCAGCGCCAGCAGCCGGTCGACGATGCCGTCCAGCACCTGGTCGCGCCGGTCGGCCAGGGGACCCAGCGCCGGCGCGTCCACCTCGTGCTGCCAGACATAGAGCACGCTGCCGTGGGTCTCGATCATCGAGGCCCAGCCCTCCACCCACGCGTCGATCGATTCGCCGGACGGCGGCCGGCTGGGCAACAGTCGCTGCTGGCGCTCGATCGCGACCAGCACGTCCTGAGCCAGGGTGGCGAACAGCGCCTCCCGGTCGGCCCAGTAGGTGTAAACGCTGCCGTGGCTGACGCCGGCCCGGGCAGCCACGTCGTTCAGGCTCGTCCCGCGGTAGCCGTTGACCCGGAACCGATCGGCGGCGGCCAGCATGATCCGCTGGACCGTCCCGACCCCACGAGAGGTGACCGGCCGGCGCAACCCGAGAACGTCGCCGAGCGGGATCACCGGCAGCCGGTCGACGGCCACCGGATCGTCCTCGCCGTCGGACGACGCCGCGGACGGTGAGGGGCTGAACAGGAACGCATTGAGCATCCGGGCCAGGGCGGCCGCCAGGGCCGTCCGGTCGACCGGGTCGGGCCGCCGGGCGTTGAGCAGCGTGCTCCACTGGACGACCGAGAGCAACCCGACCGGCACCACCTCGGGCGTCGGCGGATGGACCCCGGACCGGGCCAGGCCGTCGACCACGCCGGCCTGGTACTTCTGGAAATTGGCCTGACCCAGGATGCCCAGTTCCGGCTCCCCGTACTGGACCTGCGACCAGCCCAGGAACGTGCCGGAGTGGTACTCCACCACCTCGATCAGCTGGGCGATCCAGTCCCGCAGCCGGGCCCGGCCGGCTGCGTCGTCGCTGAGCTGGGGGAACTGCAGGGCCAGCCGCAACAGCTCGTCGCCGATCTCCTGCAGGAACATCGCGAAGATCTCGAACTTGCCCGAGAAGTACTGGTAGACGGCGGCCCCGGACCGGCCGGTGGCCTCGCCGATCGCCTCCACCGTGGTCGCCTGGTAGCCGTTGCGGGTGAACAGGTCCCGGGCCGCTTCGACGATCTCGGCCCGGGCCCGGACGCCGTGCGCGGCCAGCAACGGATTGCGCCCGTACGGGGGCCGGCGCTGCGGGCCGGGGACTGCCCCGGGGCCCGCCGGCCCCCCGTCCGAGCGGGGGTGGGCCACCTCGTCCACGTCGTGTGGTTCGAGGTCGCCGGGTTCGACCTGACCGGTCAGCTGACGGTCCAGGTGTCGCGGCCGGCGAGCAGCCCGGCCAGATCACCGACTCCGTGCGCAGCGACGGCGGTGTCGATCTGGGCGCGGATCGCCGAGTCGTAACTGCCCCGGGTGACGTCCCGGAACACCCCGATCGGGGTGTTGTCCAGGTTCTCCGGATTGGCCAGCCGGGCCAGCGCGAACGCGGTCGAGGGGTCCGGGTCGTGCGCATCGTGCACGATCAGCGCGTCCTCACCGACCTGGTCGACGTCGACCACCTCCAGCCGACCCCGGGCGTTGCGGATGACCCCGCGGTGCCCGCCGATGCCGAACCGGATCGGCTTGCCGTGCTCCAGCCGGATCGTCGCCTCGTCCTTGCTGGTGGCGTCCTTGAGCGGTTCGAACGCGCCGTCGTTGAAGATGTTGCAGTTCTGGTAGATCTCCACCAGGGCCGTACCCGGGTGCACCGCGGCCGCCCGCAGCACCGAGGTCAGGTGCTGGCGATCGGAATCGATGGTCCGGGCAACGAAGCTGGCCTCCGCGCCCAGGGCCACCGACACGGGGTTGAACGGGGTGTCCAGCGAGCCCAGCGGGGTCGACTTGGTCCGCTTGCCGACCTCCGAGGTCGGCGAGTACTGGCCCTTGGTCAGCCCGTAGATCCGGTTGTTGAACAGCAGGATCTTGAGGTTGACGTTGCGCCGCAGGGCGTGGATCAGGTGATTGCCGCCGATCGAGAGCGCGTCGCCGTCACCGGTGACGATCCACACCGACAGGTCGGGTCGGCTGATCGCCAGGCCGGTGGCGATGGCCGGCGCGCGGCCGTGGATGGAGTGCACCCCGTAGGTGTTCATGTAGTACGGGAACCGGGCGGCGCAGCCGATGCCGGAGATGAACACCGTGTTCTCCCGGCGGATGCCGAGTTCGGGCATGAACCCCTGCACGGCGGCCAGGATCGCGTAGTCACCGCAGCCCGGGCACCAGCGGACCTCCTGGTCGGACTTGAAGTCCTTCGCGGTCAGGACGCTCTCGGCCTTGGGGATCAGCTTGAGCGCCGGCGCCCCGGCCAGCGACGCGGCGGGGGCCCGCCGAGCGGGCCGGACGGCGGCCGGACTGCTGGTCGCGGTGGTGGTCGTGGTGGTGGGCTCGGTCATCGCGTGCCTCCGTTCGTGGCCGGGCCGGAACCGGCGGGCACCGGCTCCTGGTCCGGCACGGGGTCCGGTTCCCGATCGGGTGGGGTGTCCGCCAGCTCCGGATCGTCGCCGACGGTGATCGACGGGATGCTCGGGCCCGCGCCGTACCGGCCGGCGCTGCCGACCGCGGTGCGGGTGATGGTGCCGTCCAGGGCCGAGCGGATGGCGCCGACCAGGTCGTCGACCCGGAACGGCAGACCTCGCACCTGATTGATGCCGATCGCGTCTACCAGATACAGCCCACGGATCAGCAGGGCCAGCTGGCCCAGGTTCATCTCCGGCACGACGACCCGGCGGTAGCGGCGCAGCACCTCGTCCAAGTTGGCCGGCATCGGGTTCAGGTGCCGCAGATGCGCCCGGGCCACCGAGACGCCCTGGGCCCGCAGGACCCGGACCGCACCGGTGATCGGGCCGTAGGTCGAGCCCCACCCCAGCACCAGCAGGTCGGCCTGGCCGTCCGGATCGTCCACCTCCAGCGGCGGCACCTGGATCCCGGCGACCTTGGCCGCCCGGGTGCGCACCATGTGGTCGTGGTTGGCCGGGTCGTAGGAGATCTCGCCGGTGCCGTCCTTCTTCTCGATGCCGCCGATCCGATGCTCCAGGCCGGGGGTGCCGGGGATGGCCCAGGGCCGGGCCAGCGTGTCCGGATCCCGGAGGTAAGGCAGGAACAGCGGGCGGTCCTCGGTCCCGGCATTGGGCTCGGTGGCGAACTCGACCCGCAGATCGGGCAGCGAGGCCACGTCCGGGATCAGCCAGGGCTCGGAGCCGTTGGCCAGGTACCCGTCGGAGAGCAGGAAAACCGGGGTGCGGTAGGTCAGGGCGATCCGCGCCGCCTCCAGCGCGGCGTCGAAGCAGTCGGAGGCGGTCTGGGCGGCGACCACCGGCACCGGCGCCTCACCGTTGCGGCCGAACAGCACCTGCAGCAGGTCGGCCTGCTCGGTCTTGGTCGGCAACCCGGTGGACGGTCCACCGCGCTGCACGTCGACCACGACCAGGGGCAGCTCCAGGGCCACGGCCAGGCCGATGGTCTCGGCCTTGAGCGCGATGCCCGGGCCCGAGGTGGTGGTGACGCCCAGGCTGCCGCCGTAGGAGGCGCCCAGCGCGGCGGCCACGCCCGCGATCTCGTCCTCGGCCTGGAAGGTGCGCACGCCGAAGTGCTTGAGCGCGGACAGCTCGTGCAGGATGTCGGAGGCCGGGGTGATCGGGTACGAGCCCAGGAACAGCGGCAGGTTCGACCGCTCGGCCGCCGCGACCAGCCCGTAGGCCAGGGCCTGGTTGCCCCGGATGGTCCGGTAGCGGCCAGGAGGCAGGCTGGCCGGCTTGACCTCGTAATTGACCGCGAAGCCCTCGGTGGTCTCGCCGTAGGACCAGCCGGCCTCCAGCGCGACCAGGTTGGCCCGCAGCACCTCGCGACGGCCGGCGAACTTGGTCTCCAGGAAGCGGCGGGTGCCCTCCAGCGGGCGGTGGTACAGCCAGGACAGCAGCCCCAGCGCGAACATGTTCTTGGCCCGCTCGGCGTCCTTGCGGCTCACCCCGACCTTGGCCACGGCATCCACCGTCAGCGAGGTCAGCTTGACCGGGTGCACTTGGTAGTCGCCCAGGCTGCCGTCCTCGACCGGGCTGACGGTGTACCCGACCTTGGCCAGGTTGCGCTTGGTGAACTCGTCGGTGTCCACGATGATCGTGCCGCCGCGGGGCAGGTCGGCCAGATTGGCCTTGAGCGCCGCCGGGTTCATCGCGACCAGCACGGTCGGCGCGTCGCCGGGGGTGACGACGGAGTGGTCGGCGAAGTGCAGCTGGAACGCGGACACCCCGGGCAGGGTGCCGGCGGGGGCCCGGATCTCCGCCGGGAAGTCCGGCAGGGTCGACAGGCTGTTGCCGAAGGCGGCCGTCTCGGTGGTGAACCGGTCGCCGGTGAGCTGCATCCCGTCGCCGGAGTCGCCGGCAAACCGGATGATCACCTCGGAGAGGGTCTTGACCGGCTTGGGGGCGGTGTTGTTCGTCATAGGCATGTCTCCTGGGTCAGGTCGGCGGCTGCGCACTCGACCACGGCAGGCACCTGACCGACATCAACCACGCAGATCGGCGTTCGACGACGCCTGGTGGCAACCCGGCCCGGGCGGATTGCCACTGCACAGGATGTCACCATTCCGCAGGGCCGGTGACCGCGCCTCATCCGGGTTGGGTCGGTTTCACCGCTTTGACCGGCCCGGACCCCGGATCCGCCGACGGAATCCACCCGGTCAGCGCACCGGCCCTGCTACGAGCCGGGCTCGATCCGGGCCGGCGCGACGGCCACCGGTTCGCCGGTCCCGACCGGATCTCCGGCGCCCGACGAGCGACGCCGGGCCCACCACGCCGGGAGCGACGGGATGGTGAAGCGGTCGGGTGCGTCCTCGAGCACGCCACCGGACGGGTCGTCGTCGCCGGCGATCCGGACCAGGTCCTTGTCCGGCCGCAGGATGTCCCGGACCACCAGGTAGACCAGCATCAGCACCAGGGCGTCGCGGACCAGGGCGGCATTGATGAACGGGTAGATCGACAGGCCCTTGTTCGCCTCGCCGGCGAACGAAAGCATCAGCAACACCCAGACGACGGCCTCGGAGGCCTGCCAGAACAGCAGCGGTCGCCACCGGGGCAGCGCCAGCACGGCCAGGGGCAGCAGCCACAGCGAGTATTGCGGTGACCACACCTTGTTGGTCAGCAGGAATGCCGCGATCACCAGGAAGGCGAGCTGGGCGAACCGGGGGCGACGCCGGGCGGACAGGCCCAGCCAGCCGATGGCCACGCAGGCGACGGCGAACAGCGCCAGCGAGAGCAGGTTGACCAGGGTCGGGCTGTCGGCGCCGGGCGCCTTGTCCCAGATCGCGGAACGGGCCAGCGTGGCGTAGATGAAGTACCAGGAGTCGTACTCGGGGGGCCGCTCGGAGTTGAGCCGGATGAACTCGTACCAGCCGGCCGGCCAGGCCAGCATGACCGGCACGTTGACCACCAGCCAGACCACCCCGGCCGCCACCGCCGTGCGGGTCCACTCGCGCATCTTGCCGGTGCGCAGGCACAGGACCAGCAGCGGACCCAGCAGCAGCACCGGGTACAGCTTGGCCGCGGTGCCCAGGCCGAACAGCACCCCGGCCAGGACGGGTTTCTTCCGCGCCCAGGCGAGCATCGCGCCGGCGGTCAAGCCGATCGGCAGCAGGTCCCAGTTGGTGAAGGCGTGCACGACCAGCAGCGGGGCCAGGCACATCAGCGCGGTGTCCCAGATCCGGCGCCGGGCGATCTTGGCCGTGCAGGCCACCGCCCACAGGTAGAGCAGACCCAGGGCGATGGCGCCGATGGTGAAGTAGGCGGCCACGTCCAGCGGGACCGGCAGGCCGACCGCCTTGGCCACGGCGCTATACCCGTGGGACAGGCCAGACATCAGGTACATCCAGAAGCCGGTCAGCACCGGGTACTCCATGTACCGGACCTGGCCGTTGTCCAGCCAGCTGGCCTTGTAGGGCAGGGCCCCGATGTCCAGTTCGTGCGAGCCGAACAGCGGCACCACGTCGGTGTAGCAGGCGGCGATCCACGGCCGCTGCCCGCTTTGGTCGAGCGTGCCGTCGGCGCCGGTCTGGATGCAGGCCGCCTTGAACAGCCACCCCCCGATCAGGATGACGATGGCCATCAGCACGCACACCCGCAGCGGGGTGATGAGGCGATTGCGCCCGACCAGCGCGTGCCGGCCCATCGGACCACCGATCACGTCGGCCGCCCGACGGACGGTCGGGTCGGTCCAGCTCGGGATGACGCGCTCAGTGGAGCTCAGCGACGCCGCGCGCGGCAGGCTGTCCGGTTCGGTCGGTTCGGTCGGTTCGGTCTGCTCGGTCGGTTCCGGTGGTTCGCCCGGTGTGCCTGCCGCCCCCGCTTCGTCGCCGGGTCCCGCCGCAGTCTCGTCGGCCGGGGGGGTCGCAGTCACGGCGCGATGCTACTTGCCGGTCCTGTCAGGCCGGCGTTGCGATCAGGCCTTCCGACCGGTCGGCCGGGCCGGCGTCATTTGACGGCGCGCCGGCGGCGGGGCGCGGCCTCACCCTTCTTACCCATGACGAAGGCCGCCACCAGGTGGTTCCAGGAGCAGGTCCGGCACACCTCGACCTGGTAGACGGAGAACTCGCCGAACGTGCCGGCCATCGCCTCGAGCTCGTCGGGCACCCGGGCGGATCCGGCCATGTGCTTGATCTCGTCGCCGTACACCCAATAGACATGGGTCAGCGGTTCCTTGCGGCACATCGGGCAGACCACGTCGGTGGCGACACCGTGAAACTTGGCTGCCCGCAACAGGTACGGGGACGCGTCGCAGACGTCGTCGATGCCGGCGCGACCGGAGCGGACCTCGGCGAGAAGCGCACGACGCTGCAAGGCGTAGTCCACCAGTCCCCGCTGCGTCCGCACCCGGCCAAGGGTACGCGGGGGGCACCAGCTCGCATCAGGAGTCCCCGACCCGGCCCGACCGGGGGGGTGAGCTACTCCCGTCCGTCCTCGGCGGACCTCTCGGCCGCCGTGTCGGTCGCAGTGTCGGCCGCCGTGTCGGTCGGCGGCCGGACGGACTTGCGCTCGGCGGACCGGTCGTTCATCCGGGCGATGAAGCCCAGCCCGGAGACGACGGCGACCGACAGCACCATGCCCGCGACCAGCAGAATGGTGCCGACGCCGAATCCGTCACCGAACAGACCACCGTCCTGGGCCGCCTGGGCCGCACCGGCGATCATCGGGCAGCCACCGGGCTCGGCCCGGCCGCCTCGATGACCCGGGT
This sequence comes from Nakamurella multipartita DSM 44233, assembly GCF_000024365.1. Taxonomy (NCBI): domain Bacteria; kingdom Bacillati; phylum Actinomycetota; class Actinomycetes; order Nakamurellales; family Nakamurellaceae; genus Nakamurella; species Nakamurella multipartita. The sequence continues at coordinate 6,021,194 of NC_013235.1, forward strand.
CAGCGCACGGTGCAGGGCCTGCAGTTCCTCGATGGACATGCCCAACCGGTCGATCACCGCCGGGGGGACCTGCAGGGCCCGCTCCCGCAGGGCCTGTCCGGTCTCGGTGAGCTCGACCGCCAGGTGCCGCTCGTCGGCGGCGTTGCGCCGACGCACGATGAGCTCGGCCGCCTCGAGCCGCTTGAGCAGCGGTGAGAGGGTGCCCGGGTCGAGCTGCAGCAGTTCGGACAGGCGCTTGACCGACAGCGGCGCATGCTGCCACAGGGCGAGCATGACCAGGTATTGCGGGTGGGTGAGCCCCATCGGCTCCAGGATCGGCCGGTACAGGGCGACCACGCTGCGGGCGGCCACCACCACCGCGAAGCACACCTGCTGGTCCAGGGCCAGCGGATCCGCACCGACTGCGGGTTCATGAATCGTCGTCATCCCACGATCGTACCCCAACGATTGGTACCCCAATCATTGGGGCAAGGCGCGGAGATGGAGTCTGGCGATGGATGGGCGAGCCGCGTCGGGACCGCCGACGCCGCGATGTATCGTGGCGATATACCCAGCCGATGTAGCAGCGGGTCTGATGTGCCTTCACAGTGCCACAGCGGGCCCGACGACTCGCGGAGGCCGGCCCGAGCTCCCGGAGGGGGTGCGCGATCGCCAAGGAAAGTTCGACCGTCTTCGAGCTGGCCGTTCTCGGGCTGCTCGCCGAAGCCCCCATGCACGGCTACGAACTGCGTAAGCGGCTCACCGCCACCCTGGGCACCCTGCGCGCCTTCAGCTTCGGCTCCCTGTACCCGACGCTGCGCCGGTTGGAGGCGGCCGGGCACGTCTCCACCGAGGAACCGGTGGTCGACGCGGACGCGGTGCCGCTGTCCTCGCGCCGGTCCCGGGTCACCTACCGGATCACCGCGGACGGCAAGGAACGGCTGGCCGATCTGCTCGGCGACACCGGCCCGCAGTCCTGGTCGGACGACGGGTTCGGCGTCCATCTGGCCTTCTTCTCCCGCACCTCGGCCGAGGCCCGGATGCGGATCCTGGAGGGCCGGCGCCGCCGGGTCGAGGAGCGCCGCGAAGGGCAGCGTTCCGCCGTCGGGCGGGCCGTCGACCGGTTGGACACCTACACCGCCGAACTGCACCAGCTCGGGCTCGAGTCCTCCGACCGTGAGGTCCGCTGGCTCAACGAACTGATCGATGCCGAGCGCGGCCGGCTGCCCGCGGACGACATCCCCCGCCCGCCACCGGCGTCGGGCACCGTCCCCAACCCCACAGCCTCACCCACCGGAGCACCCGATCACGGGGGGAACCACCCCGCTCCGGTCGACCCACAGGAGGAAACCCCATGAGCAGCATCAGAGTGGCCATCGTCGGCGTCGGGAACTGCGCGTCGTCGCTGGTCCAGGGCGTCGAGTACTACAAGGACGCGGACCCGAAGTCGACCGTGCCCGGCCTCATGCACGTCCAGTTCGGCGATTACCACGTGCGCGACATCGAGTTCGTGGCCGCGTTCGACGTGGACGCCAAGAAGGTCGGCTTCGACCTGTCCGAGGCGATCAACGCCAGCGAGAACAACACCATCAAGATCGCCGACGTGCCGCCGACCGGTGTCGCCGTCCAGCGCGGCGTCACCCACGACGGTCTGGGTCGCTACTACCTGGAGACCATCACCGAGTCCCCGGCCGAGCCGGTCGACGTGGTGGCCGCGCTGCGCGAGGCCCGGGTCGACGTCGTCGTCTGCTACCTGCCGGTCGGCTCCGAGGACGCCGTCCGCTTCTACGCCCAGTGCGCCATCGACGCCGGCTGCGCCTTCGTCAACGCGCTGCCGGTGTTCATCGCCAGCACCCCCGAGTGGGCCGAGAAGTTCCGGGCGGCCGGGCTGCCCATCGTCGGTGACGACATCAAGTCGCAGATCGGCGCGACCATCACCCACCGGGTGCTGGCCAAGCTGTTCGAGGACCGCGGCGTCATCCTGGACCGCACGATGCAGCTCAACGTCGGCGGCAACATGGACTTCAAGAACATGCTCGAGCGCGACCGGCTGGAGTCCAAGAAGATCTCCAAGACCCAGGCCGTCACCTCCCAGGTCGACCGGGACATGGGTGCCCGCAACGTGCACATCGGGCCGAGCGACTACGTGCCGTGGCTGGACGACCGCAAGTGGGCCTACGTGCGTCTCGAGGGCCGCGCGTTCGGTGACGCCCCGCTGAACATGGAGTACAAGCTCGAGGTCTGGGACTCGCCGAACTCGGCCGGCGTCATCATCGACGCGGTCCGCGCGGCCAAGATCGCCAAGGACCGCGGCGTGGGCGGCCCGATCCTGTCCGCCTCGTCCTACTTCATGAAGTCCCCGCCGGTGCAGTACCCGGACGACCAGGCCCGGGACAACGTGGAGAAGTTCATCGCCGGCGAGATCGACTTCTGATCCCGCTTCTCCGGTTCACGGCCCCGTCCCGCCTTCGTGCGGGGCGGGGCCGTTGCCGTTCCCGGCGGCGTGGTCAGTGCGCCCGCCCCAGCCCCGTGCCCCCGCGCGGATGAAGTCGTCGACTCCGGTCCCACCAGTCACATTCGGTGGCTCTCCTGCTGAATCAGTGGGTCGTTTGTTGGGGTGGGGAATGGCAACACGCCGCTCCCGCGCCTAGGTTCTGGGGCTGTCTGAAGGTCCCGGAACGGTGGGCGGAGAGCGGCGTGCGCGGAAACAGGGTATGGCATCGGGCGTTGGGCCTGATGGGGGCGATCGTTGAGGACGTCGACGTCGATGATCCGGACTTGATCGTGGTGCGGGTCCGGCCAGTGAAGAGGTGGGCGGGGCGGTGTGGCCGGTGTCGACGCCGGTCGCCGTGGTACGACCGGGGCGCCGGCCGTCGGCAGTGGCGGACGGTGGACGTGGGGTTGTCCCGGGCGGTGGTGGAGGCTGAGGCCCCTCGAGTGTCGTGCCGTGAGCATGGTGTGGTCGTTGCGCATGTGCCCTGGGCCAGGCACGGCGCGGGCCAAACCCTGGTGTTCGACCGGACCGTGGCGTGGTTGGCCACTCAGACCTCGAAGACAGCCACGACCCAGCTGTTGCGGATCAGTTGGCGCACTGTCGGAGCGATCGAGTCTCGGTACTGGGCCGATCATGAACGGTTGCAGGACCGGTTACGCGGGGTCCGCCGCCTCGGGATCGATGAGATCTCCTACAAGCGTGGCCACCGGTTCCTCACCGTCGTGGTGGACCACGACACCGGTCACTTGTTGTGGGCGGCACCCGGTCGGGACTCGGCAACGTTGCACCAGTTCTTCGATCTTCTGGGGCCGGATCGGTGCGCTCTGCTGACCCATGTCTCGGCCGACGGCGCCACCTACATCAGCACGGTCGTCAAGCAGCGATGCCCGAACGCGGTCCGGTGTGCTGACCCGTTCCATGTTGTTGGGTGGGCTACCGACGCCTTGGACAAGCTACGACGCATCGTGATCAGCACGGCCCGTCGGCAGGCCCGCCGGGCCGCCGTCGACCGCATCGCGGGCGGCTCGAGCCCGGTCGTCACTGCCGGGCAAGCCGGCGCTGACCTGGTCAAGGGCATGGCCGGGGCCCGGTCGGCGTTGCTGCGAAACTCGGAGGACCTCACCGAGAATCAGCAGGTCAAACTGGCCTGGATCGCGCTGACCGACCCCGACCTGCACCGCGCGTATCTGCTCAAGGAAGGCCTTCGACTGATCTTCAAACTGCCGGTCGAGCAGGCCGCCACCGCCCTGGAGAACTGGATCACCTGGGCGCGGACCGCCGGCATCGGCCTGTTCAGCAGCCTGGCGAAACGGATCACTCGACATCGAGCCAGCATCCTGGCCGCGATCGAGCACCACATGTCCAACGGCCGCGTCGAGTCCGTCAACGCCAAGATCAGGCTGATCACCCGAGTCGCGTTCGGGTTCGCCTCTCCACACGCCCTCATAGCCCTGGCTATGCTCCGGCTGGGCGGACACCGCCCAGCACTCCCAGGCCGCGGCTAACCCACAGACACGGCAGGAGAGCCCATTCGGTGCGAGTTCAGCCGCGCCGGGGAAGTTGATCCGCGCGGGAGGGAGGACCCGGGGTCAGTTGCGGGGGCCGGGTTCTTCGGTCAGGTCCTTCAGATCCCGCCAGCGGCTCGGGGAGACACCCAGCTTCTTGTTGATCAACACGGTGACGAAGAACAGCACGACCCCGATCACCAGTAGCCAACCGGCGACGACGTACTGGGTGGACGAGCGGCCGGTGAACGGGGTGACCAGGTACAGGCAGGTGATCATCCCGATGATCGGCAGGGCCGTCGGGGCCCGGAAGTACTTGCGGTCGGGCACATCCCGCCGGAGCACCAGCACGGCCACGTTGACCACGCTGAACACGCCGAGCAGCAGCAACGCGGTGGTCCCGCCGAGCACCGCGACCGCGTCGGCGTTGCCCATGGAGACAAACACGATGAGACCGAACGCGAGCAGGGTGGTGAAGACGATCGCCGTCCAGGGGGTGCAGCGGGTCGGGTGGACCTTGCCCAGCACCGGCGGCAGCACCCGTTGGCGGGCCATGCCGTAGATCAGCCGGCTGGCCATCAGCATGTTGATCAGCGCGGAGTTGGCCACGGCGAACATCGAGATGAACGGCAACAGGGTGTCGATCGGCAGTCCGGGGGCGCCGACCTTGACCACCTCGACCAGCGGGGTGTCGCTGTCGGCCAGCACCCCGACCGGCACCAGGGCGACCGAGACGATCGAGACCAGCACGTAGATGACACCGGTGATGGTCAGCCCGGTCAGCATCACCTTGGGGAAGATGCGCACCGGGTCCTTGGTCTCCTCGGCCATGTTCACCGAGTCCTCGAAGCCGACCATGGCGAAGAACGCCAATGAGGTGGCCGCGGTGACGGCCAGGAAGATGTTCTTGTCGTCCGCGGTGTCGAAGGCGACCACCCGGCTCAGGTCGAAGTCCGCGCCGAAGAACGCCCAGAACCCGACCATGATCACCAGCAGCAGGCCGGACAGCTCGATCAGCGTCAGCACCACGTTGGCCTTGACGCTCTCGCCGACCCCGCGGAAGTTGACCACCGCCACCAGCGTCATAAATCCCAGCGCGATCAGCACGATCGTCCACGGGCCGGCCTCGAAGCCGAAGCCCTGGGCCAGGTTCGCGGCGAACGCCCGTGACGCCGTGGACGCCGAGGTGATGCCGGAGGACATCACGACGAACGCGACCAGGAACGTGAAGAAGTGGATGCCGAACGCCTTGTGCGTATACAGCGCCGCCCCGGCCGCCTTCGGGTACTTGGTGACCAGCTCCAGGTAGCTGAACGCGGTGATGGTGGCGACCGCGAACGCGACCAGGAACGGCACCCACGCGGCGCCGCCGACCTCGGCCGCGACATCCCCGGTCAGCGCATAGACCCCGGTGCCCAGGATGTCGCCGACGATGAACAGCAGCAGCAGCTTGGGCCCCATCACCCGTTTGAGCTCGGGCTGGCCGGAGGGGTCCGCGGGCGCCGCGGAGTTCTCGGCGGAACGTTCCTGGGTCATGACGTCACCGTCACCTTCGTCAGGACTGCTCGGGTGGCCCAGCGCCGACGCGTCGGACCGCCGCTCTGTTCCCGGCCGCGGCAGGAGGCAAACGGCCGACCGCCGAACGGTCAGGCCGGCGCCGCACCCGTCCCGGTGGCCCGGACGATGTCGGCGATCGCGTGCGGGTGGGTCATCGGCAGGCCGTAGTGGGAGGCGTCGGCCAGGGTGTGCACGGTGATCAGGGCCGATCGGGTGCCGGCCCGCCGGGCCGTCGTGCGAGCGTGCAGGACCCGGCTGCGACCGGCCAGCACCACTGCGGTCGGCGCCGTCAACGCGTCGAAGGCGGAGGCGGCGGGGATCCTGGTCGGGACCGTCGAGGTGAGCCCGAACGCGTCGGTGCCCAAGGCGGTCACCTCGAGCCACTGTTGATTGAGTGGCACACCGCGGGTCTCCCACTGGATCATCGCGGTCCGCCGGGCCCCGCTGGGCCGCATCAGGGTCGGGGTGGCCCGGAAGATGTAGCCCTTGAGCATCGGGGTGAAGCACATGGTCGGGTCGAGCAGGGTCAGCCCGGAGACCCGGCCGGGCTCTCCCAGGGCGAAGTTCAGAGCGATCCATGCCCCGTACGAGTGGCCGATCGGGTGGACCCGGGCCAGGCCGAGCCCGTCGAGCACGCCGACGAGCCAACGGCGCAGGTCGGCCGGGGTGGCCAGGGCGGCGTCCCCAGGGACGCTGCGGCCGGGGTCGCCGGGGATGTCGACCGCGTGCAGCCGGTGGTCGACGGCCAGATCCAGGGCCAGGGGGCTCCACTCGGCCGAGGTCGCCCCGTAGGCGGCCAGCAGCAGGACCGGCGGCGCCGATGGCGGCCCGCTCAGGTAGACCCGGGTGCGGCCGAAGTCCGAATCCAGATCCAGCGTCTCGGTGCCGGGCGCCCACCGCCGCATCGCCTCGTCGTAGGCCTGCAGGAAGGCGGCCCGGTCCCGCACCGGTGTGTCGGCCATCAGAGGGTGACCAGGTCGCCGATGCGGACGACGCCCTCGGTGGCGGCCACCGACCGGTACCCCCGGGCACCGTGATCCAGGTCGACCAGCGCCTGCCGGACGTCGGCGTTCACGGTCGAGGCGGGCTCCTGGCCCAGGCAGAACCGGCTGAACTCCACGCAGGGATCGGCGGCGCGTACGTCGTGCAGTTCCAGCGGCCCGTCGGCGGTCGTCACCGTGACCACCGGCGGCAGGCCCCGGCCGGCCAACCCGTCGGGCGCATCCAGCAGCACCGTCTCCCCGGCGATGCCGTCCACCACGTGCGGGCCGTAGCGCGCCCGCAGCGCGACGTAGTCGCCGGTGCCCATGAACAGCACCCCCGCCCGACCCTTGCGGTCCCGGGATTCGGGATGGTCCTGATGGTGCACGTCCAGGATCTCCGCGCCGTCCGCGGTGATCCCCCGCACCCCCCGCGGACCGGCCAGGATGCGGTCCACCGGCAGGATCGCCGCCGGCTCGTAGCTGCGCAGGGGCGCCCAGCCGACCTTCACCGGGCCGCGTTGCACCTGCAGCCGGACGATCCGGTACTCGGCCATCGGCTCATCTCCCGTCGTGCGGGCCGGGCACGGCCAGCAGCTGGGTGGGGCTGGGGGTGTTGAACGTACTCGTGGTGGCGCTCAGGGCGCCGGTCTCGGGATCGATCCGCAGCACGGTCAGCGAGTCGCTCTCCTGGTTGGCCACGTACACCAGGTCGCCGACCACCGTCAGGTCCCGGGGATGGTCGCCGCCGCAGCCGATCTCGTCGACCAGCTGAATGCTCTGGCCGTCCACCCGGAAGGCCGCGACGGTGTTCGGGCCCCGGTTGGCCATCAGCACGAACTGCCCGTCGGCGGTGCGCCCGACGCCGCTGGGGGCGGCCGGTTCCTCGGCCACGTCGGAGCCGCTCTGCAGGTCCAGCAGCTCGAGCTGCCCGGTCTGCCGGTCCAGCCGCAGCAGCGCCAGCTCACCGGTCAGCTCCCCGGCGACGGCGACCCGGTCGTGGTCCAGAGCGACCAGATGGCGGGGTCCGAACCCGGCCGGCAGCGGCGACGTCATCAGCGGGGTCAGGGTGGCGGCCGCCGGGTCGAGCCGGTAGGCGACGATCAGATCCGCACCGAGATCGACGGCGAGCACCAGGGTCTGATCCAGCACGTGGACCATGTGCGCGTGCGGGCCCTGCTGCCGGTCCGGGTGCGGGCCGCAACCCTCGTGCTCGACGAGCTGACTCAACTTGCCGATCCGGCCGTCCGGCGTCAGCCGATGAACCGCGATGCTGCCCGAGGTGTAGTTGGCGGTCAGCAGCACCCGGCCGGACGGGTCGACGGCCAGGTGGCACGGGTGCGCGCCGCCGGTGGAGGCCGAACCAAGCACCGACAACCCGTGCCCACCGGGGGCGACGGCGAGCGCCCAGACCTGCCCGTCGGAGACCTCACCGGCCGCGTACACGTGCCAACCGTCCGGATGCCAGGCCAGGTACGACGGCGACTCGGGCTGTTCGGTCGCGGACGCACCGGCCACCGGTTCGGCCAGGTCCCGGTCCGTGAGCAGCTCCCACCGGCCGGTCTGCGGATCGTGCGCGACCACTTCGATCCGCCGGCCGCGGCCGCCGGCGCCGAAGGTGTAGCAGCCGATCAGGAACTCGTGCATCAGGGCACCCTCGTCATCGTCTGGCCGTCTTCATCTGGCCGTCATCGTCTCGGTGGTGGACACGGCGGTCGTGGCCCCGGTCATCAGCGCGACGAGCTCGGCAGTCGTCCGCTCGAGCAGCTCGCCCATCGATCGTTGCTCGTCCGGGCGGACCCACTGGGCGACCGCGACCGAGAACACGGTGATCGCGGATCGGGCCGCCAGGGTCGCCGCCGGTTCGTCGACGCCCCGCTCGCGCAGCGCCCCGGACAGGGCGGCGGCCACGACGGCCATCTTGTGCTGCTCCCGTTCACCCAGGGCGGCATTGGCCGCGACGACCGACTGCCGCAGTCGCACGTCGGACCGCCGCTGGTCGGGAAACATGGTCGCCGCGGCCCGCAGGCTCGCCGTCACCAGTTCCAAGGGACCGGCCGACGCCGGGGCATCGGCGACGCCGGCCAGGAAGACGCCCAGGAACTCTCCCTGCCCGGCGAAGAGCACCTCGCGCTTGTCGGCGAAGTGCCGGAAGAACGTCCGCTCGCTCAGGCCGATCGACTGGGCGATCTCGGCGGCGGTGGTCTGCTCGTAGCCGCGGGTCGCGAACAGCTCGAGCGCGGCCGCATACAGCCGCTCCCGGGTTCCCGGTTCCCACCGCACCATCGGGCCAGCCTAGTTCAATGTCAGTCGCTGCCATCACGGGTCTACACTGATGGCAGTCACTGACATCAGGGTCATGGCCCGAGAGCAGGGAGTTGCGTCATGCACGTCTTCGTCACCGGTGCCTCCGGTTGGATCGGCCGCGCCACCGTGGAGGAACTGGTCGGGGCCGGACACGAGGTCACCGGCCTCGCCCGGTCCGATGCCGCCGCGGCCGCGTTGACCACCCAGGGAGTGCACGTGCGCCGCGGGCACCTGGACGACCCGGACGGCCTGCGGGCGGCGGCCACCGCCGCGGACGCGGTGATCCATCTGGCCAACAAGCACGACTGGTCGAACCCGGCGGCCTCGAACGCGGCCGAACGGTCCGCCGTGCAGGCCATCGGCGACGCACTCGTGGGCACCGGCAAGCCGTTCCTGCTGGCCTCGGGCCTGCTCACGGCGGTCACCGGGCGCCCGGCCACCGAGGACGACCCGTCACCGTTCCACGGCGCCGATTCGCCGCGTGGGGGCAGCGAGAACCTGGCGTTGGAGTTCGTCGACCGCGGCGTGCACGCCGTCCCGGTGCGCTTCCCCCCGACCGTGCACGGGGTCGGCGACCACGGCTTCATCGCCCACCTCGCGGACATCGCGCGGGCCAAGGGCGTGGCCGGCTACCCCGGCGACGGCACCAACCGGTGGGCCGCGGTGCACCGCTCGGACGCCGCCCGCGCCGTCGCGCTGTCCCTGGCCAAGGCCCCCGCGGGCGCGCGGGTGCATGCCGTCGGCGAGCAGGGCGTGCCCACCCGGGTCATCGCCGAGGCGATCGGCCGGGCCGCCGGCCTGCCGGTGACCTCGATCGACCCGGCCGACCTGACCGACCATTTCGGCTGGCTCGGCATGTTCTTCAGCCGGGACATGACCGCGCGCAGCAGCGCGACCCAGCAGCTGCTGGGCTGGCTGCCGACCGGCCCGACCCTGGTCGAGGACATCGACGCCGGCGCCTACTGACGCCGCCGCCTCCCGGCGAGCCGGGGCTACGGCACGATCGAGACCATCTTGCCGGGGACGACGACCACCTTGCGGGGCGTCGCCCCGGCCAGCAGTTCGACGATCCGCGGCTCGGCCAGCGCGGCCGCCTCGATCGCGGACACGGCGGCCGTGGCGTCGATGGTGATCCGACCCCGGACCTTGCCCTTGACCTGGATCGGGTACTCGACCTGCTCGGCCACCAGCAGGGCCGGGTCGGCCTCCGGGAACGGCCCGTGAGCCAGCGACCGGGAGTGACCCAGCCGCGCCCACATCTCCTCGGCGATGTGCGGGGCCAGCGGCGCCGTCATCAGCACCAGCGCCTCGGCCACCGTCCGCGGCACCGGCGCCCCGGACTTGGTCAGGTGGTTGGTCAGCACGATCAGCTTGGCGATCGCCGTGTTGTAGCCCATCGCCGCGTAGTCGGCGCGCACCCCGTCGATGGTGCGATGCAGCAGCCGCTGGGTCTGCAGATCCGGTTCGGCGTCGGCGACGACGGTGTCCCCAGTGGATTCGTCGACCACCAACCGCCACAGCCGCTGCAGGTAGCGCTGGGAACCGACGACGTCCCGGGTCTGCCAGGGCCGGGACATGTCCATCGGACCCATGCCCATCTCGTACATCCGGAACGTGTCGGCGCCGAAGCGTTCGCACATCTCGTCCGGCGTGACGACATTGTTCAGGGATTTGCCCATCTTCCCGTACTCACGGGTGACCGGCCGCCCCTGGTACTCGAACTTCTCCGGCGCCACCTCGGTGACCTCGTCGGCCGGCACGTACAGGCCGCGCTCGTCGGTGTACGCGTACGCCTGGATGTAGCCCTGGTTGAACAGCTTGCGGTACGGCTCCTCGCTGGAGACGTGGCCCAGGTCGAACAGCACCTTGTGCCAGAACCGGGAGTACAGCAGGTGCAGCACCGCGTGCTCGACGCCGCCGACGTACAGGTCGACCCCGCCCGGGTCGTTCGGCCGGTCGGGATTCTTGCCCATCCAGTACCGCTCGACCTCGGGATCGCAGAAGGTCTTGTCGTTGGTGGGATCCAGGTAGCGCAGCTCGTACCAGCAGGACCCGGCCCACTGCGGCATCACGTTCAGCTCGCGGGTGTAGGTCTTGGGCCCGTCACCCAGATCCAGCTCGACGGTGGCCCACTCGGTCGCCCGGGCCAGCGGCGGAACCGGCTGGGACGTGGCGTCCTGGGGATCGAACGACTGCGGCGAGTAGTCCGAGACCTCCGGCAGGGTCAGCGGCAGCAGCTCGTCGGGCAGGGAGATGGCCACGCCGTGCTCGTCGTAGACGATCGGGAACGGCTCGCCCCAGTACCGCTGCCGGGAGAACAGCCAGTCCCGCAGCTTGTACTGCTTGCGGGCCTGGCCGACCCCCTTGGCGGTCAGCCAGTCGATGATGGCCGCCTTGGCCGCCACCACATCCAGCCCGTTCAGGCTGATCTCGTCGTTCGCGCTGTTGATGGTCGGGCCGTCGCCGGTGTAGGCCTGATCCTCCGGGTGATCGGCCGGCGGCTGCACGGTGCGCACGATCGGCAGGCCGAAGGCGGTGGCGAAGTCGAAGTCCCGGGTGTCCTCGGCCGGCACCGCCATGATCGCGCCGGTGCCGTACCCCATCAGCACGTAGTCGGCGATGAAGATGGGCAGATCGGTCCCGGTGGCCGGGTTGGTCGCGTAGGCCCCGGTGAAGACGCCGGTCTTGTCCTTGTTCTCCTGCCGGTCCAGGTCGGACTTGCGCGAGGCGGCCAGCCGGTACTCGGCGATCGCCTGAGCCGGGGTGTCCGCCCCTCCGGTCCAGCGCGGGTCGGTGCCCCGCGGCCAGCGGGTCGCGGTGATCGACTCGACCAGCGGATGCTCGGGCGCCAGCACCATGTAGGTGGCTCCGAACAGGGTGTCCGGACGGGTCGTATAGACCTCGATGCCGGCCATATCGGAGCCGGATCCGTTGTCCGGCAACCCTTCCCGTGACGTTTCACGCGAAGCAACCGGGAACGAGACGGTGGCCCCGTAGGAGCGGCCGATCCAGTTGCGCTGCATCGACTTGACCGACTCCGGCCAGTCCAACCGGTCCAGGTCGTCCAGCAGCCGGTCGGCGTAAGCGGTGATCCGCATCATCCACTGGCGCAGGCTGCGCCGGAACACCGGGTAGTTGCCGATCGCACTGCGCCCGTCGGCGGTGACCTCTTCATTGGACAGCACGGTGCCCAGGCCCGGGCACCAGTTCACCGGGGCCTCGTCGATGTAGGCCAAGCGGTAGCCGGCCAGCACCTGGTGCTGCTCGACGTGCGACAGCTGCGCCCAGGGCCGGCCGTCCGGGGTCGCCCGGGTGCCGGCGGCGAACTCCTGGATCAGGTCGGCGATACTCCGGGCCCGCCCGGCCTGCTCGTCGTACCAGGCCTCGAACAGCTGGGTGAAGATCCACTGGGTCCAGCGGAAGAACTCGGGATCGGTGGTGGCCACGCTGCGCCGCTGATCGTGCGCGAAGCCCAGCCGCCGCAGCTGCGCGCGGTAGCGGGTGATGTTGGCCTCGGTGGTGGTCCGCGGGTGGGTGCCGGTCCGGACCGCGTACTGCTCAGCCGGCAGGCCGAAGGCGTCGTAGCCGATGGTGTGCAGCACGTTGCGTCCGGTCATCCGCATGAACCGGCCGATCACGTCGGTGCCGATGTACCCCAGCGGGTGCCCGACGTGCAGGCCGGCCCCGGAGGGGTAGGGGAACATGTCCAGCAGGTACAGCTTGTCCTTGGGGACCGGGGAACCGTCGGCCGGAGCCAGCGGTCCGGCCGGGTTGGGCGCCTGGAAGGTGCCCTCGGCCTCCCAGCGGTCCTGCCACCGCTGTTCGATGTCGGCCGCCAGCGCGGCGGTGTAGCGGAACGGTGGCGCGGCCTCGCTCGCCACGGTCGGCACCGCGGCCGGCGTCACCGTCTGGGTCGTCGGGCTGGTCATGGTCAACTCCTGTTCGTCCCTGCTCGGCGGTGATGACAGATCGGGCCACTGATCGCACAAAAAATCCCCCCTGAAGAACAGGAGGGATCGCCGCGTCCGGTCGGATCGCCCGGGTGGGCGGCCGATCAGCGCGGCCGGCGAAGGAGCAAGGACACCGCCATGGGCCGGAGTCTACCCCGATCGGGCCCGTCCTCGACCGGTCCGCCGGCTCGCGAACCGGCCGACTGTCGGGGTGGCGTGGTACCCAGGACCGGACTCCGAACGACAGGGGGACGCCCATGAACGGCCTCGATTGGACCGGCCAGCTCGCCGCGCAGCTGACCTGGCACTGGACGGCTCAGGCCCGTCCGCGCTTGGACGGGTTGACCGACGCGGAGTACTTCTTCGAACCGGTCGCCGGCTGCTGGAACGTGCGTGTCGCCGGTTCCGCCGGGGTGGCGCCGCACTACGGCAGCGGGCCGATGCGGATCGAGTTCGAATCCGATCCGCCGGATCCGGCCCCCGTGACCACGATCGCCTGGCGGCTGGGCCACCTGATCGTCGGCGTCTTCGGCGATCGGAACGCCCGGTACTTCGGCGGCCCGCCGATGGACTACCTGTCCTACGCGTACCCGGCCACCGCCGAGGGGGCCCTGGCCGCCCTGGACGACGGCTACGACCGGTGGATCGCCGGGGTCAATGCCCTGTCGGCGGACGAGCTGGCCGTGAACTGTCGGGAACCCGGCTTCGAGTCCGAGTCGATGGCGGCGCTGGTCCTGCACATTCATCGGGAGGCGATCCACCACCTGGCCGAGATCGCCCTGCTGCGCGATCTGTGGGCCCACGGTCTGCGCCGGCCCGGCCGCCCCGGCGCGGTGGACGGGGCGCCCGGACGAACGATCGCCCAATAGGATGGCGGCTGTGCCGACTGCCTCTCTCGCGCTGACCCTGCCTCTGGCCGCCGTGCTGCTCGTCGTGGCCGGGTTGGCCGGCTCGATGGGGCTGCGGGCCCGGTCCGGGTCGCTGACCCGGGACGGCCGGATGGGGGTGCGCACCCCGGCCAGCCTGGCCAGCGACGAGTCGTTCGGGGTGGCCAACCGGATCGCCGCCCCGGTCGCGTTGGGTGCGGCCGTCATCGCCGCCGTGCTGGCCGTGCTGCTGCTGGTCCTGCCGTTGTCCGCGGCCGCCGCCCTGATCTGTTTCGTGGTCGGCCTGGCCGCCGCGTTCGCCCTGCTGGTGACGGCCGGGGTGCTCGGCGACCGGGCCGCCCGGCATGTGCCGATCCCGGCCCGCCAGCCCGCCGCCAGCGGCGCCGGCTGCGGGGGGTGTGGGTGCGGCGGGGGCGGCTGCAGCAAGCTGACCCGCAACAGCTCCACCGCCGCCGATCCGGCCTGACGCTCAGTTCCGGGTCAGGTCGCCCGGGTGGTACGCCATCAATGACTGCGGGTACGGCTGCCGGCGCAGCACGCTGAACCACAGGTCCGTGCGCGGACCGGCCAGCACGTCGTCGGGCAGGCCCGGCACGACGTACCAGGAACCTTCGATGATCTCGTCGACCAGCTGCTCGGCGTCCCAGCCGGCCCGGCCGGCATAGATGCGGATACCGCGCAGCGACTGGGTCACCGTCGCCGGATCGCCGTCCAGATCGACCAGGACGACCGGGCCGGTCACCCCGACCACGCCCTGCACCTCCCGGGGGTTGGTGCCGATGCGGCACACCCCCAGGCACATCGCCGCCGACGTCTGCACCGGACCACCGGCGAAGACGGCGTGCGGTCGGGCGGTGTGCGAGGCCCAGCCGGGCAGCACGTTCTGCACCGCGGTCTCGCTCGGGCGGTTCAGGATGACCCCGACGGTGCCGTCGACACTGTGCGCGACCAGGTAGACCACGGTGCGCCGGAAATGCGGATCGCGCAGACCCGGGGTGGCCACCAGCAGCATCCCGGCCCGCAGCGACTCGATCTCCCTCATCGTCGCCATTCTCCGATCCCGGCTGCATCCGCGCGCACCGAACGAGGGTGAGTCGTGGCCCTCTTCCGGCCAGTGGCTCACCCGGGCGAGGTGGGAAAGATCGCCGGTTCGCGCGTACCGTTCCAGCGTGAGCGCAGGACCGCCGGCCTCGGAGCAGGGTTCGGCCAGCCGACCCTCGGTGCGGGGGTTGCTGCACCTGTTGCGGGTGCGGGCGCTGCGTCGGCTGGTCTACGTCCGGGTGCTCTGCGCGTTCGGCGACGGGGCGTTCCAGGGTGCGCTGGCCGTGCTGGTCCTGTTCAGCCCGGAGCGGCAGACCAACCCGGCCGACATCGCGCTGGGTTTCGTCGTGCTGCTGCTGCCGTACTCGGTGGTCGGGCCGTTCGCCGGGGCGCTGCTGGACCGCTGGTCCCGACGCCGCGTCATCGTCTGGGCCAACCTGATCCGCTGCGCCCTGGTCGGGATCGTCGCCCTGCAGATCGCCGCCGATCTGCCCAACATCGTGCTGTTCGTGACCGCGCTGCTGATCATGGGCGTCGGCCGGTTCGTCGGCTCGGGCCTGTCGGCCTCGATGCCGCACACCGTCGCCAAGGACTCGCTGGTCGGGGCCAACGCCCTGGCCACGACGTCGGGTGCGATCGCCACCGCGATCGGCGGCGGGTACGCGATCGCCCTGCGCGGGCTGCTCGGTGAGTCCTCGGGCCGGATCGCCATCATCACCGCCACCGTGCTGCTGTTCTACCTGGCCGCCGCGTTGATCGCGACGCGGTTCCGGTTGATGGAGCTGGGTCCGGACGAGACCGACGAGCCCGCGCAGACCATGCGGGCAGTGCTGCAGGGCTTCGCCAGCGGGCTGCACCACGTGATCGCCCGGCCGACCGTCGGGCTGGCCGTCCTGGTGGTGATGGCCGTCCGCTTCTGCTTCGGCCTGTGCACCATGGTCGTGCTGCTGCTGTTCCAGAAGCACTTCACCGAGGGCATGTGGGTGCTGCGGCCGGGTCCGACCGGGATCGCCGAGGTGCTCGCCGTCGGCGCCCTCGGGGTGTTCGGCGGTGCCGTCGTCACCGCCCCGGTGGTCCGGCGGCTGGGCCGCACCCGGTGGCTGGTCATCCTGCTCACCGCGGTCTCGATCATCGTGCTGGCCTTCGGTGGGCTGTTCACCATCTGGTCGACCCTGGTGACGACCTTTGCCGTGGGCTTCGCGTACCAGTCCAGCAAGGTCTGCATGGACTCGGTGGTCCAGGCCGACTCCGACGACGCCTTCGTCGGCCGGGTGTTCGCGCTCTACGACACCGCCAACAACCTGTCGTACGTGCTGGCCTTCTGTCTGGGCGTGTTGATCGTCCCGCCGCAGGGCAACGGGCTGGGCGCGGTCATCCTGGTCGCCGCCGTCTTCCTGGCCACCGGGTGGGGCTACGGCTGGGCGATGCTGCGGTTGACCCGGCGGCCCGGGCGGCCGGTCACCGTGCTCGCGCACTCCGAGTCCGCCCCGCCCGACCGGACCGAGTGACGCGAGCCGGCGAGATCGGGCGAGGGGTGGGTCAGCCGATCAGGCCCTCGTCCCTGGCCCACTGCATCAGGGCGGCCTCGGCGGTCTCGCGGTCCAGCGGCCCCCGCTCCAGGCGGAGCTCCTTGAGGTAGGCCCAGGCCTTGCCGACGATCGGCCCTGGCGGCACGCCGAGCAGTTCCATGATCGCGTTGCCGTCCAGGTCCGGCCGGACGCGGGCGAGGTCCTCCGCGGCGGCGATCTGGGCGATCCGCTCCTCCAGCGAGTCGTAGGAGCGTTGCAGCGCGGCCCGCCGGCCCGGGTTGCGGGTGGTGCAGTCGGCCCGCACCAGCTTGTGCAGGCGGGGCAGCAGCTCGCCGGCGTCGGTGACGTACCGCCGGACCGCGGAGTCGGTCCAGGCCCCGGTGCCGTAGCCGTGGAACCGCAGGTGCAGGAACGTGAGCATGGCGACGTCGTCGATCAGCGCCTTGGGCATACGCAGCGCCCGCAGGCGTTTGCGGGCCAGCTTGGCCCCGACGACCTCATGGTGGTGGAAGCTGACCCCGGCCCCCGGCTCAAACCGGCGAGTGGCCGGCTTGCCGATGTCGTGCATCAGCGCGGCCAGGCGCAGCGTCAGATCCGGTCCGTCGGCCTCCTGGGCGATGGCCTGGTCGAGCACGGTCAGGGTGTGCTCGTAGACGTCCTTGTGCTGCAGGTGCTCGTCGCGTTCCAGGCGCAACGCCGGCAGCTCGGGCAGGATCCGATCGGCCAGGCCGGTGTCGGTCAGCAGTCGCAGGCCCTCCCGCGGGTGCTCGCCCATGATCAGCTTCACCAGCTCGGCGCCCACCCGTTCGGGGGTGATGCGGTCGATCTCGCCGGCCATCGCGGTCATCGCGGCCACCACCCGCGGCGCGGGGTGGAATCCCAGCTGGGAGACGAAACGAGCCGCCCGCAGCATCCGCAACGGGTCGTCCCGGAACGACTGCTCGGGGGTGCCCGGGGTGTCCAGCACCCGCTCGGCCAGCTGGGTGAGCCCGTGGAACGGGTCGGTGAAGGTGTGCCCGGGCACCGACACGGCCATCGCGTTGACCGCGAAGTCGCGCCGCAGCAGGTCGCCCTCCAGGGTGTCGCCGAAGGTCACCTCGGGGTTGCGGGTCTCGCCGTCGTACAGGTCGGAGCGGAAGGTGGTGATCTCCACCCGGAACCCGGCCTTGGCCAGGCCGACGGTGCCGAATTCGATGCCGGTCTGCCAGATGCTCTCGGCCCACCCCTTGACC
Organism: Nakamurella multipartita DSM 44233; assembly: GCF_000024365.1. Lineage (NCBI taxonomy): Bacteria > Bacillati > Actinomycetota > Actinomycetes > Nakamurellales > Nakamurellaceae > Nakamurella > Nakamurella multipartita. The sequence continues at coordinate 6,038,655 of NC_013235.1, forward strand.
AGACGGAGCACCTGCTCGGGCCGGGCGTCGGTGGTGAAGTCCAGGTCGTCCTCGAGCCGGCCGAGCAGGGCGTCCCGGACCGATCCGCCGACCAGGAACAGCTGGTGGCCGGCCGCCGCGAAAACGGTCCCGAGCTCGTCGGCCACCGGCGCAATGCGCAGCAGGTCGGCCACCGCCGCTCGCTGCAGTTCGGACAGACGGGCGGATCGCCGGGGCAACCCGGCACCGGGCTGACCGGCAGGCGACGAACTGGACACGACCAGCCACTCTATCGACGTACGCGGGGCCGACCGACCACCCAACGGGGACCGGTGCGCCACCGGACGGCCGCGCCGACGCCCCCGACCAGGTGTTGCGGACGTGTTGCCGACGTCGTTGACAACACGGTCGCCGGGGTGCGTCGCACTACCATCGGCGCATGCCTCCAGCCCGTCGACGCGTGCCGGGGCCGCCCCGACCTCGCCGACCGGCCGACGAGACGTCCGCGGGCGGCCTGGTCGTGCGCACCCAGGACGGGGCCGCGGCCGCCGCGCTGATCGGGCGTCTGGACCGTCGGGGACGCCTGCGGTGGTCCCTGCCCAAGGGCCATGTGGAGGCCGGCGAGACCCACGAGCAGGCCGCCATCCGGGAGGTCGAGGAGGAGACCGGGATCAGCGGGCGGATCACCGCGCGGCTGGGCAGCGTCGACTACACCTTCGTCGCCCAGGGCCGGCGGATCCACAAGCGGGTGCACCACTACCTGATGGAGGCGGTCGGCGGGGAACTCTCGGACGCGGACATCGAGGTGACCGAGGTCGCGTGGGTGCCGCTGGCGGACCTGTCCAGCCGGCTGGCCTACGCCGGTGAGCGGCGCCTGGTCCGGCGGGCGGTCGAACTCCTGGCGGACACGGCATGAGCACCGACCCGCGAGCGACCGAAGAACGCTGTCCGGCGTGATCTCCCGGAGCGACCGGCAACGGAGCCGGCGGCCCAGGATCGGCGCCCGGCCCCGGACGGCCGCGGTGGTGTTCACCTTCCTGGCAGCCGTCGTCGGCACCCTGCTGGGTACCGCGCTGACCACGGCCGGGCCGGCGGCCGCGGCACCGGCCGCGCCGCCCTGGCCGGCCGGCCTGACCGCCGCGCACCTGACCGCCGCCCACCTGACCGCTCCGGACACCGACTATTCGACCCGGCTGACCTTCGCCGTGTCCAGCATCGACCCGACGGTGGTCACCGCCGGTGGCCCGGCCACGCTGACCATCACCGGCACCATGACCAACTCCGGGCCGGAGGATCTGGTCGACCTGTCGTACCGGATCCAGCGGGGCGAGGCGCTGCGCTCGACGGCCGCCGTGCACGACGAGATCGCCACTCCGTCCGAGCCGGTGGCCCGGGTGCCGTCCGGGTTCGAGCCCATCGCCGGGTCGCTGGCCCCCGGCGCGTCCGCCCCGTTCGCCTTCACCGCGGCACTGACCGGCGCGGACGGCCTGGACATCCGGCAGCCCGGGGTCTACCCGGTGATGGTGAACGTCAACGGCGCGGTGGTGCTGGCCAACGGCCCGCTGGAGGCGCGTATCGGCGAGCTGCACCTGCTGCTGACGGTGCTCGGCGTGCCCGGTTCCACCGCCCCGACCCCGACCGGGACGCCGACCCCGTTCAACTTCGTCTGGCCGATGGTCGACGTCCCGCATCTGGGCGTCGACGGGGTCTTCCTCAACGACGACCTGCTGACCGCCATCTCGCCGGGCGGCCGGCTGGCCACCCTGCTGGACTCGCTCACTGGGCCGACCATGTCGACCCTGCCGGCCGGGGCGCTCACCGTCGTCCTGGACCCGCAGCTGCTCGACGAGCTCAACCGGATGACCGGTCCCTATCGTGTCGTCGCACCGCCCGGGGCCAGCCAGCCGCCCCTCTCGGCGATCGACCAGGCCGCGGCCGCCGCCACCAGCACCGCCCCGCCGGCCGCGACGGGCTCGACCGCGCCGAGCACGAATCCGTCCGGTGACCCCGGCGACGCCGGCGCCCTGGACATTCCCGGGACGGTGGCCGGAACCGGTCAGCAGGTTGCCGCGTCCTACCTGACGAGGCTGCGCGCCGTGGCCCAGACCCACCCCGTGGTGCTGCTGCCGTACGGCGATCCCGACGTGGTCGCCCTGGTCCGCGCCGGCATGACCGGCGAGGTGACCGCGGCCCAGGAACACGGACGGGAGGTGGCACGGCAGGTGTGGGGTGATCTGGCCAGCGTGTCCGCCGGCGACCCGACCAGCACGACCGCCTTCCCCATCGACGGCGCGTCCGACGGCGCGACGCTGTCCACCCTGATGGCCGGCGGGGCCCGCACCGGCCTGCTCTCCCAGCCCTCCGTCGAGGTCCCCGCCGACGCCGGAGGCCGGCCCGCCTCGGCCGCCGTCATCGCCACCGACCAGGACGGGCCGGGACTGCCCACGGTCGTGGCCCAGACCGACGTCCTCGGCGGGCTGGACAAGTTGATCACCGACCACCAGCCGACCGGGTGGGCGACCAAGGTCAACGCGCTGACCGCGCTGCTGGCCCAGCAGCGCGCCGACGGCACCGCCACCCCGGCCGTGTTCGCGCCCACCCGCCGCTGGTCACCGGACAGCGCGGCCCTGGGCGGATTGGGACAGCTGCTCGGCGAGCTCACCCGCAGCTCGATGATCGTCGGCGCCCCGCTGGCCACCCTCACCCAGGGCGCGCAGCAGACCGGCACCACCGACTACCCGACGGCCGCCCGCGACCGGGAACTCTCGCCGCAGTACCTGCAGCGAATCGCCACCGACCGGGCCGACTTGGCTGCCCTGCGCACCGCCCTGACCTCGGTCAGCCAGCCGGCCGATCCGGCCACCGTCCTCGACCCGTTGGACGCGGCGCTGGACGCGGCCGCCTCGACGGCCTTCCGGACCGACCCGACAGTGGGCGAGGCGAACCTGGCCACCGTGGAGTCGACGGTGCAGGGGATCCGCTCGGGCGTGCAGATCGCCACCTCCTCGACCAACTACACCCTGGCCTCCTCCAGCTCGCCGCTGGTGCTGACGGTGCAGAACAGCACCGCCTACGACGTGCCGGTCACGGTCCAGCTCACCGGTGGGGAAATGGTCGGCCTGACCACCACCGACCAACCGGTGCAGATCATCCCGGCCGGCCGGTCCCAGCAGGTCAAGATCCCCACCGAGGTCACCCGCTCCGGCCAGTTCCAGGTGACCGCGACCTTGGTCGGCCCGGACGGCCTGACCTGGGGCGATCCGGTCCAGCTGTCCGTGCAATCGAGCGCGTACGGCGCACTGACCGTGATCCTGATGGCCGTCGCCGGCGGCGTGCTGGTGGTCATGGTCGCGCTGCGCATCCGGCAGCGGCTGCGCGGGCGCCGGGCCCGGATCGCCGCCGCCGCGCAGGGCACCGCCGGTCCCGCCGGCCCGGGTTCTGCCGACGCCGGCGGCGACGGACACCAAGACCAACCGGGCGACCGGCGCGGGGACCGACCGCAGGAGCGGCACAGCGACCGGTTGGTCGCCGAGTCCGTGCCGTCTCCCGGGCCGTCTCCCGTTCCGACTCCCGGGCCGACCCCCACCCCGCCCGCCAAGGCCACCCATCAGCGATCAGACCAGCGACAGGACTTCCGTTCGTGACGACCCCCGAGGCCCCCGGCCGCGACGAGCTGGTCCGGGCGTCCGATCACCCGTCGGACCAGCACCCCGATCAGCGGACCGATCGGTACGACGGTCCGGCCGAGACCGGCCGCCCGCACGACGACGTCGCCGGGATGAAGACCGCCCGGACCGCCGGCGTGGTCCGGGCCGGTGCGGTGATGGCGTTGGCCACCCTGGTCAGCCGGGCGACCGGTTTCCTGGCCAAGGTGGTGATCCTGGCCTTCCTGGGCTTCGGCCTGGTCAACGACGCCTACACGATCGCCAACACCCTGCCCAACATCATCTTCGAGCTGCTGATCGGCGGCGTGCTGACCTCGGTGGCCATCCCGCTGCTGTCCCGGGCCCGGGCCGATCGGGACGGCGGCGAGGGTTACACGCAGCGGTTGATGACCATGGCGATCGTCGGACTGATCGGCGCCACCGGTCTGTCCATGGCCGCCGCACCCCTGCTGACCAGGCTGTATCTGTCCGGCAGCGAGTTCGTCGACCACGATCTGGCCAACGGGCTGGCCCTGCTGCTGCTGCCGCAGATCTTCTTCTACGGGATCGCCGCGCTGTTCGGCGCGATCCTGAACACCAAGGAGAAGTTCGGCGTGCCGGCCTGGGCGCCGGTGGCCAACAACCTGGTCGTCATCGGTGTCGGCATCGCCCTGCTGATGACGACGAGCGACCCGCAGAACGTCGCCGACGTCAACGGCGCGCTGACCGGCCTGACCCGCCAGCAGTTCCTGATCCTGGGGCTGGGCACCACCGCCGGCATCGTGCTGCAGGCCGTGGTGATGATCCCGTCGCTGCTGCGCGGCGGGTTCCGCTTCCGCTGGCGGTGGGGCGGTGACCGGCGGTTGCTGGAGGCCGGGCAGCTGATGCTGTGGGCGGTGGCCTACGTGCTCATCTCGCAGGCCGGCTACATCGTCATCACTCGGGTCGCGTCGGCCAACCTCCAGGGCGGTGTCTCGCTCTACGCGTTCGCCTCGCTGCTGTTCCAGCTGCCCTACGGCATCATCGGCGTCTCCATCCTGACCGCGATCATGCCGCGGATGAGCCGGCACGCCGCGGCCGGGCAGTACGAGCAGATGAAGGACGACGCCTCCCTGGGCAACCGGCTCTCCATCGTCGCCCTGGTCCCGGTCGCCGCCGGCATGATCGTGCTGGCGATCCCGCTGGCCATCGTGGCCTCGCTGTACGGCAAGGTCTCGCTCGGCGACGTCGCCATGCTGTCGGCCACCCTGACCGCGCTGGCCCTTGGCCTGGTGCCGTTCGCGGTCACGCTGATGCAGATGCGGGTCTTCTACGCGATGAAGGATGCGCGGACCCCGGCCCTGATCAACCTGGTGATGGTGGCGGTACGGATCCCTCTGCTGATCGCCTGCACCACCTTCGCCCCGAGCCTGGTGGTTCCGGGGATGGCGTTGGGCACCACGGTGTCCTACCTGGTCGGCGCGATCGTCGGCGAGATCTGGTTGCGACGCCGCTACGGGGCGATGGGCACCCGGCGGACCCTGATCACCCTGGCCAAGATGGTGCTGGCCAGCGCGGTCGGCGCGGTCGTCGCCTTCGGCGTGGGCCGGTTGGTCGTCACCGGTGCGGTGGACACCCTCGGGGAGGCGCTGCTGCAGACCCTCGTCGGGGCGTCGGTCGGGCTGCTGGTGATCGCCGGTCTGGCGCTGGCCCTTCGGGTCGAGGAACTCGACCCGATCCGGCGGCGGCTGCTGGGCCGCTTGCCCGCCCGCTGGCGACCGGGTCCGCCGGCCGCTCGAACGCAGAAATCATCCGGATCGGTCAACCCCGATGCGCCTTCGCGCGTCCACGATGGCGGGCATGGCACGCTCGTGGAGAGTCACCGGTCCTCCGGTGACCCGTCCGCGGACGTCACCCTCCCCACAGTGCCCGGACCGTCGTCGATCAGCAGGGAGCAGGTGTCCGAACCGGTGTCCGACAACCGCAGCGGTGGCTCCGCCGCCCAGCAGACCCCGACCGCCGACGATCCGGAGGCGACCACCGAGGTCCATCTGGACGAGGTGAACCGTCCGGCGGACGCCGACGACGCGTCGTCGACCAGCACCCTGGAGAGCACCACCAACGGCAGCCCGACCGCGGCCCCCCACGGCAGCCCGGACAGCGCCGCCACCCAGGCGATCGGCGCGGCCGAGTCGCCGCTGAACCCGGGCATGATGGTCGGCGGCCGGTACCGGCTGGTCAGCCTGGTCGCCTCCGACGGCAACGGGCACTGGTTCTGGCGGGCCAAGGACACGGTGCTGCCGCGGGACATGGCGGTCACGATCCTGCCCGACACCACCGGCACCTCGGCCACCGTGGCCCGCACGCTGCGGGCCGGCCGGCTGCACCACGTCGGACTGCCGCAGACCCTGGACGTGGGCACCGACCACGGTCAGTCCTACGTGGTCGGGCAGTGGGTGGACGGGGCCACGCTGACCGATCTGGTCTCCGGCGGGCCGCTGGAACCCGACGTCGCCACCTCGGTGACCGCGAAGCTGTCCGAGGCCGTCGCCGAGGCGCACCGCAACGGTGTGTCGCTGGGCGCCATCCATCCCTCGCTGGTCCGGGTCAACTTCGACGGGCAGGTCCGCCTGTCCCACGTCATCGCGCATGCCTCGGCCACCCCGGACCAGGACATCCGGGCCATCGGCGGGCTGCTGTACCTGACCCTGACCGGCACCTGGCCGCTCAACGACCCGACCGCCGGCACCGGGGTGCCGCTGCCGGCCGCACCGACCCGGCTGGGCCGCGAGATCCCGGCCGACGAGGTCGTGCCGACCGTGCCCGAGGCCCTGTCGGCGTTGGCTGGCCGGGCCCTGCATCCCGAAGAACCGGACGGCATCCACGCCGTCGGCGCCATTGCGGCCCTGCTGCGCAGCCCGGAGACGACCGCCGGCGTCGCCGACGCCCCCGCGCCGGCCGAGGCCCGGCCACTGTCCGCCGCCGACCGCCGGCTGATCCGCGAGCGGCGGGCCAAGCTGAGCCTGGCCGGTGTCGTGCTCGCCGTCTTCGCCGTGCTGATCATGATCGCGCTCGGTGGGCTGGTGAACCAGTTCACCGCCTCGATCCAGAACAGCGCGCCGGAAGAACTCCCGATGATCGACGCGGGGGCCACCACCACGGCGCCGGCGGCCGAAGCCGCGCCGACCACGACGGCGGCGCCCTCGACCAACGCGGCCGCGGCCGGACCCGTGCCGATCGTGGGCGGGGCGGTCTACGACCCCGAGGGCGACGGCACCCCGGACTACAAGGACTACGTGGACCGGGCGTTCGACGGCAACGACGCCTCGTTCTGGCTGACCTGGGTCTACAAGCAGCAGCTGCCGACCCTCAAGTCCGGCGTCGGGCTGGTCGTCGAACTCGACCATGAGGTCACCCCGGCCCAGGTCACGGTCAAGAGCGCGACCGAGGGCACGGGCATCGAGGTGCGCAGCGCCACGTCGCTGACGCCCGGACCGCTGGCCGCCAACCCCGTCCTGGGCACCGGGACCGTCTCCGGCGGGGTCGCCACCATCGACCTGACCAATGCGCCCAAGTCCAAGTACCTGATCGTCTACGTCACCAAGCTGGGCACGACGCCGGACAAGCAGTTCCAGTCGAAGATCAACGAGATCAACGTCACCGGGAGCTGACCCACCCCGCCGGCGCCGGGAATATCCGGCTCCGGGCGTTGTTGAGCAGACTGAATCAAGGGCCCGGCCGGCCGCCGCTCTATCATCGTGCACGTCTGCGCGCGAGCCGGACCGGCGTGAGGAGATCTCGTGAATCAGTTCGTGTCCATTCCGGCACCCAGCGGCGACCCGGTCGCCGCCTCGGCCGACGAGCACATCCATGACGTGATCGTCGTGGGTTCCGGCCCGGCTGGTTACACCGCGGCCATCTACCTGGCCCGCGCCGAGCTGGCCCCGCTGGTCTTCGAGGGCTACACCTACGGCGGCGCCCTGATGAACACCACCGAGGTGGAGAACTTCCCCGGCTTCCCGGCCGGCATCATCGGCCCGGAGCTGATGGCCCAGATCCGCGAGCAGGCCGAGCGCTTCGGCGCCGACCTGCGCACCGTGGACGTCGAGCAGGTCGACCTCACCGGTCCGGTCAAGTCGGTCACCGTCGACGGCGTGGTGCACCGGGCCCGGGCGATCGTGCTGGCCACCGGCTCGGCGGCTCGTTACATCGGCCTGCCCGACGAGCAGCGGCTGCTCGGGCGCGGCGTCTCGGCCTGTGCCACCTGTGACGGCTTCTTCTTCCGCGACCAGGACATCCTGGTGGTCGGCGGCGGTGACTCGGCGATGGAGGAGGCCACCTTCCTGACCCGCTTCGCCCGCTCGGTGACGATCGTGCACCGGCGGGAGGAGTTCCGGGCCAGCGCCATCATGCTCGACCGGGCCCGGCAGGATCCCAAGATCTCCTGGCGGACCAACGCCGCGGTCACCGCGCTGCACGGCGAGACCAGCCTGACCGGCGTCACCCTGACCGACACCCGCACCGGCGAGCAGACGGAGCTGGCCGCCACCGGGATGTTCGTGGCGATCGGGCACGATCCTCGGTCCGAGCTGTTCCGCGATCAGGTCAGCACCGATCCCGAGGGCTACGTGCTGACCGGCCACCACGTGTCGGCCATCGCCTCCACCGGCACCAGCATCGAAGGCGTCTTCGCCTGCGGTGACCTGGTCGATCACACCTATCGGCAGGCGATCACCGCGGCCGGTTCGGGTTGTGCGGCCGCCCTGGACGCCCAGCACTACCTGGCCTCGCACCCGGCGCCGGCCGGCGACCTGGACGCCCACCGCACCACCGATCCGATGCCCGACGAACCCCGGGCCGCCTTCGAGGACGCGCTGAGCGTCTGACCCAGGCTCGCCCGGGTTCACCCCAGTACTCCCGATCCCCATCCGCAGCACCCACGAGAAAAGAGGCCCCATGGCCACCGTCAAGGTCACCGACGACAGCTTCACCACCGACGTCCTGCAGTCCGACAAGCCCGTCATCGTCGATTTCTGGGCCGAGTGGTGCGGACCGTGCCGCATGGTCGCGCCGATCCTGGAAGAGATCGCGACCAAGCACGAGGGCAAGGTCACCGTCGCCAAGCTGGACATCGACGCGAACCCGCAGATCGCCCAGCAGTACCAGATCCTGTCCATCCCCACGATGCTGGTCTTCCAGGGGGGCAAGCCGGTCAAGCAGGTCGTGGGCGCCAAGCCCAAGGCCGCGCTGCTGGCCGAGTTCGCCGACATCCTGGCCTGACCCACCACGCTGCGTCCGGACGCCGCCGCCGACCGTTTGACCTGGTCGGCGGCGGCGTCCGCGTGTGAGCGGGACGTCTCGGGGACGTGATGTCCGGCAATGCCGGGCATCCGCCCGGATCGGGGGCACAATGATGGACGGCGCGGGCGGGTTCGCCCGCCATGTGAGGTGAATACGGGGTCGGTGTGAACCCCCTGACGGCTGATGCGTCAGTCATAGGGGTGGCGACGACACCCGATGGTGGGCGCTCCGGCCCGCCCGACGAGACTGAGGGAGAGCGATGCTGCTGCGGCGCGGTGATCGAGGGCCGGCAGTGGCCGACCTACGGGATGCACTGGCAAGTCTGCAGCTGCTGCCCTCCCTGAACGGCGTGGATCGCGGATCGGTCGAGTTCGACACGACGGTGGACCGCGCGATCCGCGACTTCCAGCAGCGGCGTGGACTGATCGCCGACGGGATCGTCGGTCCGGTGACCGCGCGTTCGCTGACCGACGCCCGCTGGACGCTGGGCGACCGGGCGCTGTCCTACACCCTGTCGGCGCCGATGACCGGCGACGACGTGATGGCGCTGCAGACCCGGCTGTCCGAGATGGGTTACAACACCGGCCGGCCGGACGGCATCTTCGGGCCGCTGACCGATCTGTCGGTCCGCGACTTCCAGCGCCATCGCGGCCTGGCCGACGACGGGGTATTCGGTCCCCAGACCTACAAGGAGCTCAACCGCATCGGCCGCATGGTCACCGGGGGTCGCCCGCAGTACCTGCGCGAGTACCAGCTGGTCCGCCAGGCCGGCCCCCGGCTGCACGGCAAGCGGATCGTCATCGATCCGGCGCACGGCGCCGACGACCCGGGCTGGTGCAGCGGCGAGGCCCGCAGCGCCGACCTGACCTTCGACATCGCGCAGCGACTGCGCTCGCGGATGGTCACCGCCGGCATGGCCGTCACCCTGACCCGCGGGGCCCATCAGAACCCCAGCCAGGAGGAGCGGGCCGCCTTCGCCAACGACATCGGCGCGGACCTGCTGCTGAGCCTGCACATCGACGGCTCGCCCTCGCCGCATGCGTGCGGGATCGCGACCTTCCACTTCGGCACCGACTCCGGCGCCACCTCCACCGTGGGCGAGACGCTGGCCGGTCTGGTCCAGCGCGAGCTGGTCGCCCGGACCCGGTTCGCCGACTGTCGCGTCCACCACCGGCCCTGGGACATCCTGCGGCTGACCCGGATGCCGGCGATCCAGGTGGAGATGGGCTATCTGTCCAACCCGGTGGAGCGGGACCGGCTGCTGTCCTCCGATTTCCGCAACCAGCTGGCCGACGGCATCCTGGTCGCGGTCAAGCGGCTGTACCTGGACGGCCGGGACGACCCGCAGACCGGGACCTTCACCTTCTCCGATCTGCTGGCCCACGAGCGGCGCATCCGCGACTCGGCCTGATCTCGCACCCGGCCGGTCCGGTCTCGTCCCGGTTGCTGCCGGCGCCGACGAGTTCGCGCACGGCCGGCGGCGGCGAGGCCGGCACGGTCAGGCTGGCGAACAGCTCCTCCAGGGCGGCCTCGACTTCGGCCTTCCAGCCGATGTCGCGACCCAGTTCCAGTCGCAGCCGCGGGTAGCGGTGGTGCGGGGCCACCTCGACGAAGCCGACCGCCCGGGCGAAGCCGGCCGGCAGCACGCAGCCCGGGATGTCCGCATCGTCGGCCGCGTGCTCGGCCCACCGATCCGCCGGCCGGTCGGACAGGTTCTCGGCCCGGTCGTCGCCGGCCGCCGGATCGTCCTCACGACCGAATAACTCGATCGCCCGGACCCCGCGTCGGGTCAGCGTGCCGACGACGCCCTCGAACAGGAAACGGGCCAGGCCCTGCTGCCGGTAGGCCGGCTCGATCCGAGCGGTGGTCAGCAGCACCGCGTCGGGGGACACCGGCGCGGTCGGAAAGGCCGCGGCCCCGGGCACCGCGGTGGGGGGCGCGTACAGGGCGAAACCCACCGGTTCCTCGTCCACCGTGACGATCTGCCCGGCCGAGCCCCAGGTCAGCATCACCCCGGAGAGCCAGACCTCCTTCTCGAACTCGGCCTCGCCCGAGTCGGCGGCCAGCCGGGCCGCCGGCGCCTCCAGTTCCCAGGCGACGCAGCGACGGCAGCGCCCCGGAATCAACCCGATGGTCGACATCGACAGTGGCACCAGCGCTCGCGTCACACCGCTCCCTGTTGAGGTCTGGGCCCACCGTCGATCGTCGACGCGTGCGGGCGCCGGCCCCTGCCCGCACGGGGACCGACCAGACCAGAATATGTCGACTGGACCGGCCGACGATCCCGGGCCGTGGGGCGGCGGCCTCTACCATGAGTGCATCCTTGGTCCCACCACGGCCGCAGGCGTTCGGCAGCAGCCGGCGGTGGCGCATCGAGCCGGGACCTGCGAGCCGACCGACGAGGTGATGGCGTGAATGCAGGGACGGCCGGCGGCCGCACCCAGCCGGTCCATCGGAGCGCCGCCACGGGCACCAGCCTGGATCAGCACATCGACCGGTACGCCCAGCGCACCACCGGGATGCGGGCGTCGGCGATCCGGGCCCTGTTCGCGGTGGCCAACCGGCCCGAGGTGGTCTCGCTGGCCGGCGGCATGCCGTTCCTGCGGTCGCTGCCGTTGGAGGCGCTGGCCGTGGAGGCCTCCGAGCTGGTCGTACAGGACGGGCTGACCGCCCTGCAGTACGGCTCCGGGCAGGGCGTGCCCGAACTGCGCGAGCAGATCTGCCAGGTGATGGCCCTGGAGGGGATCACCGCGCACCCCGACGACGTGATGGTCACCGTCGGCTCGCAGATGGCGCTGGACCTGACCACCCGCATCTTCATCGATCCCGGCGACGTGATCCTGGCCGAGGCGCCGTCCTACGTCGGCGCCCTGGGCACGTTCCAGTCCTATCAGGCCCAGGTGGTGCACGTCGCCATGGACGACGACGGCCTGATCCCCGAGGCCCTGGTCGCCGCGATCGACAGCTGCCGGGCCAGCGGCCGCCGGATCAAGCTGCTGTACACGATTCCGAACTTTCATAATCCGGCCGGCGTCACCCTCTCCGACGCCCGGCGGGCCCGGATCGCCGAGATCTGCCGGGTCGCCGACATCGCCATCCTGGAGGACAACCCGTACGGGTTGCTCGGGTTCGACGACCGGCTGCGCCGCGCGATCCGGGCCGACGACGCCGACAACGTGATCTACCTGGGTTCGTTCTCCAAGACCTTCGCCCCCGGCCTGCGGGTCGGCTGGGTACTGGCCCCGCACGCCGTCCGCGAGAAGCTGGTGCTGGCCAACGAATCGGCCACGCTGAATCCGCCGGTGTTCAACCAGATGCTCATCTCCCGGTACCTGAGCGGCTTCGACTGGCGCGGTCAGATCAAGGCCTACCAGCAGACCTACGCCGAGCGGCGGGACACCATGCTGGCCGCCCTGGCCGAGATGATGCCCGAGGGCACCACCTGGACCACCCCGGACGGCGGCTTCTACGTGTGGGTCACCCTGCCGCCCGGGTTCGACACGGCCGCCATGCTGCCCCGGGCGGTCACCGCGCGAGTCGCCTACGTGCCCGGAACCGCCTTCTACGCCGACGGTCTGGGCACCCGGCAGCTGCGGCTGTCGTACTGTTTCCCCACGCCGGAACGGATCACCGAGGGTGTGCGCCGGTTGGCCGGCGTCATCGCCAGCGAGCTGGACGTCATGCAGACCTTCGGCACCAGCGCGGCCCGGCCGATCTCCGGCCCGTCCTCCCCGTCGCCCGACACCGCCTGATCCCGTGCCCGATTGCTCCCCGAACAGTCCCCGGAACGTCGACCGACCAAGCACGGCAAGGAGTGTGAACGAATGACCCGACACGTGGTGGTGCTGGCCGGTGGGCTGTCCCACGAACGGGACGTGTCGCTGCGGTCCGGCTCCCGGCTGCAGGATGCGCTGCACGGGCGCGGGCTGGAGGTCACCCCGCGCGATACCGACGGCGAGCTGATCGACTGGCTCACCGGGCAGCGCCCGGACGCGGCGATCGTCGCGCTGCACGGCAGCCGCGGCGAGAACGGGGCCATCCAGAGCATTCTGGAGATGATCGGGATCCCCTACGTGGGGACCACGTCGACCAACTGCCGCCTGTCCTACGAGAAGAACATCGCCAAGAACCTGATGCGGCGCCACGGATTCGCCACGCCGGCCTGGGTATCGTTGTCGCACAGTACTTTTCGCGATCTCGGGGCGCAGACACTGATGGGTCTGCTGGTCGGCCACCTGGGCCTGCCGCTGATGGTCAAGCCCCAGCACGGGGGTTCGGCGCTGGGCGCCACGCCGGTCCGCACCGCCGACGAGTTGCCCGCCGCGCTGGTCGGCGCGTTCGCCTACGGGGAGATCGCGGTGGTCGAACAGTTCATCGAGGGGACCGAACTGGCCATCACGGTGGTCGACCGACGGGACGGCCCCCAGGCTCTCCCGGCGGTCGAGATCGCCCCCCACAGTGGGGTTTTCGATTACGAGTCGCGGTACACCGCCGGCCTGACCACCTACTACACGCCGGCCCGGCTGGACGAGGCCGTGGCCACCGCGGCGGCCGAGCTGGCCATCGGAGCGCACCGCACCCTGGGGTTGCGGGATGTGTCCCGGACGGACGCGATCGCCGGCGCCGACGGTGCCGTGCACTTCCTGGAGGTGAACGTCTCGCCCGGCCTGACCGAGACGTCGCTGCTGCCGATGGCGGTCGAGGCCGCCGGCGGTTCCCTCGGCGAGCTGTACGCGGGCCTGGTGGAGCGAGCGGTCGCCCGCGGCGCCTGAGCGCCTGCGGACTCCCTGGTCCGGGCGTCGAAAAAGGAAGGGGGGTACCGGCTTGGCCGGTACCCCCCTTTTTCGGCGTGGTGCTCTATCCGGCGGCGCGTTCGGAGGCCGAGGCCGCGTCGATGGCCGAGGGAGCCATCACCGTGATCAACCGGCGCAGATCCTCCTGGGTGGCGAACTCCACCACGATCCGTCCCTTGGTCCGACCGATCTCCAGCCGGACACGGGTGTCGAACGCGTCGGACAGGGCGCCGGCCAGGTTCTCCAGTCCGGGGATGACCCGCTTGGGGGCGGTGACCCGGCGACGGGAGGTGGTCCGCCCCAGCAGCAGGGTGACGGCCTCCTCCGTGCCCCGCACCGACAGACCCTCAGCGACGATGCGAGCCGCGAGCTGTTCCTGATCGTCGGGGTCGGGCAGCGACAGCAGGGCCCGCGCGTGCCCGGCCGACAGCACGCCGGCGGCCACCCGCCGCTGCACCGGGATCGGCAGCTTGAGCAACCGGATGGTGTTGGAGATGACGGGGCGGCTACGGCCCAGCCGGGAGGCGAGCTCCTCCTGGGTGACGTCGAACTCTTGGAGCAGCTGCTGGTAGGCCGCGGCCTCTTCCAACGGGTTCAGGTTGGCCCGATGGATGTTCTCCAGCAACGCATCTCGCAACATCTCGGCGTCCTGCGTACGCCGGACGATGGCCGGGATGGTGGGCAGTCCGGCGCGCTGCGCGGCCTGCCAGCGCCGCTCGCCCATGACCAGCTCGTAACTCCCCGGTTCCAGTTCCCGGACGACGATCGGCTGGAGCAGGCCGAACTCGCGGATGGAATGGGTGAGCTCGGCCAGCGCGTCCTCGTCGAACACGGTCCGCGGGTTGCGGGCGTTGCGCTGGATCCGCTCGACCCGGATCTCCGCGTATCGCGGTCCGCCCGGAGTAGCTCGCACGGTCGGCGGCGTGGTTGAGCGTTCAACATCCGGCGCAGTGTCCGGACGGGCCGCCGCGGTGGTGTCGTGCTCGCCGTCGCTCGCCTCGCTCGGGCCGGAAGCCAGGACACTGTCAGCCTTTTCGGTGGCCGGCTCGGCCGACGGCGGTACCAGGGCGAGCGGCGGCGCCTCCCGCTTGGCCGGCGTGCCGTTGATCAGAACGTCGGTCACCGTCGTGGTGGTGGGTCCGGTCGGGATCAGTGCGGCCAGGCCGCGTCCCAGACCGCCTCGGGCCTTGCCGGTCATTCGGTCACCTCGTCGTTCCGGTCCGCTCGCTCGTTCACCGTCATGCCAACTCCCTCGTGCCTCGTTCAGCGATCTCCCGAGCCGCGTCCAGGTAGCTCATCGCGCCACGGGAACCCGGGTCGTAGGTCATCACCGACTGCCCGAACCCCGGCGCCTCGGAGACCTTGACCGACCGCGGGATCGTCGTGCGCAGCACGATGTCCCCGAAGTGGTTGCGGACCTCGTTCGCCACCTGGTCGGCCAGTTTGGTGCGTCCGTCGTACATCGTGAGCAGGATCGTGGAGACGATCAGCTCCCGGTTCAGGTGCTCCTGGACCATGCCGATGTTACGGAGAAGCTGGCCGAGACCCTCCAGCGCGTAGTACTCGCACTGGATCGGGATGAGCACCTCGTCCACGGCGGCCATCGCGTTCACCGTGAGCAGGCCCAGCGACGGCGGGCAGTCGACCAGGATGTAGTCGTAGTAGGTGTCGATCGCTTCGATCGCCTTCTTGAGGCGGGTTTCGCGTTCGGGCATCGACACCAGCTCGATCTCGGCCCCGGCCAGGTCGATGGTGGCCGGGATACAGCCCAGCCGGGGTGCGTCCGGGCTGGTCTGGATGGCCTCGGCCGGGGTGATCTCGCCCAGCAGCACGTCATAGACCGACGGGGTGCCGGATTTGCGTTCCACCCCGAGCGCGGTGGAGGCGTTGCCCTGCGGGTCCAGGTCGATGACCAGGACATGCAATCCGGCCAATGCCAGCGCGACCCCGATGTTGACGGTGGTGGTGGTCTTGCCCACCCCGCCCTTCTGGTTGGCCACCGAGAACACTCGGCGATGCCGCGGCCGCGGCATGGTCAGCTCACCCGACCTGATTTCCATGGCGGCCAATGACGCCCTGGCCAGTGGCGTGTCCTCGTCGGGGTCGATCCCGACGGCCGGCGCCATGTCGACGTCGATGCTCACGCTGTCGCCTCCTCGTCCGCGTCGCCCGGTCGGGCACCGTTGTTCAGGTGTCACCGGGTCGTTCCGCACGCTACGGGGCGCACTCGCTCCCGCCCGGACACCACGCCGGGGGGGCGTGGAACACGCGGATTTCGCGTTCGTCGATCGCCGTTTCACGTGGAACGAGCTCGGTCGGCGACCAGGGCGCCGTCGTCCAGGCCGGTTTCACGTGGAACCGTGTGGTTTCCGCCAGCCCGGGCCGCGTCTCGTCGGCTCGTTGTTTCACGTGGAACGCGACCGGAGCAGGCGTATCAACCACCGCGCCGGGTCCGGCCCGACCCCGGCGCCCTCGGCCACCAGACGCCAGCGGCCGGCCGTTTCACGTGGAACGGCCGGCCGCTGGTCGACGGCAACGACGCCGGGAATCAGCGCCGGCTAGAAGTCTCCGCGCCGGACGCAGTCCGCCAGCGCTTGATCGAGGATCTCGCAGCCCAGCGCGATCTCATCCGGCGTACAGGTCAGCGGGGGTGCGATGCGGAAGGTTCCGCCGAGCCCGGGCAACTGGACGACGTTCATGTGCAGGCCGAGCTCCAGGCAGCGTCGGGTGACCTGGGCGCCGAGCCGATCGGCGCCCAGCTTGGTCTGCCGATCGAGCACGAGCTCAACACCTTGTAGCAGGCCACGGCCGCGGACGTCACCGACCACCTCGTGCCGGTCCTGGATGGCCAGCAACCCGTCCCGCAGTTGACCGCCCAACGCGCCCGCGCGCTCGGCCAGTTGGTCCCGCTGCAGCACGTCCAGCACGGTCAGGCCGACCGCCGCGACCAGGGGGTCGGAGACATGGGTGGTGTAGAACAGGTAGCCCCGCTCGTGCGCCTGCTCCTCGATCTCGGCCGAGGTGATGGTCGCGGCCAGCGGCAGTCCCGCGCCCAGCGTTTTGGACAGGGTCAGGATGTCCGGGACCACCCCGTCCCGTTCGAACGCGTACCAGCTGCCGGTGCGGCACAGCCCGGTCTGCGCCTCGTCCAGGATCAGCAGCATGCCGCGCTCGCGACACTTGCGCTGCAGCGCGGCGAAATACCCGACTGGGGGCTCGATCACGCCGCCCGAGGACAGGATCGGCTCGACCAGGCAGGCCGCCAGCGCGCCGACCGACTGCGCATCGATCAGATCGAAGGCGAGGTCCAGTTGCCGCTGCCAATCCAGCTCGCCGCCGGGTCCGGCCCAGTCCGGTCGGTACGGATTCGGGGTCGGCAGGGCGAAGTTGCCCGGGGAGGCGGGGCCGTACCCCTTGCGACCGGAACTGTAGGTGGCGGCCGCCGCGCCCTGGGTCATGCCGTGCCACGAGCCGGCGAAGGAGACGATCTCGTGCCCGCCGGTCACCAACTTGGCCATCCGCACCGCCGCCTCGTTGGACTCCGCGCCGGTCGTCAGCAGCAACACCTTCTCCAGGGGCGCGGGCAGGGTATCGGCCAGGCGGCGGGCCAGGTCGACGACCGGGCGGCTGAGCATCCCGCTGAACAGGTGGTCCAGCCGACCCACCTGGTCCCGGACCGTGGCCACGATCTCGGGATGGGAGTGGCCCAGGATCGCCGACATCTGGCCGGAGGTGAAGTCGAGCAGCCGCCGACCGTCCTCGGTGTAGAGGAAGGCCCCCTCGGCGCGGGCGATGATCTCCGGGGTGAAGGGCGGCCCGTACCGGATCAAGTGCCGATCGGCGTCCGGCCAGAACATCGCCGGGTCACGATCGGCGGGCGGGGAGGATGGACTGATCGGGGAACCGGCGGAGGCCACCCGGGGCTCGGCGGGTGAGGTCGCCATCAGGTCGCTGGACATGGCCAGACGGTACGACGGCGGTCAAGCCCGATGCGGAGCCCCCGGCCCGGACTCCTCGCGAGGCCGTTCAGTGCCCGGTGCGACCACGGGGATTCGTCGGGCGGACCGGCTTGCCACCGGCTCGGCCCCGGTTCGCCCGGCGCGGGCGGATGGGGCGATCGGCGGTGCGCGTGGCGCGGACCACGAAGGCCGGACCCGCCGGGCCGTCGACCCGGACCACGGCCGCGTCGATCAAACCCGCTGACCGGACTTCGTCCGCGTCGCGGACCAGTTCCTCCTCCGCCGAGGACCCCTTCAGGGCGAGGAAGGTCCCGCCCGGACGGACCAGACCCGAGCACCAGCCGGCCAGCCGGCCGAGGGGGGCGACCGCGCGGGACACCACCAGGTCGGCGCCGCCGGCACTCGGCCCGGCATCCTGCGCCCGGCTGCGGACCACCTCGCAGTTGTCCAGCTCCAGCCGATCGATCGCCTCGAGAAGGAACCGCACCCGCCGTTCCAGCGGCTCGACCAGGATCACCTGGACGTCGGGCCGGGCAATGGCCAGGACCAGTCCGGGCAGACCGGCACCACTGCCCACGTCGACCAGCCGCGCGCCGTGGGGGATCAGGTCGGTCAGGGCGGCACAGTTGAGCAAGTGCCGGGTCCAGAGCCGGTCGGTCTCGCGGGGCCCGATCAGCCCGCGGATCACCCCGTCGGTAGCCAGCAGCCGGGCGTAGGCGCGGGCCGTCTGGACCTGGGCGCCGAAGACCTCGACGACAGAGGGCGGCTCAGGCTCGAGGTCGGCCAGATCACCGGCCGGGGACGGGGCCCCCACCGGATCGTCGCCGGCCGACTCGTCGTCGGCCGCGTCGCCCACTGCGGCGCTCACCTGACCCGCCCGGCCGCCGTTGTTAGAACATATGTTCGAATCGTCATGATCAGCCGGTGGGGCTGATCACGACCCGGCGTCGCGGCTCCTCGCCCTCGCTCGAGGACTCCGCCCCGGCGATCCGACCCACCGCGTCGTGCACGATCTTGCGCTCGAACGGGTTCATCGGGGACAGCCGGACGGGCTCGCCGGACGCGACGACCTGCTCGGCCAGGGTGCGGCCCAGCTCGTCCAGCTCGGACCGACGACGGGCCCGGTAACCGGCGATGTCGAGCATCAGTCGGGATCGCTGACCGGTCTCGGCCATCGCCGCCAGCCGGGTCAGTTCCTGCAGCGCGTCCAGCACCTCGCCGTGGTCGCCGACCAGCCGGCTCAGCTCGCCCTCGCCGATGATGGAGACGACCGCGCGCTCGCCCTCGACGTCCAGGTCGATGTCGCCGTCGAAGTCCAGGATGTCCAGCAGCCGTTCCAGGTAGTCTCCGGCGGCGTCGCCCTCGGCGACCAGCAACTCATGTTTGGTCATCGCCGGCTCCTGGCCGACGCCGTCGACGGTCTGCTCGTCGGTCTGCTCGTCGGCCTGGTCGGTGACCAGGGTGGTCGCGTTGTCAGTCATGGTTCTCCCTCTGCTTCACGGTCGTCCCGGTACCCCCGGGATCGGCCGCCCACGCTGGTGATGGGACCGGGCCGTGGGGCGGAACGCACCCACGGCCGGTCATGAACGCCGGCCGCTCGCTCAGCGTTTCTTCTTCGGGCCGCCGCGCGGCTTCGCCCCGGGCGCTGGCTTCGCCCCGGCCGCCTTGTCGCCGGCCGGCTTGGTCATCGACACCCCGTCACCGGCGGCCGGAGTCCCGGATCCCTTCGGCTTGCCGTTCGGGGAGCCGTTCGTGGCTGCCGGACCCGTCCCGTTCGCGCTCGCCTCGCCCGCCGGGTCGGTCAGCTTGGACGGAGTGACCACCGGCCGGTTCGCCGAACCCTTGGGCCGGGCACCCGGCTTGGGCGTGGTGAAGCGGCTGGCTTCCTTGGCTTCTTCCACCACCTGGGCCTGGGCCAGCGCCTTGCGGTCCTGGATGCGGTGGGCGACGTAGAGCTGACCGAAGGTCCACGAGTTGTTGGCCAGCCAGTAGAACAGGATGGCCAGCGGGAAGAACGGACCACCGAAGATCACGAACAGCGGGAACATGTACAGCATCAGCTTGTTCATGATCGCCGTCTGCGGGTTGGCCGCGGCGTCGACGTTCATCTGCGCCTGGCGAGCCACCGAGCGACGGCTGGTCATGTGGGTGGCGATGCCGGCCAGGATGGTCAGCGGCACCCCCCACCAGATGATGGCCTCCCGCACGCCGTCCATGAAGGCCAGCTGGTCGGCCTGCATCGTCATGTAGCCGACCAACGGGGCACCGCCGGGCAGCTTCGCGCCGCCCATGGAGACCACGTCGGCGTGGTTGAAGAAGTAGACGTTCTCGCGGTAGAACCAGACGCTCGGTCCGCCCGGACCGTCGTTGACCGGCTGGAACATGCGCAGCACGTGGAACAGACCGATGAAGACGGGCGCCTGGATCAACGCCGGCAGGCAGGACGCCAGGGGGTTGACCCCGGCCTCCTTGTTCAGCTTCATCATCTCTTCGGACAACCGCTGCTTGTCGTCCTTGTACTTCTCGCGCAGCTGCTTCATCCGCGGCTGGATCGCCTGCATCTTGAGCTGCGATTCCATCTGCTTCATGAACGGCTTGAACAGGATCGCCCGCAGCGTGAAGATCAGGAAGATCACGCTGAGCACCCAGGTGATCGCCTGGTCGGGGCCGAGAACGGCGCCGAAGATCTTGTGCCAGACCCACATGATCCCGGACACCGGGTAGTAGATGTAGTCCAGGGACCAGAAGTTGAATGTCACGCGGCAAATCTCCTGATCGTTGTGTCCGCACCCCGCGACGGCGGCGCGCTGGACAAGTCTGCCCGATTGCGGGGAGTGGGCGGGTCGGACGGATCGTCGGTGAGCGGGGCCGGCTCGGGATCGACCGGCCGATCGGCCTCGAGGTCCTGCTCGCTGGTGGAACTCCCGGCCGAGTCGCCGCGTTCCCGGCGCAGCCCGGTCGCCGGGACGTGATCGATTCCGCCCTCGCTCCACGGGTTGCACCGCAGCAGGCGCCAGATGGTCAAGATGGTCCCGACCACCGCGCCACGGGTGCGCAGCGCGGTGACCGCGTAGGCACTGCAGGTCGGGTAGTACCGGCAGCTGGCCGGCGTATACGGAGTGATGAAGCGCTGGTAGAACCGGATCGGCGCGACCAGCAGCTCGGCCGGCCAGCGCCGGACGGGGATCATCGCCGGACCCCGGCGGGCCGGGCCGCTCCGGGTGCCCGTCGGGCCCGCCGCAATGCCCCGGCCAGCGCCGATGCCAGGTCGACGCCCAGCTCGGCGCTGCTGGCCGCGGCGGCCGCCGGCAACGCCCGCACCACCACGTCGGTCCCCGGCGGCAGCTCCGCCAGCCGCGGGCGCACCAACGCCCGCAGCCGCCGGGTGATCCGATGCCGGACCACCGCGTTGCCGACCTTGCCGGAGACGACAAAACCCACCCGGGGATCCGCAGGCGGTCCCGGGCGGTGTTCGGTCAACAGATGCACCACCAAGCGCGGGGCGGCCGACCGGCTGCCCCGCCGCACCACGGCGGCGAACTGCTCGGAGGTGTGCAGGCGGCTGCCAGCAGGGAGCATGGCGAGTCCGACCTGACCGGATGTCAGGCCGAGAGCTCGGCGCGACCCTTGCGACGACGAGCGGCCAGGATGGCGCGGCCGGCCCTGGTCCGCATGCGCAGCCGGAACCCGTGGGTCTTGGCCCGGCGCCGGTTGTTCGGCTGGAAAGTACGCTTGCTCACGGCTATCTACTCCTACATCCACTGGCTTGCCCACCTGGCTACTGGTGATCGGCGGAGACGGGCCCCGCCGTCCGCGATGAGCGCACGGAAATGCGCTCACACTGAGGGCAGCACGAACCGGCCGGCGATCACCGGTTGACACCAGAGTACGGACAGCCGGGCGCAGGGGTCAAACCGCGCCCGCTCGGCAAGATCGCGACACGCCGTCCGGCCTGTTTGCTTCCCGTTCACTCTTGTGGGAAGCCCGCG